>CAMLYL010000064.1 GCA_946491665.1 uncultured Lachnospiraceae bacterium | reverse complement strand
GCTCATCCCCGCCTTTGCGCAGATACCGCCGGCCGGGAATCCCGAACTCTCCCAGATATTCGTAGCCGATCTTTTCAAATTCTGCGGAAACGGCATCTGCCGCCGCCAGCTCCTTCACAATCGGCATCATATCTATAATCGGCTTGGCCGCCAGGCCGGGAACTGAGGTGCTTCCGATATGACAGACGGCAACACAGTTATCACCCAGAATCCTTTCTATTTTCTTCATCTCCTGCTGAAACATCTGAGGCCAGTCAGGATTATACTCTGTTACAATAATATGCTGCGGCATCATTCTTCTCCTTTGACACTTATTCCTCTTTCTCTCCATTCAGCTCATCCAGAATCTCATTGGATTTTTTTAATTCGTGGTAACTTTTCCAGTAATAAATAACAGCAATCACTGCAAAGGGAATACTCACACTGCGGAACTCATCCCGGTATGCTGTACTGGCCAATTCTGTAAAATGTCCCTCAATCCATGTACTTCCCATAACAACTGCCAGCAGAATCCCATACTGCATCAGAATTATCAGCCATAACGGCCACTCAGAACATAAGGCACTAAGTCCCAGCAATGCAATCCCAAGGGCAACCAGAATAAATGCCCATATTAGATTGCTGACATAATGAGTATCCTTCATATGATAAACAAATTCTTCTGAAATCAGTTTAAAAAGAACCCAGCAAGTGTATACGATACACACAACAGGAATATAATTTTTCTTAGTTATGAGCTGCATAACTTTCCCCCTTTCCCCGCAATGCGTAGATGTATTTGTAGAATTCGTTTTTATAGCTTCTGTTCAGCTGAAGTTCTTCCCCGTTTTTCATAATCAGCTTCGCCTTCATGTTAAAATCCGCCTGGATCCGGGCCAGGAAGAACACGTTCACACACATGGATTTGCTGACTCTCACCATCCCCTGTCCGTGAAAATTATCCAGAAACTGCTGCAGACTGTAATCAATCTGATAAACATCTTTTTCCAGATAGGCAAAACACTTCCGGTCTACAATTTCACAATAATAGATTTCCGAAACCGCAATCAGTTTTTTTCCCTGCTCATTTTTCCCCACAATGGCCATCATGGTATCCAGATAGGAAAACAATCCCCGGATCTGGGCGTTTTCCTCCCGATAGTGGATATCAATGTAATCCTCTGCAAGCTTTCTGTCTCTGAATTTATGTATCTGCATAATTTATTTCATTTGCTCCTGCTTTCTATACCTACGCATTATAGAATAGCGTATTTTCCCGGAATTTACAATGGCGGCATTCCTTTGGTCTGGCATCTGCCTCCTCTGCTTACTTTCTTAAAATCTCCACGCATTTTCCATCCTTCGTTTCTCTTCGGATCAGAATCAGCTGTATTGCCGCGTAAACCGCAAACCAGGCAGCAAACAGCAATGCAAACCGGACCGGACTGACATCAAAGCCCGAGACAGAATAATAAGCCGGATTCAGTGTCAGGTATCCCAGGGCCCGCGTCAATACGTTGGTCATTCCAACGACCGGAAGTATAACCCACAGAACATTCCAGACTGCCTGGATCAGAAAGATTTTCGTCAGAATTTCCCTGCGGGTTCCCATTCCCTGGAGGCAGGCCAGCATCCACCGGTTGTCGCCGCAGGACATGACCAGACAGGTACCCACCGCCATCATGGAACAGATGAGAATCATCCAGACCACCAGCTCAATATTTTCCGTTGACTTTACTGCCTGCGTATAAGATTCCCGGCAGATCTCCTCTTTTGTCTGAGTCAGACTTGCGCCTTCCCCATCCGCATTTTCCGGTTCCTCCAGATAAAAGACGGTATTATAATACCCTTCCAGTCCCAGCTGTTTTTCCAGATAGGCTCTGCTGACATAGGCGTCCGAACGTCCCCAGTCATTTGCCAGACTTCCGGCGTAAACAGTAAAGGTGACATCTATTCCGTTAAAATTCAGAGTAATTTTATTATTCTCTGTGAAACCGAAGATATCATTATCATCCAATATAATGCCGTCGAAATTCTCATCCTCCAGCAGCTCCGCCAGCTTTTCATCCTCCGCCAGATCCACAGGTTCCGCAGTTTTCACGTACGTATCCGGGACTTCCCACGGCCTGTCTGCCTGTGCCGTCTCATGATCGTTCGGATAAGTAACCGCCAGCAATGTCTCACAGGAATTCAGATACGTTTCATCCACTCCGGTTACCCAGAAATGCGAATCTTCCCCGTACAGCGCCTGGTACTTTAATGTCCGGTATTCTGTACCATTCTGTGTTCCTTCGTTCCCGCGTTCTGAGGGCTCGCTGTAAACAGTACAGCTCTGATAATGTATATTCTTCTCTGCCAGGGATCCCCCGGCCAGCCTTGCGCTGGAATACAGAGAGTAGAGTCCGCAGAACAGACTTCCGCTGAAAATAAACAGAAAACACATGACCTTAAACCGTCCCCAGAAGCTTTCCTGCAGCTTTAATGCCAGGCGGAAATGATATGCCTTCGTTATTTTTCCTATCCATTCCGCAATCCGGAACGCCAGCAGCATCACCGGGTCAAAGGCAAAAATCAGCGCCACATAATACAATAACTTCATTGCCTGGCAGCCCATCAGCGCATCTGTGGGATCCAGCAGGGCCCGGAATCCTTTGCAGCTGAAGTAAACCGCCAGGATCACTCCGACAGCAATCCCTGCCTGTACAATCACTCCCGGAAGCTTCTTTTTCCTGCGTTTTCTCACTCCCCGGAGCTCTGACACAACACTGCGGGCGCCCCGCCTCAGCCCGATCAGCAGAACTGTCGCCAGCAGCATTCCCAGATGAAGAGCCATGGCCGCGATGAGAATTCCCGGCTGGATCCACAACATCCTTTCCCCGGCCTCCACAGCATAAAAATGATAAACAATCTCCCCCAGGACGCAGCCGCACACCATGCTTACAGGCTGCATATACAGCATCTCCATCAGATACAATGACGTCAGCTTTCCATTGGAAAGTCCCATCAGCTTCACATTCGTATTAAACTGTGCCCGGCTGTCATACAGACCTTTCAATTCCATGGCAATCAGCCATAAGAAAAAGATTATGATGATCACTGCCACCAGAATCATTGCCGACGCCATCATATCAGCCTGAGCCGCATCTGACTCCGCCAGATCCGCAATCCCGCTTCTTAAGGCATAGACAATCATTATAATTGTTGATATTAAAAACACATTCAGAATATAAGAAATATACAATAACCTTTTCTCTTTTCTGCTGCTTCTGCACAGCATCCTCACCAGCTTTCTCACCCAAACACCTCCTCATCTTTTCCGAGCTGAATGGTTATCTGTGCAGACATCCGTCCACGATCTGGATTTTCTCATCCCCATAATCATACACTCTCTGATCATGGGTAACGATTATGATCGTGCTTTTGCTCTCCCGCTGCAGCTTCAGCAGAGCTTCCATAAAGATGTATACATTCTCGCTGTCCAGGCTGGCAGTGGGCTCGTCGCACAGGATCATCTGAGGCGCGGAGGTTATAGCCCGTATGATCGCCACCCGCTGCTGTTCCCCGCCGGACAGGGAAGAAATCTGTTTTTTCTGGATCTGCCCCAGATTCAGAAGATCCAGATACTCCGCGATCTGTCTGCGCACCTTCATGCTGATTTTCTGTTTCCGCAGATAATAGGGCACCAGAATGTTATCCTCCACGTTCATGAAATCAAAAAGATTCAGATTCTGAAATACAATTCCGATTTTTTCCAGCCGGATCCGGTCCCGGGTGCGCCTCCGCTCTGTCAGAAGCTCCGTATCCCCGATGCGGACTTCCCCCTGCACATGATCCAGGAGCCCCGCCATGGCATAGAGCAATGTCGTCTTTCCGGAGCCGGAGGGCCCGGATATGGTATAGATTTTCCCCTTCTCAAAAGAACAATTGATATGGTTAAGAATCATTCTGTCCTTTCCCGCTTCCTGCACGGTATATGTCAGATTCTGAACTGTTGCTGCATTCATTATTTACATACTCCCTTCTTCAGGCCGTTTTCTGCCCATACAGGTATCCTCCGGAGGGTTTCCTCTTTTCTGGGCTGGTTTCCTTTCGTTGATTTTATTTTAATCCGCTGAGAAAAAAAGAAAATACTCCGGTGCGCATGCTGCAATCTGAGGTGTTTAAGCTGCGGATATCTCTGCCCTGATCACAGAAATCCGTCCCGGATAAATTGACATCCGTGTTGAGAATGACAGAACAATAACCGGACTAAATGATTAAAAATAGTCTCCTGAAATAAAATAGAAAATCAGAAAAAACAGATATACCATTACAGATAATTACATAACCACAGGGCTTTTTCAAGAGGATACCCTCCCGAAAAAGCCCTGCAAAAAAACATTAAATACTCATCACTGCTCTTCCTCATCCGCCAGAACCCGCTGCAGATGCATAGCCAGATATCCGGTTTCGGCCTCACAAAATTCGCAGTGAAGATTCTTTCCAAGCTGCAGACACACCTTTTTGGCCATCTCAAACTCCCCCGGAAATCTTATTTCCATATAGTCATTCATATTTACCTTGATTTCTTCTCCGGTCAGTCCTCTGGCAACCATATACCGGACATGGTTCATCAGACGATTGTAGGATAAGGACATGAGATTCAGTTTTTTTCCAAGAACATCCTCCACATAATTAACACAGTCCCGGACAGCCTGGGCCATCTGCACAGCCTGGGACAGCTCTTCTTTTTCAATGGCCGTATGAACATGAAGCGCCACATATCCCACCTCATCTTCATCCATATTAATACCCATCCTTCGCTTCAGAACCGGAACAATACAGAGAGCAACCTTGTACTCCATATGAAACAGCAGCCGGATATCATCCGTCAGAGGATTACTGATAGACTCATGATTACGGATTCGTCTGATGGCATATTCGATATGATCCGCCATAGGGAAAAGTATGCTGCGGTCGATACTCCCAAATACTTTCTCTGCTTCTTCAAGAACAATACCGGCAATTTCCAGGCACTCCGGCGCTATGCTCGCAGCAAGTTGCCTGGCGCTGCCGCGTTTTGTCGTCTCTCTGAGAGAATAGACAGAAGCGTCTTCCGGAAGCTGAATTCGCTCTGTCACCTTCCTTCCAAAACCAATGCCCTTCCCCATAAGCAGGTACTCCTGATTATCATCCGCCGACACGGCAATAACCGCATTATGATTCAATACCTTACTGATTCTGTACATACTTTTCACACCCTTATTCATCCATTATTCACAAATATCCACTGCAAATAAAGCTTCTCCCTTTTCGATCCGGCCCTCTTTTAAAAGTCTGACCTTCTGATTTTCCTCCAGCTCCGTGCAGAGAATCGGTGACATCATAGACGGTGCATTTGCATTCAGATAATCCAGATCCAGTTTCAGCAGCGGATCTCCTTTTTTTACCTTCGCCCCCTGCCTGGTCAGCACTTCAAATCCTCTGCCTTCCAGTTTTACCGTATCCACACCCATATGAAGCAGCAGGCTGATTCCATTATCCATCGCAAATCCAACCGCATGTTTCGTATCAAATATAAAAACCACTTCTCCATCCTCCGGAGCGCATACAATCGGATCTGTCGGCAGCACCGCCGCACCGTCTCCCATCATCCGGCCGGCAAACGCCTCGTCCGGCACCTCAGAAAGATCAGCTGCGATCCCTTTAACAGGGCTTCCCACCACAATGGATTTTACAACCTTTTTCTCCGTATCCTTTTTCTCTTCCCGTACGATTTCCTCCGGCCCTGAAACCGCTTCCCCGGCTTCCTGCGCGTATTCATCCGGCGCCGTCTCCAGATAGTCTTCCAGATCAGACTTAATCACAGAAACCTGCGGTCCATAGATAATCTGAACGCCGTTTCCCTTATGAACAACACCGGACGCTCCTGTTGACTTCAGAACCGCATCATCAACTCTTGCCGAATCAAGAACAGTGCATCGAAGCCTGGTCGCACAGCAGTCTACATCGGAAATATTCTTCTTTCCTCCAAGACCCCTGCAGATCTGCGCAGAAACTCCATCCCCGGCGGCTGTACTGTTTTCACCGGCTGCTCCATTCGCCTTTCTGGCTTCCACATCACTTCTTCTGTACAGCCTGACCTCTTCGCTGTCATCGCGCCCCGGCGTTTTCATATCCATCTTTTTAATAAGGAAGCTGAACAGGAAATAGTATACAATGAAATAAACCGCGCCCACAATTACAATCCAGATCCAGTTTGTTTTTGCATTACCCTGAAGAATACCGAACAGAAACATGTCGATAAATCCGCCCGAGAATGTCATTCCCACTCCCACTTCAAAAATATGCATCAGCATGTAGGCAGCTCCCGCCAATATACAGTGCAGACCGTAAAGAAGCGGCGCCACAAACAGGAAGGTAAACTCCAGCGGCTCTGTGATACCTGTCAGCATGGACGTCAGTGCTGCTGATAAAAGCAAACCTCCGACAGCTTTTTTCTTTTCAGGCTTTGCCGTGCGGTACATTGCCAGAGCTGCTCCCGGAAGGCCGAAAATCATCAGCGGGAATTTTCCAGACATAAACCGGGTTGCAGATACAGCAAACTTCGTTGTAGAGGGATCCGCCAGCTGAGCAAAGAAAATATTCTGAGCGCCTTCCACAACCTGTCCCGCAACTACCATGCTCCCGCCAACACCTGTCTGCCAGAAGGGAAGATAAAATACATGATGCAGACCAAACGGAATCAGAAGACGTTCCATAAATCCATATACCCAGGTTCCCGCATATCCGGATTTCAGTACAACGTCACCGATTGTGTAAATGCCATTCTGAACCACTGGCCAGAGATAGAACATAAGAATCCCCACCAGAGTAAAAACCAGGGCTGAGATAATCGGCACAAAACGCGTACCTCCAAAGAAAGACAGCACCTGAGGAAGCTGTATCTTATAAAACTTATTATGGAGAGCCGCAACCCCGAGTCCCACAATGATACCGCCAAAGACACCCATCTGCAAAGAAGTGATGCCGCACACTGAAGCAGTCGCGCCGCTCAGCATCTGTTCCGCTCCGCCGTAAATATTAATCATCGCACTGATTGATGCATGCATGATAAAGAAGGCAATAGCCGCCGCAAGAGCTGCAACCTCCTTCTCCTTTTTTGCCATGCCAATCGCCACACCCATGGCAAAAATCAAAGGCAGATTGGTAAATACAATATTTCCCGCCGCACTCATAACCTGGAAGATTGCATTAAACACGGTACCGGGACCCATAACATTGAGCAATCCATATGTCTCCAGCATTGTTTCATTGGAAAAAGAACTGCCGATACCCATCAGAAGACCTGCCACCGGCAGGATTGCGATCGGAAGCATAAAGCTCCGGCCCACTCGCTGTAAAATACCAAAAATCTTATCTTTCATTTCTCTTCTCCTCGCTTTTTGATTGCGGGATTTATATGGTCAGCGATGCGCATTCCCTCTGATCAGTCCGACCGGATATACTGCTGTCACGATTGCCCGGTCAGAAGTACAAAAAAGGCACTAACTCACATAAACTCTCCGCAAGACTTATGTATAGTTAATGCCTCGTGATGCACAAGTAACATACTATTTAATGAAATCATAGCATGCAGACTGATAGATTGTCAAGATATTTCAATGAAACAGCGGACAAATTTTCACACTTCTTCTTTATCAGCTCCAGCCCATAACATCGATGGCTTTCTTCTCAATCTCCAGCCCGGCTCTGTACCGTTCCATGAAGGTTTCGAATCCTTCCTGTTCTTCCGGCGCAGCTTCCAGGATATCTCTCACATGGGCTTCCCCGTCCAGAATCTGCTGTTCTTTCCGGTCCAGTGCCATATAGCCGTGCATCATGGCGCTGATCCCGATAGCTCCGATGTTCCGAAGCGTCACACTGTATTTATTTTCTACCGCTTCACGCAGAGAACGATAACAGCAGCGAAGCCCTGTATGTATGCCTTCTATCCTTTTTCAAACCCTGCTTTCTTTAAAAACAGGTAAACGCCCCGTCAATAACAAAATCAGATCCCGTCGTAAATGTACTGGTATCTCCCGCCAGATATACGCAGATCGCTTCCAGTTCCTCCGGTTTTCCCATTCTTCCAAGAGGCGCCATTTCATTCCACTGTTCTATCAGAGGAATAAGTGTGGGTGAATTCAGCGTCAGCTCCGTTCCAATATATCCGGGACTGATGCTGTTGACACGAACCCCCCGCTTCGCCCACTCAATTGCCAGAGATTTTGTCAGCTGTATCACACCGGCTTTGGAAGCATTGTATGCACACTGAGGCTGCGGTACATTCACAATATGGGCTGACATGGAAGCCGTGTTAATAATGGATCCGCCGCCATGAGCCAGCATATATTTCCCTGCCGCCACATCCGTCAGGAATATGCCGGTCAGATTAATATTGATCACCTTATTCCACTGTTCCAATGTCATTTCCTCTGCCGGCGCATTGATGCAGATACCGGCATTATTATGGCAGAAATCAAGTCCCCCCAGCTCTGCAGTTACCTGCTCCACCATAGCTTCCACCTGCTCCCCGCTGGTACAGTCGGTCCCAATGGCAATCACCTTTCTTCCGGTAATCTCCGCCAGTTCTGCCGCTGTTTTCCGGGCTTCTTCATAATCCAGATCCACGATCGCCACATCCGCTCCCGCCTCCGCAAACGCCGTTGCCGTACACTTTCCGATTCCTCTGGCGCCGCCGGTCACAAACCCCTTTTTCCCATCCAGTCTCATTTTTTCAATAATTCCCACAGCAGTTCTCCTTCCAATTTTGCAAAGTCATTTATTAAATTATACTTACATAATAGTTGATCCTTTTTGCCCCGTCAATCTGGAACAATACCTAATTTTTATAACCGGAAATTGTGCAAATCAACTAATAGAAGTGTATTTTTATTCTTGTTATAATGAGACGGAGGCTCAAATATCTGACAGCCTTACAAAACATCTTCAGAGATTGGATGGAACTATGACGCAGAAAAGTATTACACCGGATCAAATCAGAGAAAACAACCGTAATCTGATTTATCAATACATCTATCACGCAAAAAAGGTCGCTCAGCAGGATATTTCCTATCATCTTCATCTGAGCCGCCCTACTGTCACAGAGAAGCTGGCGGAACTGGAAGAAGACGGTCTGATTACAAAGGACGGTCGGATCGATACCGGATACGTAGGCAGGAAAGCAAATGCTTACCGCATTGTACCGGATTTCCGCGTCGGTATCGGGGTCGAAATTCTGCATGATGAAGTTAAAATCATTGCGGTCAATCTGTACGGAGAGAAAGTAGCGTACAAAATCTGCCCCATCGGTTATCGGAACGACGCTTCCTATTTTCAGGAAGTATGCCGTCAGATTCTTCTTTTCCGGAACAGGGCGGGACTGTCTGATACACAAATCCTCGGCGTCGGATTTGCCATGCAGGGACTGATTTCCCCTGACGGACAGACGGTTATTTACGGAAAAATCCTGGACTGCACCGGTCTGTCCATCACAGCCTTTACCGATTACCTGCCCTGGCCCTGCTCTTTCATCCATGATGCAGACAGTGCTGCCATCGCGGAACTGTGGGCTTCACCGGATCTGGACGATGCTTTTTATCTATCCCTCAGCAAACATCTGGGAGCTTCACTGATTGCAAAAAGAGAACTTATCCGCGGCAGTCACGGGCACAGTTCCACTGTTGAGCATATCCAGATGGTACCGGACGGCAGGTCCTGCTACTGCGGAAAACGCGGCTGTCTGGAGACACTCTGCTCTATCCATGCCCTTTTAACAGAGGACGAAACTCTCGACAGCTTTTTCGAAAGAGTACGGTCCGGTGAAACAAATACCTGCAAACGCTGGAAACAGTATTTAACGGATCTGGCAAAAGCGATTAATCTGCTTCATCTCATATATGACAAGACTTTTATTCTGGGCGGTTATCTTGCTCCCTATCTGGATGAAACAGATCTGCGCTGTATTTACGAAGAAATCCGGGAGCTCACACCGTTCCCGGAAGCTCAGGATTTTCTCCAGATCAGCAAAATGCCGGAACACAATATCGCAATTGGAGCCGCGCTGCCCTATATCCGTCAGTTTCTTTTATTATAAATGTGACAAAGTCACTGAACTTTCCGAAAAAATGGTTATACTGATAACCATAAGGATTGCAAAAGCAAATGCAATCTGCAATAATACAGACAACAGCAAAAAAGCGGCTGCATCAATCAGAAATATCAGCCGCAGAAACTTATCAAAAATAATACTTTTCAAGGAGGGCAAACATATGTCAGTTATCACAATTACAAAAAATAATTTTCAGGAAGAAGTGTTAAACTCTGAGAAACCGGTTCTGCTGGACTTCTGGGCAACCTGGTGCGGTCCCTGCCGGATGGTCAGCCCCATCGTAGATGAGATCGCCGATGAGCGCAGTGATATCAAAGTCGGAAAAATCAATGTGGATGAGGAGCCGGAGCTGGCAGGCCAGTTCAATGTAATGAGCATTCCCACGCTGATTGTCATTAAGAATGGAAAGATCGCAAACCAGGCAGTGGGCGCAAGACCCAAGGACCAGATTCTGGCTTTACTGTAAAAGGAGGTGAACCGCAGGAGGTTTCTCCGGCTGTGAACACTTCTGCCGCAGCCGGGAAATTCCTGCATAACAGATATGAAAGTAGTAATTGTAGGCGGTGTTGCCGGCGGAGCTACCGCGGCGGCCAGAATCCGCAGACTGGATGAACACGCGGAGATCGTAGTTTTTGAGCGTTCCGGATATATTTCTTACGCCAACTGCGGTCTCCCTTATTATATCGGGGGAATCATCGAAGATCCCGAAGAGCTGACTCTTCAGACGCCGGAAAGCTTCTTCTCCCGGTTCCGGATCCGAATGAAGGTACACCATGAAGTGACAGCCATCCATCCCGACCGGAAAACAGTTTCTGTAAAGAATCTGGAAAGCGGGGAAATCTTTGAAGAGAACTATGATAAACTGCTGCTCTCCCCGGGCGCAAAGCCTACTCGCCCCCGTCTTCCCGGCACAGATCTGGAAAAGGTATTCACCCTGCGTACCGTGGAGGACACCTTCCGCATTAAGGAATATATCAATAAACATCATCCCCGCTCCGCCGTTCTGGCAGGTGGAGGATTTATCAGTCTGGAGCTGGCGGAAAATCTGCGGGAACTTGGCATGGATGTGACTATCGTCCAGCGGCCGAAGCAGCTGATGAACCCGTTTGATCCGGATATGGCTGCTCTGATCCACAACGAAGTGCAGAAACACGGAATCCATCTTGCCCTGGGCTATACAGTGGAAGGGTTCCGGGAAAAAGAAGACGGTATGGATGTACTGCTGAAAGACGCCGTACCCCTTCACGCAGATATGGCTGTTCTGGCCATCGGCGTAACCCCCGACACCCAGCTGGCAAGGGAAGCCGGTCTGGAGCTTGGCATCAGGGGAAGCATTGTGGTCAATGACAGGATGGAAACTTCCGCGGAGAATATTTACGCAGTGGGCGACGCCGTACAGGTCCGACATTCTGTCACCGGTCAGGATACCCTGATTTCCCTGGCCGGGCCCGCCAACCGGCAGGGACGGATCGCCGCGGACAATATCTGCGGCGGCGACAGCCGTTATTCCGGCTCCCAGGGAAGCTCCATTTTGAAAATATTTGATCTGACGGCAGCATCCACCGGAATCAACGAAACCAACGCCAGAAAGGCGGGCATCGACGCGGACACTGTCATTCTGTCTCCCATGAGCCATGCGGGCTATTACCCCGGCGGCAGAATGATGACCATGAAAGTCGTGTTCGAGAAAGAAACCTGGCGCCTGCTGGGCGCCCAGATCATAGGATACGAGGGCGTGGACAAACGGATTGATGTGCTCGCCGCCGCAATTCACGCCGGGATCAGCGGAACCGGCTTAAAGGATCTGGATCTGGCTTATGCGCCGCCCTACTCTTCCGCCAAAGATCCGGTCAATATGGCCGGCTTCATGATTGATAATATTTCCCGAGGCATTCTGAAACAGTTCCATCTGGAGGATGTGGACGGCCTGCCCCGGGACGGCAGCGTCATTCTTCTGGACGCCCGCACTCCGGATGAATACGCCGCAGGCCATGTCCCCGGTTTTGTCAATATCCCTGTGGATGAGCTGCGGGATCATCTGAATAATCTGGATCCACACAAGCCAGTTTACGTTATGTGCCAGAGCGGGCTGCGCAGCTACATTGCCTGCCGTATGCTGGCCGGAAACGGATATGAATGCTATAATTTTTCCGGCGGCTTCGGTTTTTATGATGCGGTTGTCAATGATCAGTGTATGCTCCAGGCAGCGTCACTCTGCGGAAAAGAACTGGAAACGTAATTTCATTTTATTCTCACAGAGAAACAATTGGATCCGGATCATCCTTTGCTGACAAAGGGTTTTCCGGATCCCTGCGCATCTTTGCAGAAGATGAGGCTTCACGAAGATACTGTGATCTGTTTTTTCATGTTCTCTGTTTTCTGCGCGGCCTTTTCACTGTATTCCTGCGCCAGAGTATTCCACCCGGCATAACGTCCGTCACTTCTGTGATCCGGAAGATCATAGTTTTCTTTCAGATATTTTCCCAGACAGGCAGTCGTCTTAGCTGCACCCAGAAGATTCAGATGATCCCCCTTGTCGAAAGTATCCTGCTTCCAGTCAATTCCCAGTTCATCCAGAAGCAGATTCATATCCAGATAAGAGAGTTTTTTCTGCCGGGCATATGCATCCAGGGCGTTATGTTTTTTATAGTTATAATTCACGGGAGAAGGCGCGCTGACCAGCAAAAGCTTCGCGCCCTTTTTCTCACAGAGGGTACGGATTTTTTCCAGGTAAATATATACAACAGAAGAAATTTCTTCTTTTTCCTCTGTTTTATTCATATAATCGCCGCCCTCATACGCGTTAATTCCCTCCTGGAACGGAAAACCCTTATAATTTTCCTCCGGATACTGCTTACCGGCTACAAGAGATTTCCAGACGTCATGATAGGTAAAA
Source organism: uncultured Lachnospiraceae bacterium (assembly GCA_946491665.1). Classification (GTDB taxonomy): domain Bacteria; phylum Bacillota; class Clostridia; order Lachnospirales; family Lachnospiraceae; genus Eubacterium_I. Next base: position 6,359 of record CAMLYL010000064.1, on the reverse strand, counting down.
GCAGGAAACAGATATCTTGCAAACGCCGTCATGGCATTTTTGACTCCTCCTGCACCTTCCTGTACATTAAAAACAGTATTTGTCTCCAGAATCACAAGTTTCGGGCGCTGCTTCCGGAAAGCAGTTTTCAGCATATAAAAAGCGGACTGGATATTCTGCCCCGCCTGGCTCCCCAGCACGGATGTTATGCCGTGACTGTTCCAGAGCTGCATGGGGGAAAATGAACTATAGCAGAGACTGTCTCCCACCATGACGATATCTATGGTATTTTCCGGTTCATTCTCAATCCTCACTTCACTTTTATTCCTGCCCTGCACTACCGTTTCATCTCCATTGACGATCCGGTTCAGCCCCATAGAAAGCAGTCCCACAAGACACAGCAGAATCAGGAAAAACAGCGCTGCTTTTTTTATCATCTTAAAATTTCGCATAAATTAAATCCACCTGTTGATAACCCGCGCCATAAGCTCCGAATATGACCACTGCCAGAATCAGCGCATAATAGATTCCCCACCGGGCGGGCATTTTCATCTGCCGGATTCTCACTCCGCTGACCACATTTTTTTCCTTCAATATCCCAATGATGCCTGTCACACAGCAGCCGGCAATCACGATCATAAAATCCCCGGCGTCCATCCCCAGGTTCAGCAGAGTGCCGTCCCACAGCTTTTCCAGGCTGAAATCCCGGAATATGCTCAGAAACATATGTATCCCGGCTCGCAGTCCGTTGGCCCGGAAAAACAGTTCCCCGGCAAAAATGATAATCCATGTTTTCAAAATCTGAACCGCGTTCCACCAGCGGGTATCACCGCCGATCCGGAATCTTTCCCGGAAACGCCTCTGCACAGGCTCCAGCGCCGCGCTGCAGAGAAGCATCACAAAATAATACATTCCATAAAAAATGTAACTCCATCTGGGGCCATGCCACAGTCCGTTGCAAAGCCAGACAGGGAACAGACAGAGCGCTGTCACTCCCATTTTTGTCAGATATTTTCCCAGATGCTTCCGTCCGAAGCGGTTCCACTTTTTTACCATCCTGGAAACGGATACCGGATAAAATATATAAGTCTTAAACCAGGCGCCCAGAGTAATGTGCCAGCGCCGCCAGAATTCCGCGGCATTTTTTGACAGAAACGGCTGGCGGAAATTTTCCGGCAGCGAAATGCCAAACATTCTGCCGCTCCCGATAATGATATCCATGCATCCCGAAAATTCCATATACAGCTGGATCGTATATGCTATGGCTGATGCCGCCACCACAGCCCCGCTGTAGCTTTCGTAGTTATCAAACACAGATGCAACCAGTATATTCAGCCTGTCTGCAATCACCATTTTTTTGAAAAGCCCCCAGAAAACACGCAGATATCCGCCGGAGATATTTTCCTGTTTCAGAGGATCGCCTCTCCACAATGCGTCTGCTGTCTGCGTATACATGCTGATAGGTCCTTCCATAATCTGAGGAAAAAATCCGAGAAACAACGCCATTTTCCCCAGATGGCGCTCTGCAGATATTTTCTCCCAGTAGACATCCGCCAGATATCCCACCGCCTGCAGAGTGTAGAAGGAAATTCCCACAGGCAAAAGCAGATCTCTGGCATCCAGCGCCCCCGGCTGTCCCATATGCTGCAGCAGAAAATTCATATTCTGCGCAAAAAAATTATAGTATTTCAGATAGGCAAGAACCGCCAGCAGCCCCAGGATCCCGAAAATAAGAATCCTTTTTTCTCTTTTTTTGCAAAGTTCCCGTCTCTCCGCTCCTGTTTCTTCCCGGCTTCGCTCCTTTACTGCTGCAAGCCAGAGACCGATATAATGGGTAAACAGTGTGGCTCCGATCAGATACACAAGAAGCTTTCCGCTGATCAGCCAGAAAAAGAGATATCCCGCCGCCAGAAGCACAATCCATCTTTTCTTCTGCGGGATAATCTGATAGATCAGCAAGGTCAGCGGCAGAAAAAGAAACAGATAGATCGGAGTATGATATGCCATATCAGTCCTCCCGGAGTCTCTGAATCATCCGGTACATCGATTCCACTGAATTAAAATTCTCCGCCGTCATCTCCCTGGCCTCAATCTCAATGGAAAATGCTTCTTCAAGTTCCGCCACCAGAGTAATGACTGCAAATGAATCCAGGCGGCGTTTCCCCATCAGATCCGTTTCATTTTCCCAATCTATCGTTTCATCAATTTCATTCAGAATCTTCAATAATGTTTCCATAATTTGTCTCCTTAGTCATATTCAGCCGGTATGTCTGAAATCTGTCACGTGCTGGCTCCCACTTTTTATCCCGACTGTACAAAACGATCCCCGGGAGCTCGTGACTTAAAAACAGCGCCATCCCTTCCATAGCGGAATAGGCACCCGCATTTTCAAAAATAAGAATGTCTCCTGTTTTCAATCCTTTTAAGGCAATTCTCTGGGCCAGAATGTCGTTTGCCGTACACAGGGATCCGTATATTCCCCATTCCACCGTTTTCCCCACTGTACGTTTGGGACTCACCCGTATCTTCGGAGGATACATTCCCAGGATCTGTCCATCATACTGAAGCTGGTGTATTCCTCCGTCCACAATACAATAGCCGCCATCCGCACGCCTCTTCATATCCTGTACCCTGGTCAGATAATATCCGCAGGACGCCGTAAACGCACGTCCCATTTCAAAGGTCACGCTTCCCTTCCACCTCATTCTGGATACTTTCTGGGAAAGCCCTCTCAGGTCTTCTTTCACTGTACTTTTCTCTCCCTGGAAGCAGGGAACCAGAAGCCCCGGTCCATACTCCAGTTCTTCCATGCGGCAGCCATATTTTCGTTCCAGCTTCAGCAAAAATCCATCCAGCTTATCCAGCTCTTCTGCACACTTTTTTATTTTTTTCCGTGTTCCCGAAAAATAATGAATTCCCCGCAAATCCAGATAAAAGCATCTCCTTTTTGCCTGAGAAGCAATTCTGCATACCGTATCTTCATCCATCCCAAACTGATTTCCGCTGCTGAGACGGAGATATATGGATACTGTTTTTCTGTGCTCTGCACTCCATTCTGCAATCTGTACGAACTGTCTCACCGATTCGACACTGTACAGAGCCTTTCCTCTGCAGCAGCCCAGTATTTTTTCCAGATCCGCCTTTTTCTTCAGCACTCCGGAAATCAGCATTTTTTCCGGCGGAATTCCCAGTTCCCTGCAGATATGGAATTCTCCCATAGAACAGACTTCAATCCGGTCCACAGTCCCCGCCATGGACTTTACCAGAAAAGGATTCGCTTTCATGGCAAAACACAGCTTCACCCGATCCCTGACGATTTTGCGATACAAATCCGCTGTCTCCAACGCTTCGTCCTTATCAAATATGTACAGCGGCGTACCGTATTTTTCTGCCCCGGATTCCAGAATTTCCAGATCCATTGTCATATCAGCACCTCCATCTGCACTTTCAGATATTCCCGATCCGTTTTTCCATTTTTGTTCATGGGAATATTCCGGATCTTCAGTATTTTGTGGGGTATCATATAAGAAGGCAGATTTTCTTTCATCTGCTCTCTTACGTCAGCGGGACTTCTGCTTCCCGTATAAAAAGCAACAATCCTGTTTTTCTTTTTATCCTGCATACAGCAGCTTTTCTCAACCCCGGACAGTCTGTTCATAATCAGTTCAATTTCTTCCGGTTCAATCCGGTGTCCCATATGTTTAAACTGAAAATCTTTTCTTCCCACGAAATACAGTATCCCGTTTTCATCAAAATATCCCAGATCCCCGGTCCGGTAACACCGCTCTTTCTTACCGTCGGCAAACATATATTCTACAAATCTTTTTTCTGTTTCCACTCTGTTCCGGTAATATCCCTCAGCCAGGGATTCGCCTGCCACACAGATTTCCCCGGTGTTTCCGGGCTCTGTAATTTCCAGTTCATCGCTGTCCAGAAGAAATACTTTTCTTCCCGGAAAAGGTCTCCCCACAGGCAGTTTCTCTGTCTCATCAAAGTCTTCCGGAATCCGGTACCAGGTACAATTGCAGGTAATCTCCGTCGGACCATACAGGTTGACAAATTCGGTAAAAGGCAGCGCCTTTCTCCACCGGTTAAGATGTTTGGCCGGCATAATCTCTCCGCTGAACATAATCTTTTTCACATGTACCGGGGATCTGTAATTCAGCCCCCGCAGCGCAGATACCAGCGTCAGAGCCGATACTGCCCAGATCATGACGGTAACCTGCTTTTCACACAAATAATCCAGCAGCCGGGACGGCATGGAAAACATGGTTCTGGGAATCAGAATCAGCGCTGCTCCCGTCATAATGCAGGAAAATATATCCTTGACGGATACATCAAAATCAAAAGGCGCCTGATTTCCAATGCGTTCCGTTTCCGTCAGTTCAAAAATCTCCACAAAATGTCCGATAAAATCTATCACTGCTTTATGACTTACTGTAATTCCTTTGGGATTTCCGGTAGAACCGGATGTAAAAATCCCATACAGCAGATCAGACTCCCGGCTTTTACTTCTGCGGCTTTTCAGAAGCTCCGGATTCACAGTGCTCTGCACCACATCATGCAGTATAGAGATCTTTCCCTTATAGCCGGTCTGATCCAGCCGAGGAACAATATCCATCTCTGTTACCACCATCTCTGGCTGCAGCTGACAGAAAATACTCTGAATCCGAGACGCCGGAAGCGTCGGATCCACAACCACATAAAATCCCCCTGCATACACCGCACCAAGCATTGCTGCCAGTGTCACTGCACTTTTCTCCGCAAGAATCACCACCGGATCTCCAGATCTGATATGCTGTGCAATCATCGATCCGGCCCGCCTTGACATTTCTGCCAGTTCTTTCCATGTAAGCCGGACCGTTCCGTCATCCACGGCCATACGTTCCGAATATTTTTCTTCTGTCCGTTCCAGATACTCAAGTATATTCATCATTTCTTTCCTTTCAAAATTCTCTTCAAATGACGCTCCTTCAGGCCCCCGCCCAGGAGCATTTATCAGATAAGGGACTTCCTATCTGATAAATATTTCTCTTACAGCATCTATTTTTTCAGAGAAATCTAAATGAATTCTGAAAGGATCCTAAACAATCCTAAAACATTCAAGACCCGCTCACAGGTCCTGGCGCGGGATTCGGGTCAGCTTTAGCTGACATCTTCCTTACCGAATCCCTGCACATCTGATAAAAAATGCCGCTCAATCACCAGCAATGATGACTGAACGGCATATTTTCCTGTACAGCTTTTTATAGTTCTGTATTTCTCACGCACCGCATACGCTTTCCAGCTTATCCGGATCCGTGATTTCTATGGTTCCCCGGGACAGCTTTACCATCCCTTCACTCTGAAAATAGCGAAGCATCCGGGTCACAACTTCCCGGGGATTTCCCAGATGGTTTCCAATCATTTCATGGGTCATTTTCAAAGTATCTGCACCCTCCAGGTTCCTCTCCTCCAGCAAAAATTCTGCCAGCCTTTTATCAAAACTCTTCCACATGATCTGCTCTATCAGCCACATCACCTCAGAAAACCGGGTTGCCATGATTTCATTGGTATAATTGGCCAAAGGCGCGGAGGTTTCCATAATCTCCTTATAGATTTCCGCCGGAATCACCCATAAATCCGTATCCTTTTCTGCCTCAATAAACACTTCAAACTGAATAGAACTCATCATACAGGAAGCGGAAAACAGACAGATATCCAGATCAAAGAGACGATATACCGTGATCTGCCGTCCCTCTTCGGACATAATATAAGCCCGGAGCTGCCCCTGCTGCATCAGCAGAAGACCGATACAGTCGGTGCCGCCCCGGTGAAGAATCTTTCCTTTTTTCACAGTACGTTTCACTGCACTTCTCTTCAGACGCTTCTGCTGCTCCGGCGTCATTTTCTCCCAGACCGGGAAAATATCTTTCAGTTCCATTTTTACCTCCTTCTGACGAAAGTGTCATAACAGACATCATATGAATTATATTCCTTTTTTAAACAACCAGAAAGAATACCCCACCGATATGGCAGTACAGATAAGCAGAATGCCAATCATTATGGTAAATAAAATTGTATCCCCCAGCCAGATACCTGCAATGCCATCTAAGATAACTAAAATGCCACCTATAATAAAAAGTTTTCCGCCTAACCGGTGTGTCCGGTACCAATTTTCTTCACTACATAATGTCCATGGCAATTTGATACCGATTGCATAATTCTGGCGGAGCTTTGGCATATAGTTGCCAAGAAGAATAAACAAAATTCCCAGCAAAATGGAAGCTGCAACCGAAATATCAACTTTTATTCCGAATGCAATCAAATAGATTATTCCATTCATCAAAATCGAGATAACGGGAACAATCCAGAATATCAACGTCATTGGTTTTTTATGA
>CAMLYL010000063.1 GCA_946491665.1 uncultured Lachnospiraceae bacterium | reverse complement strand
AGGGAAATTCCAAAAAAAAAATTCCAAAATTTTAAGTAAAAAATATCAAAAAAACGGCACCCCCGGCGTCAGCCGGAGGTTTTTTATCTTACAGGAAACTTCGTTTCCTGTAAGATAAAAAACAGATGAAGAATTATTTTTTCAATTATAAACAACTAAGAATACGACATTTGTGAGATAAACGACACATTGTCGGTTTTTTGATGGTTGACTTTTCACGGGGCAGGTTGTATATTACCTGTGTTATGAAAGAATCCCTGTGTTTGCACAGGATTATCGACATAGGTATAGAACGAAGGATGGAGGAAACACATTATGATGGAGAAATTGTTATTTACTTCTGAGTCAGTAACAGAGGGGCATCCCGATAAGGTTTGCGATGCTGTTTCTGATGCGATCCTGGATGCATGCATGGCGCAGGATCCCATGAGCCGTGTGGCCTGCGAGACTGCAGCCTGCACCGGATTCATATTAGTAACGGGTGAGATTACAACAAAGGCCCAGCTGGATATTCCGTCTATTGTACGCCAGACTGTGAATGAGATCGGATATAATGACGCAAAGACTGGTTTCGACGGAAATACCTGCGCGGTAATGGTTGCGCTGGATCAGCAGTCTGCTGATATTGCCATGGGCGTTGACAAGGCTCTTGAGGCCAGAGAGGGCGCTCTGGAAGACGATCTGGATACCGGAGCCGGTGATCAGGGTATGATGTTCGGATATGCATCCAACGAGACCCCTGAGTATATGCCTTATCCGATTGCCCTGGCGCACAAGATGGCGCTGCAGCTCACAAAGGTTCGCAAGGATGGTACTCTGAGCTACTTAAGACCCGACGGAAAGACACAGGTTTCTGTAGAATATGATGAGGCAGGTCATCCCAGGAGACTGGAAGCTGTTGTATTATCCACACAGCATGATGAGGATGTGACTCAGGAGCAGATCTATGAGGATATTAAGAAATATGTATTCGATGAGGTTCTTCCTCAGGAAATGATTGATGAGAATACAAAGTTCTTTATCAATCCCACCGGCCGTTTTGTAATCGGCGGACCTCACGGTGATGCAGGTCTTACCGGACGTAAGATCATTGTTGATACATACGGCGGCATGGCACGTCACGGCGGCGGAGCATTCTCCGGCAAGGACTGCACAAAGGTAGACCGTTCCGCAGCGTATGCAGCTCGTTACGTTGCAAAGAATATTGTTGCGGCAGGTCTTGCAGACAAGTGTGAGATCCAGCTGTCCTATGCGATTGGCGTGGCACAGCCGACATCCGTTATGGTAGATACTTTCGGAACCGGAAAGCTTTCTGACGAGAAGATTGTTGAGATTGTCCGCGAGAATTTTGATCTTCGTCCGGCAGGAATTATCAAGATGCTCGATTTAAGAAGACCGATCTACAAGGCTACTGCAGCTTATGGTCATTTTGGCCGTACCGATGTAGAGCTTCCCTGGGAGGCGCTTGATAAGGTTGAGGTACTGAAGAAGTATCTGTAACAGGATCCGGAACCTGATATTATTATATAAAAGTTTTATAAAATGGGGCTTTCGAGCCCCATTTTTTTATTTCCCTGTGGTATACTTAATGTCATATATGGAATGAAAGTAGGGGAATATGTATGAAGCTTAAGACGAGACTGGTGTTTGCGTTTTGTATTATTATCCTGCTTCCGATTGCATTGACCTGCGCGGTGCTGTGGGGATTTTATAAGATCCAGACGCGGACAGTCCAGCAGAATTACGGGCTGGAGGCGGGAGATGCGGACGGTCTGCTGTCCAATTCTCTGCAGCTGATGAACCGCTATACACAGAGTGATTATTCAGAAATACTGGAATTATCCAAATCAGATCCGGAGAAACTGTCCAGTGAGGAATATCTGGTTCAGGCAAATAAAAAGCTTCAGGAGAAAAGTTCTTTTCTGATTTTTTCCAAGAACGGAGATATCGTATATAACGGGTATCAGGGCGAGAGTAATCTGGATAATGAACAGTGGGAGAATCAGCTTCCGCCCTACGGTGATGCGGATGCAAACGGCGATGCGGCGGCAGGTTATTTTATTGATGGAGAGACGCAGTCTCTTTTAAAGCAGGTGGATTTTGTCTGCAGTGACGGCAGTGAGGGCAGCGTTTACATTATTACTTCCTCGGAGAGTATTTTGCCGGAGGTTCGGCAGATGCTGGTTGAAATGGGTATCGCTGTGGTTCTGATTCTGGCGCTGACGGCAGGACTGATGACGATCTGGATTTACCGGGGGACCATGACTCCTTTAAAGAAGCTTCAGGTTGCAACGAAAAATATCAAAGAGGGGAATCTTGATTTTACCATAGACTATGACGAGGCGGATGAGATGGGAGAACTCTGCCGGAACTTTGAGGAGATGCGCCAGCGGCTGAAGGAGTCTACGGAAGAGAAAATGGCCGCGGAGAAAGAGAATAAGGCGCTGATCAGCAATATAGCCCATGACCTGAAGACTCCCATTACAGCTGTAAAGGGGTATTCGGAAGGGATTATTGACGGCGTGGCGGATACGCCGGAGAAGATGGAGCGGTACTGCAGGACTATTTATAATAAGGCCAATGAGATGGATCATCTTATCAATGAGCTGACGCTTTATTCACAGATTGATACGAACCGTATTCCATACAATTTCAACAAGATTAATGTGTCCGCGTATTTCAGTGACTGTGTAGATGAGATCGGTCTGGATTTGGAGACCCGAAATATCGGTCTTTCTTATTTTAACTATGCGGATGAGGATACTGTTATTATTGCGGATCCGGAACAGCTGATGCGGGTGATCAATAATATTATACACAATGCAGTGAAATATATGGATACCCGGAAAGGGCAGATCAATATCCGTATTAAGGATGTGGGTGATTTTATCCAGGTGGAGATCGAGGATAATGGAAAAGGAATTGCAGCCAGGGATCTTCCGTACATTTTTGACCGCTTTTACCGGACAGACGCGTCCCGGAATTCTGCTACCGGCGGCAGCGGGATCGGTCTCTCCATTGTAAAGAAGATTATAGAAGACCACGGCGGAAAGATCTGGGCGACCAGTAAGCCGAACACCGGGACGATTATGTATTTTGTCATTCGGAAATATCAGGAGGTGCCAAATGAGTAAGATTTTAATTGTGGAAGATGAGGAGGCTATTGCCGATCTTGAGAAGGACTATCTGGAGCTGAGCGGCTTTGATGTGGAGATCGAGCATGACGGTTCTCTGGGGCTGGAGCGGGCCCTGAACGAAGAGTTTGATCTGTATGTGCTGGATCTGATGCTTCCGGGCGTAGACGGCTTCGAGATCTGCAAAAAGATCCGGGAAGTGAAGAATACGCCGATTCTGATGGTATCTGCAAAGAAGGACGATATAGATAAGATCCGTGGCCTGGGCCTGGGTGCCGATGATTATGTAACGAAGCCCTTTTCGCCCAGTGAACTGGTAGCCAGAGTAAAGGCTCACCTGGCACGGTATGAGCGGCTGATCGGAACGACCGCTCAGGAGAATGATGTGATTGAGATCCGCGGGATCCGTATTGACAAAACAGCCCGCAGGGTCTGGGTAAATAATGAAGAGAAGCAGTTTACAACCAAGGAGTTTGATCTGCTGACATTTCTGGCGGAGCATCCTAACCATGTTTTTTCCAAGGATGAACTGTTTTCCAGAATCTGGAACATGGAGTCGATCGGAGATATTGCCACGGTGACGGTACATATCAAGAAGATTCGTGAGAAGATAGAGTTTGATACAGCAAAGCCCCAGTATATTGAAACAATCTGGGGCGTAGGATACCGGTTTAAACTGTAGGGAAGAATTTACATAAGAAGGGAACTGAAGCAGTCCTGATCCAGCGAAAAGTTCATCTGTTTGCCGGTCTCAGGATGTGTGAATTCGATTCTGCAGGAGCAGAGAGCAATCGGGCAGTAGGTGCCTTTTGGCAGCGGCTGCCCGTATTTCATATCTGCGTACAGAGGGAAGCCGGCGTGCGCGAACTGTACACGGATCTGATGGTGGCGTCCTGTATGGAGCCGGATCCGTACCAGAGTCCGTCCGGTTTCGGGGCAGCTCTGCAGTACTTCATAAGAAAGAACCGCCTCTTTCGCTCCCGGCGTACCTTTCGGTACAACCCGTGAAGTGTTGGTTTTGCCATCCCGGAGAAGATAGTCGTGAAGCTGGCCGGAGGCAGGAAGCCGGGAAGCTTCCGGGATGTTGGTTCCGTCGTCTGCCGGAGCGGGAGAGCCGCATACAACCGCCAGATATTCTTTTGTGATTTCCCGGCCGCTGACCTGCCGGGAGAGTAAGGCGGCGGCTGATTTTGTTTTCGCAAAGACCATGATTCCCCGGACGGGCTGATCCAGGCGGTGAATCAGACCGATATAGGGTTCCTGATGGTTTTTTGCTCTGTAGTTTTTCAGCTGGCTGACCAGATCGGATTCGCCCGGCCTGGAAGTCTGTACCGGAACACCGGGCGGTTTCACACAGACAATGATGCTGTCATCCTCATAAATAATATTAAGATCAATTTTTTTCTGTCTCATACTCATACCTTTGTGTATCGTTTTCGGGTGCTGCATTTATAAGTTTCTGCTGCTGTGCGGATTATGGCCGCGGGAAGCGGAACTTTTTTTAGAATAATGTCAGACACTATTATACATAAAAAACGGGGCAATGGTGTGAAAAAATTTTTAAATATACGGTGAAGGGAAAAGTGCAATTCCTGGACAGATCATATTCATATGGTCGGGAAAACGACAAAATGATGGGAAAATGATGGTTGATTTACACATGTCGAATAGATAAAATATCCTTAACTACTATGAAAAGGGGGAGATTGTGAATATGCCGATTAAAATTCCGGATTCGCTTCCGGCCACAGCAGTTCTTGAGAGTGAGAATATTTTTGTTATGACGGAGTACCGGGCAATGCATCAGGATATTCGACCTCTGAATGTACTTATATTAAATTTGATGCCGACCAAGGAAGTGACGGAGACACAGCTGCTCCGGAAGCTGTCGAATACACCGCTGCAGATTAAGGTGGAGTTTCTGCAGACGGCCAGCTATACGCCGCAGCATGTGGATTCTCATCATATGGAGGCTTTTTATACGACATTTGAAAAGGTGAAAAACCGCTGGTTCGATGGAATGATTATTACCGGTGCGCCGCTGGCTTTTGTCCCTTATGAGGAGGTCAGCTATTGGGAAGAGCTGTGTACGATTATGGAGTGGAGCAAGACACATGTGCATTCCACACTGCATATCTGCTGGGGAGCCCTGGCAGGCCTTTACTATCATTATGGCGTTGGAACGAATGCCGTCTATGAGAAGAAGCTTTCCGGCATCTATCCCAACCGGGTATTAAAGAAGAGTTCTCCGCTGTTCCGGGGATATGATGATATATTTATGGCGCCTCATTCCAGAGAAGTGGGAATACTGGCTGAGGATGTGGCGAAGGTTCCGGAGCTGGAACTGATAGCGGACTGTGACGAGGGCGGTCCCACTATTTTGAAATCAACGGATTCCAGTCACTTTTTTGTGCTGTGTCATCTGGAGTATGACTGGGATACATTAAAGCTGGAGTATGAGCGGGATCTGGCAAAGGGAATGAATCCCGATGTACCCCGCAACTATTTCCCGGATGATGATCCGGAGAAACGGCCGGTTGTGACCTGGCGGAGCGCGGGGCAGCTGCTTTTCTCAAACTGGCTGAACTACTATGTTTATCAGACAACGCCGTATGACATTGGGAATAAGTTCGAGGGGAAATGACGGAATTAAAAGCGCAGGGGACAGAGCCTGCGCTTTTGTATTTTAGAGAAAGAGTGGAAGAAGGACGATTTTAGAAAGCGATGATTTATGACGGCTGTATATAATGAATAGGCTGCGAATTTTGCAGAGATATGATGAAAAATAGCGTCAACAGTGTTATTATTGGAAAAAAGGGTAAAACTCACTGTGCATTCAGGCTGTCCGGGCAGGAGGTGGAACTGTGCTGTCTAATTTTTTATATGCATTTCATGCAATCGCTCCCATTCTGATACTGGTGCTGATCGGATGGTTATTGAAAATAAAACATATCTTTGATTCGGATTTTTTTAAAAAGTTAAATAAATTTGCCTTTCATATTTGTTTTCCTCCTTTGATGTTCTGTAATCTTTATGTGCTGGATGACATAACGCAGATAGATATGAAATTTGCCGGATATGCCATAATGACTGTTGTGCTTCTGACAGTTCTGGCATTTATCTTGTCGCAGTTTCTGACTTCTGAGAAGAAGCGCAGAGGCGTTATGATTCAGGCGGGATTCCGCTCCAATTTTGCGATTATCGGAATACCGCTGGCTGCGGGTATGGCAGGCGAGAGCGGCACAATGGTTACAACCATGCTGCAGGCGCCCACGATTGTTTATTTTAATGTAATATCGGTGCTGGTTTTATCCATCTATTCCGATTCGGGTACATTCAATATAAAGAAGGTTTTGAAAAATCTGATAAAAAATCCGCTGATCCAGGGACTGGCGGCAGGGGTTATTGCCCTTCTGGTGCGGCATAATATGCCGATGAATGCGGATCACACATACATATTTACGATTTCAGGAAATCTTCCGTGGCTTTATACGGTCCTGGAATATTTGGGAAGCGCCGCCACGCCGCTGTGCCTGCTGGCTCTGGGCGGTACGTTTGAGTTTTCGGCAATATCGGGTCTGCGGAAGGAGCTTACAGCGGCGGTGCTCATGCGCCTGGTCATTGCTCCTCTGGTTGGGTTTGGTCTGTTCTATCTTGCTGTTCGCCGGGGAATGTTTGATCTGACGCCGGCTATGACGGCTGCGCTTATCGCCCTGTACGGTTCGCCGATTGCAGTATCCAGCAATGTTATGGCTCAGGAAATGGGGGCGGATGATGTGCTGGCGGGGCAGATTGTGGTATGGACTTCGCTGTTCAGTATGGTGACTTTGTTTATTATGATTGTGTTGTTCCGATCGGCAGGTCTGCTGTAAAAGGGGATAAGGTAAAGTGTGGGTAAAAAACAGCAGGCTGTTGACTTTTGTGGAAACGTGAGTATAATTAGCCTATAAACAGCATAAACGTTGTGTTGGGGAGATAATTATGTACAAAAGAAAAGAAAATAAGGAGGAAATTTATTCCATTGCCATATTGATAAAAATTATCGATGAGGCGATTGAGAAGAGGGCAAACCGTATTTTGCGGCAGTATAATCTGACGTTTTCCCAGGCCAGAATTCTGGTGTGTCTCAGCTCTGAAGAAGAGGAGGGACATTCATTAAAGGAACTGGAAAAGTTATTTCATGTGGCGCAGCAGACGGTAGCCGGAACTGTTTCAAGGCTTGAAAGTAAGGGGCTGGTCACTGCATTTTCCGAAAGGGATGATAAACGGATTAAGAAAGTCCGGCTGACAGAAGAAGGCAGGAAGGTGATCAAGCGTGTTGGCAGGGAGATCAGCGAACTGGAAGCCTGGCTGGAAACAGGGTTTGACGGAGATGAGAAAGAGAATATAAGATGTCTGCTTCAAAAGCTTTATCATAAGGTGGAGCAGTCGACATAAAAGATAGGTATGTTATCCGGAAGAGCCGATTATAATTGCGCTTTCAGAAGCTGCAGGACAGGAAGAGCTTGCAATGCTGCGGAAGGCATAACATATTTTTTGAGAGATTTAACAGTATACTGTTAAAAACACAGGAAGATGATTCTTACAGGAAACATAAGAGGATAAAGTTATGATAAATACACATAAAGCATATTCTGTCGGAATTGATATTGGTTCCACTACAGCAAAGGTTGTTGTACTGGATGAGACCGGGAGGTGCGTGTATGGAAAGTATCAGAGGCATTTTGCGGACGTCAGAAATACAGTGAGCGGAATGCTTGACGAAGTGAGGGCGGTGACGGACAGCGCTCTTTGTTCTTTTGCGATTACGGGCAGCGGCGGCATGAAGCTGGCAAAAAGTCTTGGCGTACCGTTTGTGCAGGAGGTAATTGCAGTTACTTCTGCAGTGCGCAGTCTGCCGGAAGATGCGGATGTGGTTGTTGAACTGGGCGGGGAAGATGCGAAGATTATCTTTCTGACAAATGGCGTGGAACAGCGAATGAACGGAGTCTGCGCCGGGGGCACGGGAGCTTTTATCGATCAGATGGCGGCTCTGCTGCAGACAGATGCGGCCGGGCTGAACGAGTACGCGAAAAATTATAAAGAGATCTATCCGATCGCGGCGAGGTGCGGGGTGTTTGCCAAGAGTGACATTCAGCCGCTGATCAACGACGGAGCGTCCAGGGAGGATCTGGCGGCAAGTATCTTTCAGGCGGTGGTAAATCAGACTATCAGCGGACTTGCCTGCGGCCGTCGGATCAGAGGCAGAGTGGTATTCCTGGGCGGCCCGCTTTATTTTTTATCTGAGCTGCGGCGGGCGTTCATGTGTACGCTGAAACTGGATGAAGAACATGCGGTATTTCCGGAGGACGCTCATTTATTTGCGGCCCGGGGCGCCGCGGTGAAAAGTGTTTCCTCAGATGTGCGGCAGTCAGTGGATGAAGTGCTGGAGAAACTGCGGGAGTCAGGAGCGGAACCGGCAGAGATGAACTGTCTGCAGCCGTTGTTTCGGGATGAGGAGGAATATGAGAAGTTTAAGGCCCGTCAGGCGGGATATACGATAGAAAAAGCGGATCTGGCATCCTACGAGGGCGATTGTTATCTTGGTATTGACGCCGGATCTACAACCATGAAGATTGCGCTGATTTCGGAAGATGGAAAGCTCCTCTCTTCCTATTACGGAAGCAATCAGGGGGATCCGGTGGCTGCGGCAAAGAGAGAGCTTGCCCGCATATATGATGCCATGAATGACAGGACGCGTATTGCTTATTCCTGTTCTACCGGTTACGGGGAGGCCCTTTTAAAAAGCGCTTTTCATCTGGATGAGGGAGAAGTGGAGACGATTGCGCATTATTACGCGGCAAAATATTTTGAGCCGGATGTGGACTGCATTCTTGATATCGGCGGACAGGACATGAAATGCATTTCTATAAAAGAGGGATGTGTGGATTCCATTACGCTGAATGAAGCCTGCTCTTCCGGATGCGGTTCTTTTATTGAGCAGTTTGCCAATTCTCTCGGATGTACGGCGGAGCAGTTTGCACAAATGGCAGTGCGGGCAGAAAGTCCGGTGGATTTGGGAACCCGCTGTACCGTGTTTATGAATTCTAACGTGAAACAGGCGCAGAAGGAAGGGGCGGCTGTAGAGGATATTGCCGCAGGACTTGCATATTCTGTAATAAAAAATGCGTTGTTTAAGGTGATTAAGCTGACGGACGCATCTCAGTTAGGCGATAAAATTGTTACTCAGGGCGGCACTTTTTACAATGATGCGGTTCTGCGCTGTTTTGAGATGGTATCGGGACGGGAGGCGATCCGGCCGGATATTGCGGGGCTGATGGGGGCTTTCGGAGCAGCTCTGATCGCCAGGGAGCGCTGCCTTTCAGGAGAAAGGGCAGAAACCGGAGGCATCCTGTCCAGGGAGGAACTCCAACAGTTTACATATTCTACGAAAATGGTACATTGCCAGGGCTGTCAGAATCACTGCCGGGAGACGGTTAATATTTTCCCGGATGGACAGCGTCATATTTCCGGAAACCGCTGTGAGCGGGGGCTGCAGAATAAGCATTTGGAATCTGCTGCTCCGAATACGTTTGAATATAAGAGAAAACGGATCTTTGATTACGAGCCGCTTTCAGAGAAAGAAGCGCGCCGCGGAACGATTGGCATTCCCCGGGTGCTGAATATGTATGAGAATTTTCCCTTCTGGGCGGTGTTTTTCCGGAAGCTGGGATTTCGGGTGATGCTTTCTCCGTTTTCGGATTCCCATATACTGACGCTGGGAATGGACAGTATACCCAGTGACTCGGAGTGCTATCCGGCAAAGCTGGCCCACGGGCATGTGGAATGGCTGATTGCCAACGGCGCCGGGACAATTTTTTATCCCTGCGTGTATTATGAACGGAAGGAAAATGAACAGGCACAGAATCATTACAACTGTCCCATGGTTACATCCTATCCCGAGAATATCCGCAACAATGTAGAAAATCTCAATGAAAAGAACATCCGTTATCTTGATCCGTTTCTGGCGTTCACAAGCGAAGAGGTGCTGGGAGCCGGTCTGGCGGATTTCATGGCGACAGAGTTCCGGATACCAAAGAAAGAGGTGCTGGAGGCTGTCCATGCCGGATGGGAGGAACTGCTTACATATCGAAAAGATGTAGAGGATCAGGGGAAAAAGATTCTCGAGTGGGTTGAGACTCATCAGAAAATGGGAATTGTTCTGGCCGGCCGGCCTTACCATGTGGATCCGGAGATTAATCACGGTATTCCGGAGATGATTCAGGGATTCGGATTTGCAGTGTTGACAGAGGACAGTGTCTCCCCGCTCAATACTGTAAATGTAAAGCTGCGGGCGACCAATCAGTGGACATATCATGCCCGGCTGTACGCTGCGGCGGAATATGTGAGTACAAGAGAAGATCTGGAACTGATCCAGCTTAATTCCTTTGGCTGCGGACTGGATGCCGTGACCATTGACCAGGTGCAGGAGCTGATGGAGCAGGCCGGGAAAATGTATACGCTGTTAAAGATCGATGAGGTGAATAATCTCGGCGCAGCCCGGATCCGCGTCCGGTCCATGATAGCCGCGTTGAAGCTGCGGCAAAAGAATGAAACAGTCAAAATAAATGAGATTACAGATTATGTGCGGGAGGAGTATACGCAGGAAATGCAGGACGGCGGCTATACGATCCTGTGTACCGGAATGACGCAGCCTCATTTTGATTTCTTCGAGGCCGCGCTGCAGTGCTCCGGCTATCATCTGGTTATGATGCGCTCGGAGGATCAGAATGTGCTGGATCTGGGGCTGAAGTATGTCAATAATGATGCCTGCTATCCGACGCTTATTGTGACGGGACAGATCTTGTCAGAGGTGTTTTCCGGAAAATATGACACAGATAAGCTGGCGGTTATGATGGTGCAGACCGGAGGAGGATGCAGAGCATCGAACTATGTGGGATTTATCCGGAAAGCGTTGAAAGCGGCGGGCTATCCCAATATTCCGGTAATTTCCATTAATGCAAATGGAATGGAAAAAAATTCCGGCATGCATTATACGGTGAAGATGGGCTTTAAGGCACTGCAGAGTCTGATTTACGGGGATATTCTGATGAAAGTAGTACACCGGATGCGGCCGTACGAGACTGAGCCGGGAGCGACAGATGCTCTTTACCGGAAATGGCATGACTTCTGTATTGAAGAATTGCTGAAGGATAAGATCAATATGCGGGGATTTTACCGGAACTGCCGGAAAATGATCCGGGAATTTGACCGTCTGCCGGTATCCGGTATGGACGGGAAGCCCAAAGTTGGCATCGTCGGCGAGGTTCTGGTGAAGTATATGCCTCTGGCGAACAACCACCTTGCCCGGACGCTGGAGGAAGAAGGGGCGGAAGTTATTATTCCGGATTTTATCGAGTTCCTGGAATACTGTTTCTGGAATTCGATTTACAGAAAAGAGAAGCTGGGGGGCGGCAGAGCCGCTGCGCTTCTGGCAAGAGTTGTGATTGGTGTGCTGGATCATTCGAGAACACGGGTGAGACGTATGCTGCTTTTCAGCAGGCATTTTCGTCCTGCGACTCATTTAAAGAAGATACGCCAGTCTGCAGAGGAAGTTCTGCAGCTGGGCAACCAGTGCGGGGAGGGATGGTTTCTTGCAGGGGAAGTCATCGACCTGGTGAAGCAGAAAGCGGATAATATTGTATGTGTGCAGCCTTTCGGATGTCTTCCGAACCATGTGGTTGGGAAGGGAATTGTGAAGAAGGTGAAGGAGCTTTATCCACAGTCAAATATTGTGGCGGTAGATTATGATCCCAGCGCCAGCCGGGTCAATCAGATGAACCGCATTAAACTGATGATGGAGGTGGCCAGGGAAAAGACGGAAGCAAGTTGTTTTTCGGAAGGATCATAAGGAGTGAGATGCATGAGTGAGAAGTTGATTACATTCGTGGTGCCCTGTTATAATTCGCAGGATTATATGAAGACCTGTATTGACAGTCTGCTTTCTGCCGGAGAGCGGGCGGAGATCCTGATTGTGAATGACGGATCGACAGACCGGACTGCTCAGATCGCTGCGGATTATGAGGGACGCTTTCCGGATATCTGCCGTGTGCTGACACAGGAAAACGGAGGACACGGCGAGGGTATTAATCATGGGCTGCGGGAAGTAGCAGGAAAGTATTTCAAGGTGGTGGATTCTGATGACTGGCTTGGCCGGGAAGCTCTTGCAAAAATGATGTCAGCTCTGGATGAATGTGAAGAGCAGGGCGGAGTTGATCTGATGGTATGTAATTATGTGTACGATCATTGCGATGCGGCGCTGAACCGTACCATAAGATATGGCAATGTGTTTCCGGAAAACAGGATTTTTACCTGGGCGGATACGAAGAATTTTCTGCCCTGGCAGTATATAACCATGCATTCCAGCTGTCACAGAACACAGGTTTTAAGAGATCTGAAGGTGGAGCTGCCGAAGCATACCTCTTATGAGGATAATCTTTTTGTTTACCTGTCGCTTCCGGGTGTGAAAACACTGTATTATATGAATGAGGATCTGTACCACTATTTTATTGGCCGGGAAGATCAGTCTGTTTCTGAAGCCAATCTGAAGGTACACTGCGCCCATCAGATCCGTGTATCCAGCATGATTTTCAAGGCTTACCGGCTGGATGAGATAAAGAAGCAGGATGCAAAATTGGCAAAATATATGTATCATGAAATGGTCTTTATGATGACGATTGCTACAATCTTTACCCGGATGAACCGCAGCAGTGATGCGGAGCAGATGGTGAAGGAGATGTGGGAGGATCTGAGCCGGTCTGACAGGAATCTTGCGAGAAAGGTCCGCCGTGCTTCTATGGCTGCTGTAATGAATTTGCCGGGGCCTCTGGGGCGGGACCTGGGAATTCTCTGCTACCGTGCTTCTCACAGATTTGTAGCATTTAACTGAAAAATATTCAGGTCAGAAATCAGGTCTGATTAAAATGAATAAATGCTCCGCGAGGATGCGCAAGGATTCGGTGAGGAAGACGTCAGCTAAAGCTGACCCGAATCCTGCGCCAAGACCCGTGAGCGGGTCTTGAAAGATTTATTCAGGCTGAAAATAATGTTTTAGTAGAAATCATTGTCTGGAATTGTTAAAATATATTCAGAAAAAGCAGCCCGGAAAGGAGAAGATATATATGAGTGGTATTATGATCAAAATGCATGGAGAACAGAAAACGCCGGTGGGGGAAATTGCAGATGCTCTGATTGAAAGGCTGTCTGCGGAACTGATCGGATGCAGCCGGAGGGAGTTTGGCGATACAGCTTCTGTTCTGTTAGCTTTTGAAAAGTATTATTTTAGAAATGGAAGCTATGCGAGTCTTACGGTTATGCTTACGGAACAGGAAGGAAGACAGACTGCGGATGTTGTCGGGTTCGGCGGCGGCGAAGGGATATTTAATCTCAGCTGGGGCGCAAATCAGGATTTCGCCGATAATGCAGCAGGTGTTTTGGAGGAATATGGACTCCGGCGGGACTGAGAGGGACGGAGTTCTGAAAGATTCTTCTGTGGTCATCCGGACAACGTCAGAGGAAGGATAACAGATATGGGATATTTATATTTTGTAAGACATGGACAGACTGTCTGGAATGTGGAAAATAAGATATGCGGGGCGACGGATATTGCGCTGACGGATCTGGGGCATCAGCAGGCGGCTGAGACAGGAAAACAGATCCTCAAAATGGGAATCTCTGTTGATGAAATTTTATATTCACCGTTAATCCGCGCGGCTGAGACGGCAAGACATATTTCGGAAATTACCGGAGTTCCCGCAAGAGAAGAACCCCGGCTGACGGAGCAGAATTTCGGGAAATATGAGTCCACGCCCCGGGATGGAAAAGAGTTTCAGAAGGCCAAGGAAAGTTTTGCCTGCCGGTATGAGGGCGGCGAATCCATGCTTCAGCTGGCACAGAGGATCTATAATCTCCTGGATGAACTTCGGGCAGAAAGCGGGAAAAAGACTTATCTTCTGGTGGCCCATAACGGGATCGCCAGAATCGTCCAGTCCTATTTTTATGAGATGACCAACGAGGAATTTGCCGGGTTTGGCGTGAAAAACTGTGAGATCCGGAGGTATACATTTTGATTGAGTGTATTGCAGTGGGACTGGGGGGCTTTATCGGAGCGGTCTGCCGTTATCTGATCGGTCTGGCGCCGGTTCGGGAAGGGATGGCCTTTCCGGTCAAAACTTTTATTATAAATATGATTGGTTCTTTTGTGATCGGACTTATAGCTGCCGCGGCATCCCGGGCCGGTATCGCGGACTCGAGACTGGTACTGTTCCTGAAGGTCGGGATCTGCGGCGGTTTTACTACGTTTTCTTCTTTTGCACTGGAGACCGGAGATCTGATCCAGAGTGGGAACGGCGGAATCGCATTTTTGTATGTGGTCCTGAGTATCATTGGGGGAGTGGCAGCTGTGTTTGCCGGACAGTGGATGGTGCGGTAACCTGGGGAAGAATGTGGTGATTCAATAAAAAACAGCAGAAATCTGTCAAAAATTCTGTACAACTGTGCTGAAATGATTTATACTATATCTAGTAGTTTCACAATAGAGAATGTTGGAGATGTTGTGGTATGAGTCAGGTCTCTGAACAGGAGAACAAAGGACAGTACTGTCAGTTTGTGCAGACGGCTGACGGTTCTTATATATTAAAGCCGGTAAAGGTTCCGGCTCATATTAAGGCGGAGCGGGCAGAAAGGATTCGTCAGAGAGAGATTCGCCGACACGTAGAAGAAAACAGGAGAAGAGCGCAGGCGATTACGCGGGGCTCTCTTCTGTTTATGGGACTGACACTGGGTCTGTTTGTCGTTATCTGCTGTTTGTTTCTGAATCTGCAGAATCGGGTGAATCATCGCCTGGATATCATTGCGGATCTGCAGACGCAGGTGGAGCAGTTTTCTGAGGATAACGATACACTGGAGAATCGGCTGGAGGCATCGGAGGATCTGGAATACATAGAGGAAGTGGCCTCCGGCAGATTGGGGATGCAGAGCCCCGGGGCAGGACAGATACGCTATTACCAGGGGAACCCGGAGGATTATATGCTTCAATATCAGGATGTTTCCGCAGAGAATGAGGAATAGTTTTTCAGATACAAAAAAACCTGCACATGCTGTGCAGGTTCTTTTGTTGTGTGTTGAGAGTTGTAAAAAAGTGATTTTGAAATTTCATTTCGTAATTAATAATAGCATAAACAACTTTATTCGTAAAATTGAAAAAAATGATATGACAAATCAAAAAAAGTGATATAGAATAAAGGAAAAAATGGAGCGGCGGAAAGACGAAAAAGGAGTCTCTTTATGGAAATCAGGAATATAAAAACATTTATCCGTGTGGCGGAAATCGGCAATTTTTCCAAGGCTGCAGCAGATCTGGGATATGCACAGTCTACAGTGACAACACAGATTCAGATGCTTGAGAAGGAACTTCAAGTGACGCTTTTTGAGCGGAACGGAAAGCGGGTGACGCTTTCGGGAGCTGGAAAAGAATTTCTGGAGTACGCTTATGAGATACAGATGTGTGAGGCCATGGCGCTGGATCATTTTGCTGCCGGACAGGAGCCAAGAGGGAAGGTAACGGTTGGTGTGATGGAAACGATCTGTGCGTCTCATTATGGTGAGATTTTCAGAATTTTCCGGAAACGTTTTCCGAAGGTTGTTTTGAAGGTGGTGGTGGCCACCACACTGGAATGTATGGAGATGCTGGAAAAAGGTGCGCTGGACGTCATTCTTACAGTAGATAAGAAACTGCATCATCCTCACTGGATCAGCGCTCATGAGATTCCCACAGAGATCTGCTTCTTCTGTTCATCGGATCACCCGTTTGCAGGAGAACGGGAAGTTCCCATGGAGATGCTGATCAGGGAGAATTTTATACAGATTGAAGAAGGCTGTAATTACCGGCAGGCTTTTGAACAGTATCTGAATGACAGAGGAGAATATATTTCCAATGTGATGGAGATTGGTTATACCCGCCTGATTATAGATGCCGTAGCTGGCGGGCTTGGAGTATCGCTGCTTCCCATGTTTACGCTGGAGGAAGCACTGGAAAGAGAAGAAATAGCGGTTTTTTCTGTGAAGGGCTACAGTATTTCCATGCTGATGCAGGTGATTTACAGTGAAAACCGCTGGCTGGCGCCGCCGCTGCAGGCATTTCTGGATATCACGAAGGAAATTCTGGTGTGATCATCAGGAAGCGGACATTGTCTAAAACTTCGAAATATGGTAAGATTGCGAAGATCCCACAGTTGGGAGTGTATGAAGAGAACGTTCAGGAAATGGAGAGTAGTTGAATGAATAAACGTGAAATTACGGAGATAAAAAAGCTGTTTACGAAGGAGCGCTGCTGTATTAACCGGCTGGCGGGCTGCTATGTGGACGGAGAGAAGAATAAGCTTCTTGAATTCCGGGAGGCATTTCTTTCTCTGCCGGAGGAAGAAATGTTCAAGTATCTGGATATATTCCGCAAGTCTTTGTCGGGAACGATCGGAAAGAATCTGCTGAACATGGAGTTCCCTCTGGAGCAGGAGATGGGGGAGGGCACCCAGAAGAGTCTTCTGGCTCTGCGGGACAGTCAGCTGAAGGATGATATGATTCTGGAAAGCTTTTATGACCGGATCATTGAGACCTGGTATCATCCGGAAAATTATCTGATTCTGCTGATTCACTGTTCTTATGATATTCCGATGAAGACATCCGACGGCATGGAGATGGTAGATGCTTCTGATTACATATATGATTTTGTGCTGTGCTGTTTATGTCCGGTGGCTCTTTCCAAAGCGGGGCTCTGTTATAATGCAGAGACCAACAGCATAGAGGACCGGACCCGCGACTGGCTTGTGGACATGCCGGAGCAGGCGTTTCTGTTCCCGGCTTTCAATGACAGGAATACGGATCTGCACAGTCTGCTTTATTACTCGAAAAATGCGAAGGAGCTGTGCCCGGAGATTACGGAGCAGCTTCTGGGCTGTGTGCAGCCTCTGCCGGCGATTCAGCAGAAAGAGTCTTTTCAGTCGATCATTGAGGAGACTCTGGGGGAAGAGTGTGTTTACGATGTAGTCCGGAATATTCATGAAAATCTCAATGAGATGATCGAGGAGAATAAAGAAAATCCTGAGCCGCTGGAGCTGGATAAGACTCAGGTGAGGAAACTTCTGGAACGCAGCGGCGCACCGGAGGAAAATCTGGAGCATTTCGAGCAGCAGTATGACGAGGAGATCGGCGCCTCAATGACGGTTATGGCCAATAATATTTCGGACACCAGAAAGTTTGAGGTAAAGACTCCGGAGGTCACAGTTCAGGTCAGTCCGGAATGTGCGGAGCTGGTGGAGACCAAAATGATCGACGGAGTCCCCTGTCTGGTAATTCCCATGACAGGTGATGTGGAAGTGAACGGGATCCGGGTGCATAACCGGTTTGAACAGGAGTAAACGGGAGGCTTCATGCGCAGGGAGTTTTATGACAGGCTGGCCCGGCCTTTTGAACAGGACGAAAAGAAAAAAAGACGTCTGCTTCTGGTAAATAATGTGATTACAAAGGCGTTATACATTGCATATCCGGTTCTTCTGGCTGTGCTGGCAGTACAGAGGGATCCGCGTCTGCTTCGGACAGTTCTGGTTCCATTCCTTTCTTTTGCAGGGGTTACTTTGTTCCGGAGGCTGTGCAATGTGAGGCGCCCCTATGAGGTGTGGAAAACTCCGCCTCTGATTCCGAAAGAAACAAAGGGGAAATCCTTTCCCAGCAGACATGTGTTTTCCATTTATATCATTGCCATGGCTGTGTTCTGGGTGTATCCTCCGGCCGGGGCAGTGATTCTGGCGGCGGGAGTTTTTCTTGCTGCAGTGCGTGTGATCGCCAGAGTGCATTTTGTCCGGGATGTGGCGGCGGGAGCCGCGATCGGCGTCGGATTGGGCTGGATCGGATTTTTTCTGATTCCTCTGGCGGGCTGAGCAGAGGGGATACTGTTATTCTGCTGTATGAAAAAAGAACTGCTGTTTTTCATTTTGCGAAAACAGCAGTTCTTTCGTTTCGGAAATAATAAAATTATTCAGCCTCGATAGCGCCTACCGGACATCCGTCAGCACAAGCGCCGCAGCTGATGCACTCA
This sequence comes from uncultured Lachnospiraceae bacterium, assembly GCA_946491665.1. GTDB lineage: Bacteria > Bacillota > Clostridia > Lachnospirales > Lachnospiraceae > Eubacterium_I. The sequence goes on along the minus strand of CAMLYL010000063.1, from coordinate 1,156 downwards.
TCAGCGTTGATCTGGTACTGAGAATCTCCCTCGGAAATTGCTCCAACAGGACATGTACCTGCACAAGCGCCGCAGGAAATGCAACTGTCATTAATTACATATGCCATAACTAAAGTTCCTCCTTTATAAATTCTTGCTAGCTTTATTTGCTGTCCCCATCATAATACAAAAAGGCGGATAATGCAAGAATTTTATAAAATACATGGATGGCGCCTACTGCCGGTAAGTGGTGAGAAAATCGGCCAGATTGTCCATAGCCTCCTTAAGAACTGCAATCCGGGGAAGATAGACGATACGGAAATGATCCGGCTGTTTCCAGTTAAATCCGGTGCCCTGTACGATCAGAACCTTCTTTTCCCGGAGGAAGTCCAGAGCAAACTGCACATCATTGGTGATGTTGAATTTCTTGGTGTCGATCTTCGGGAAAATATAAAAGGCGGCCTTGGGCTTTACAGCTGTGATGCCGGGAATATCATTCAAAGCATTGTAAATAAATTCCCGCTGCTCATAAACCCGTCCGCCGGGGACAACGTAGTTTTTCACACTCTGGTATCCGCCCAGAGCTGTCTGTACAATGGACTGAGCAGGTACGTTGGAGCAGAGCCGCATATTGGAGAGCATATTGAGGCCCTCAATGTAATCTTTTGCGATCGCTTTGTTGCCGCTGAGGATCATCCAGCCCACGCGGAAACCGGCGATCATGTGAGATTTGGACAGGCCGCTGAAGGTGACGCAGAACAGATCCGGAGCCAGGGAAGCGATGGAAACATGCTCTTCTCCGTCCATTACCAGGCGGTCATAGATTTCATCGGAAAAGATCATCAGGTTGTGCTGTCTGGCAAGTTCGACGATCTTTTCCAGAATCTCCCGCGGATAAAGGGCTCCGGTAGGGTTGTTGGGATTGATAATGACAATCGCCTTAGTGCGGTCTGTGATCTTTTTCTCCATGTCCGCCAGATCCGGATACCACTCGGACTCTTCATCACAGATGTAGTGGACAACTTTTCCGCCTGCCAGTGTTGCTGTGGCAGTCCAGAGGGGATAATCGGGAGACGGAATCAGGATCTCGTCCCCATCGTTTAAGAGCGCCTGCATGCACAGATTAATCAGTTCGCTGACGCCGTTGCCGGTATAAATGTCTCCGATTTCCACATTG
>CAMLYL010000062.1 GCA_946491665.1 uncultured Lachnospiraceae bacterium | reverse complement strand
ATTGGGAAGAATCTGCAGCACCAGAGTCAGAAAAATCAGGAGATATATGATTTGGTTGATCCAGCCCAGAAGATCCGCCAGCATCGCGCCTCTCCCTCCTTTCTATTTCACCGCTGTAATAACGATGGCAATCGTAATCAGAAACAGGAGTGTCCCTGTTGCCATAGTTTTCAGCAGCATGCCTGCGCCTTCTCCCACACTGTCGATACAGCCGCAGACCCTCTGATCCGCAAAAGGCTGCACAACGGCTCCCGCCAGCTTATAAAACACAACAAAAATCACCATTTTCACGATTGGGCCCAGAGCAATGCCAATCAGCACCAGCATGGCCGCAACCCCGACTCCATTTTTAATCACCGCCGCAGATCCCAGAAAAATATTACTGACAGCTTCCGTTGTTCCTCCAAGTCCGGGAATAGCCCCCAGCGTCTTTGTAATAGACATTTTTTTCAGGTTGTCTACAGAAGGGGCGATCATGTTTTCTATCATATTCATTCCCATTACGCCCGCCAGCATAACCCGCAGCGACCACTGAATGATTTTCTTCAGGAGTCCGGAAAAACGTGAAATCACACGTTCCCCCGTCATACAGTTCACCATCTGAAGCACCACATATATATGTATACCCGGCGCGATTACGTAGCAGAGCAGCCGTTCTACCAGCCAGATCACGGCTGCGGCAATCTGATAAAAAACCGCTGCCGTCGTCTGAGCCGACGCAAAAACCATTGTCATGCAGAACGCCGGAATCACGGCCTGCATGATTTCCACGGTCTGCTCCAGAACCTGCTTTAATATCTCGTCCATCAGCAGATACGACTTCATCAGCAAAACCATCAGAATCAGAAAGTACATATAAAATCCGGTCTTTGATATCTGACTGTTTTCAAACATATTGATAAAATTGTTCAGAAAAGCAAAAGCAATTGTTAAAATCAGGATCTGAATAAACATAGTTCTGCACTGCGACAGATCCGAAAAAGCAAAGGACGCCAGATCCCTGAAAAGTTCCTTTGTCATTATCTGCCCGTCCGACTCCAGAATCCGGTTCAGAATCTCCGTAAAGGAAAGATTCTGTGTGCCTTCATTTTCCTCCAGCACCTGATCCGCTTCATCCAGATCCAGTTCTGCCAGCAGCTCCTGTTCCAGATCCGCAATATCCTCATCCAGATTGTTTTCCGAAGCGGCTGCCGATACCGGAAGACTAAATATTATCCACAGGCAGATCATACCTGTCCACAGAAACCGCAGAATCATTTTTTTCCTGTACATCATCCCCCCAGCAGTCCCTCCACAGTCTCAATCAGCGCCAGAAGAATCGGTACGCTGACCGCCATCACCGACAGCTTGGCAAACATTTCAATCTGGCTGCCCAGAGCGCCGAAGCCGGCATCCCTGCAGATTCCCGTGGCAAATTCCGCCACATAGGTAATTCCGATCATTTTAATTAATATTTTTATCAGGGCAGAATCAATCTGTATGTATGCTTCAATTTTACGAATAGTCTCCATGACAACAGCCAGACGATCCACAGAAAAGACCAGAATCAGAATAGCAGTCGCCAGACTGATATAAAGGGCATATTCACTTTTCTGCTGGCGCAGCATAAGCGCCAGAACAACGCCGGCCAGCCCGATCATGGCAATTTTTATGATATCCATACCCGTCCTCTTTCCGAAGCTTTTTACAGAGAAAACAAATCCCGTATTTCCTCAAACAGATCATAGATGTAGGGTACAATCCAGAACAGCACAATCACCAGCCCCGCCAGCCCGGCAAGAAAAGCGTGTTCCTCTCTGCCGCTGTGCTTTAAGACCTGTCCGATTACTGTCACCAGAATCCCCACCGCTGCAATTTTAAATAAAAGATTCACATCCATGCTTTTCCTCCCACACTTGTTTATATGAGGACCAGAATCACCATCACCCCCACTGCCACTCCCAGATAACGATACACCCTGCGTCTTTCCACAAATTCCCGCTGAGCTGCCTCCAGCTTTCCTTCCAGCCGCATGCGGCAGTTTTTCAAATGCCCCATCTGAGCTTCCACATCCAGATATCCCAGATTTTTTCCTGTTTCCAGAACAATATCCATTTCTTCCTCTGTCAGCATCAGTTCTTTTTGGGCCTCCGCAAATTCCGTTCTCCAGATGCTTTCCAGGTTTTCACAATTGCCGGCCATAAGCCTGTCCGCAATCCGCCCCATCACGCATCCCACGGCGCCATGATATTTTTTATTCAGCCCCGCCAACGCCTCCCCCATGGTCATCCGTTCATACCGGAGCTTCCCGGAAAGCAAGTCCAGCATGGAAATCAGCGCCTGGAGCACATCCCGGTGCGCCTTCTGTTTCTCCAGCAGATATCCGGTATAACCAATACAGGCCGCCATAATCAGCACAGAACCTACCAGTTTCAGCACATCATTCACCTCTTTTCGTCCACACGTGAAAACGGATATCTGTTTCGTGGCCTTACTTCAATATATGAGTTTTACGGCCGGGTAGAACCGGAAAAGCAGGGATCCTCAAAAAAGCTGTTTTCCTTCCGTGTCAAACACCCGAAACCTCCGGACGCCGCGCCGGTTTTCCATCACGACATACCGCGAAAACAACTGTTGTTTTCTGCATGCCTCCCAGCCGGGCTTGTTCCACAATTCCTCCAGATCGCTGCAGTGAATCGTAGCGAGGATCCGGCAGCCGCAGCGGACAGCGGATTTTAAGGCATACAGATCTTCTTCTCCGCCAATCTCATCCACAGCCAGAATCTCCGGTGACATAGAGCGCACCAGCAGCATCATTCCCTCCGCCTTCGGGCAGCCGTCCAGCACATCCGTGCGCAGCCCTACATCATTCTGAGGGATTCCCCGGATACTCCCTGCGATCTCCGAGCGCTCATCCACAAGGCCCACCTTTCTGCCGGGAAAATTGCCCATTCCATCAGACAGATTCCGGATCAGATCTCTCAGAAGAGTAGTTTTTCCGACGCCCGGCGGAGATAAAATCAGAGTATTCAGAAAGTCTCCCGCTCCATGTAAAAATGGAAATATTTTTTCGGAACACCCTTTTCTTTCACCTGCAATCCGAATATTCAGATAAGAAATCGGGAAAATCCGGAGAATCCGTCCCCGCTCTGACAGAACCTGTCCGCAAACTCCGATCCTGTGTCCGCCCTCCACGGTCAGAAACCCCTGTCGGATTTCCTCCTCATAGGCATAGAGCGAATATTGCGACATAAAGGTACACATCTGTTCCAGATCTTTCAGGCTCATACGGCGGCATCCCTCCCGGGGCCGGTCAACCAGCGCATTTCCTTTCAGAAATAATTCTCCGGATGCCGTGCGAAACATCAGATACTCATTCACCCGGATCCGTATTTCCTCCAGGCCTCTGTCAAAAATTCCGCATGTTTCCAGATTCCTGCGCATATCGAGGGGAAACAGACGAATAATCTGCTGCACACAATCCACCTCCCTGATATATTTTGAATTTGGAGATTTGAGCGGTCACTGTCAGCAAAACCAACAGCAGCACGTCTTCCATTTAATATATGAATTTTCAGAAAAATAAGAACATAAGATTCAAAACCCGCTCAGGGGTCTTGGCGCGGGATTGGTTTCACTCCGGTCAGTGCCCCCGCGGAGCGTTTTCATGTTGCAGGAAATGAAGTTTCCTGTAATATGAAAAAAGAGGTCTGCCAAATCGGCAGACCTCTCATCTCGCTTCAAACTAGTTGTATTTCCGTTTTCTTGCGGCTTCAGATTTCTTTTTGCGTTTTACGCTGGGCTTCTCATAATGCTCTCTCTTGCGGATCTCCTGCTGGATACCGGCCTTTGCGCAATTTCTTTTGAATCTGCGTAAAGCGCTGTCTAAAGTCTCGTTCTCTTTTACGATTACATTTGACATAGTCTCACACCTAACCTCCCTCCAGTTGCGTATTGTGCATATTCAACTGTTTGGGTAATTTTGCACTGTTATAAATTATAGCACATTCTGCAAGTTAGTCAAGATATTTTTTTATTTATGACAAAAAATACATAACTACTGCAGCTGACCTTCCAGGGCTTCCCTTGCCGCCGCGATAGCATCGGGAATGCCTGCGGGATTCTTTCCGCCGGCCTGAGCCATTCCCGGACGTCCGCCGCCGCCGCCGCCAACCTTTGCGGCTACAGCCTTGATCAGATTGCCTGCATGAGCTCCCTGCTTCATAGCGCCCTCTGTGGCCATTGCCACCAGACTCACCTTTCCGCCGTTTGCGGAAGCCAGAAGGATCACGCCGTCCCCCAGCTTTTCCTTTAACTGGTCGCCCAGATCCCGCAGCCCGTTCATATCCACATCAGGCACAGAAGCCGCCAGCAGCTTCACGCCCTTTACCTCAACCACGTCATCCATCACATCCCCCATGGAAGACTGTGCGATTTTACTCTTTAAAGATTCATTCTCAGACTGCAGCTCTTTGATCTCCGCCTGCATATGCGCAATCTTCTCCGCCACACCTGCAGGAGTGGACTTTGCAGCTCTGGCTGCAGCATTTAACTCTTCCTCCACCCGCTTATAGTAGGCAAATACATTGGCTCCGGTCAGAGCCTCGATCCGGCGGACACCTGCCGCCACACCGCCCTCAGATATAATCTTAAAGGCTGTGATATCAGAGGTATTTGCCACATGGGTACCGCCGCAGAACTCTCTGGAAAAGTCTCCCATGGAAACCACTCGCACCGTCTCGCCGTATTTTTCTCCAAACAGAGCAATGGCGCCGGTCTTCTTTGCCTCCTCCACTGTCATCACATCTGTCTGCACCGGAATCCCCTCGGCAATCTTTTCATTGACAATCTGCTCTACCTGCGCCAGTTCCTCCGCAGTCATAGCCTGGAAATGTGAAAAATCAAATCTGGTACGGTCGCCGTCCTGGTAAGAGCCTGCCTGCTCCACATGGGTGCCAAGCACTTCCCGCAGCGCCTTCTGAAGCAGGTGTGTCGCGGAATGGTTTTTGCAGGTGGCCATACGCCGCTTCTTATCTACAGAAAGCTTCACGGCATCTTCGGACTTGATCATGCCGGAAACCATTCTTCCCACATGTCCCACGCGTCCTCCGGCCAGCTTGATGGTATCTGTCACCTCGAAAACACCATCGTCAGCAGAGATCATTCCATGGTCTCCCATCTGACCGCCCATGGTTGCATAAAAAGGTGTAATATCCGTAATAATCGTGCCCTGATCCCCGTCTGTGAGAACGTCCACAAGAGCATCCCCATCCCCTTCTGCAGCCGCTTTCTTTACCAGAACCAGTACTTTTCCCTGATCCTCCAGCCGGTCATAGCCGGTAAACTCAGAGGTAATCGCCGGATCAATCTCATCGTAGACAGTAGCCTCATGGCCGGTATAATTCGTAGCCTTTCTGCTGCTTCTGGCCTGACGACGCTGCTCTTCCATGGCGGCCGCAAAACCTTCCGCGTCATAAGTAAATCCCTTTTCTTCCAGAATCTCCTCTGTCAGATCGATCGGGAATCCATAGGTATCGTACAGTTTAAAAGCATCCTCACCTGAAAGAACACTTTCGCCTTTTGCAGACATATCTGCTTCCAGTTCCGAGAGAATCGCCAGTCCCTGATCCAGAGTCTTGGCAAAACGCTCCTCCTCCTGAGTCAGGACCTTCAGAATAAAGTCCCGTTTCTCCTCCAGTTCCGGATAACCGTCCCTGCTCTCCCGGATCACAGTCTGCGCCAGCTCCGCCAGAAAAGTTCCTTCAATTCCCAGGATCTTTCCATGACGCGCAGCCCGGCGGATAATCCGGCGAAGCACATAGCCCCGGCCTTCGTTGGCTGGCATAATACCGTCGGAAACCATAAACGTAGCGGAACGGATATGGTCCGTGATCAGCCGGATGGAAATATCATCCAGCGCATCCGTCTCATAAGTCCTGCCGGAAAGCTGGCAGACCATATCACGGATCGCCTTCATGGTATCAATATCAAAAACAGAATCCACATCCTGCATAACAACCGCCAGACGCTCCAGTCCCATACCGGTATCAATATTCTTGTTCTCCAGCTCCGTGTAACCGCCCTTGCCGTCACCGTCAAACTGGGTAAATACATTATTCCATACTTCCATAAAACGGTCGCAGTCACAGCCCACCTTACAGTCCGGACTGCCGCAGCCATATTTTTCTCCCCGGTCATAATAAATCTCCGAACAGGGACCGCAGGGACCTGCGCCGTGCTCCCAGAAATTGTCGCATTCTCCCGTTTCCGGGTCTCTGTAAAAACGGGTAATCTTCTCAGCCGGCACACCTACCTGCTTTGTCCAGATCTCAAAAGCCTCCTCATCTTCTCCGTAAATAGAAGGATAAAGACGCTCAGGATCCAGTCCCAGAACTTCTGTCAAAAACTCCCAGGACCAGGCAATCGCTTCCTTTTTAAAATAATCGCCAAAGGAGAAATTCCCCAGCATCTCAAAAAAAGTCAGATGGCGGGCGGTCTTTCCCACATTCTCGATATCTCCGGTACGGATACACTTCTGGCAGGTTGTCACCCTGCGCTTCGGCGGAATCTCCGCTCCGGTAAAATACGGCTTTAACGGCGCCATACCCGCATTGATCAGCAGAAGACTGTTATCATTATGCGGAATCAGTGAAAAACTCTTCATCACCAGATGATCCTTGCTCTTAAAAAAGTCCAGATACATGCGGCGCAGCTCATTTACTCCATATGCTTTCACTTTTGTTTCCTCCATGTATTACAAATTCATAATTTTCACATTTTTTAATAGTAGCACATCCGTTCCCCGGTTTCAACTACTTCAACGGCAGTTTTTTCTGTCCCTTCCGATGTGCAATACTGTAGATAAATCCCCTGTTATCAGGATTGGGCCTCAGCGGCTGCGGAACAGGAATGCATCCCCCCACAAAGGAGGCGACCACCATCCATCCCGCCTGACGCACAGGGAAAAAGATCAGGGATAAGGCCAGCGCTCCCAGCGGCTGCTGAAGCATCGTTCCCAGAAGAGCCCCTGTTACCACAACGACACTGAATACCTGACTGGTTCCCAGAATAACAGAAAAACCATATCCGATGCTGAGCCCACTGAAGATCACCGGGAAAAAGTGCCCGCCGCGCCAGCCGGATTCAATACATACGTTCGTCAGAAAAAGTTTTACTACGCCGATAAAAATCAGCAGATACGGCGTATACTGCAGATACTCATACTGAATCGCCTGAATCTCATTGCCGCCTGAAAACATGGTCATCGGGAAAAATGTTCCTATTACCCCCAGCACAAGACCGCCAAGAACAGCATTCAGAATATGCAGTCCTTTGCTTCTCAGCTTCTCAAAAAACACCGCCGCCAGCTTTTTAAATATCAGATAAAGATATCCGGCTCCGATTCCCACGGCGATCAGAAGAACGGCCCCCGCCCGATCCAGAGCGTGCATTTCGCCGTCCTCCAGATGAGGTACCGAAAGTCCGGCTCCCAGCAGACGGTTTAAAAGCAGATACACTATCAGCCCTGTAACTCCTGCAGCCACACCGGCAGATACCGACTCGGACCGCTTCCACTGTATCTTATTTTTGTCATATACAATTCTGCCCGGAGAACAGGCAAGACCTTTCAGCATCTCCCGCAAAACCTCCCCTCTGGGAATATATGGATTATTTCCGATCATTGCCTCCATCTTGACTCTGGCCATGCCAAACTGATCCATCGCCCAAAAACAAAGCCCCAGAAGCAGGCAGACCAGACCGGACTCCGGTCCTACCGCACCTCCGAAAAACAGGGACAGGAAAGCCGCCGCCACCGTAATCGGCAGATTTCTGTACGGATATGTATGAGTATCTTTTACCCGTTTCAGCGAATCTGCCATGCTCTCCGGATATGGTCCGTAAAACTTATGAAAGATACCTACAATCAGTCCTCCGATCAGACACATAATAATCGTATAATGTTCAGACTCAATATATTCGGGAATCATATCCCAGATAATTGTGATGCCTACGTTCGCTATCTTCAGATACAGCCAGACCACTGCCGCAATACTGGCGCCTGTTACTGCTGCGAAACACAAAAACAGCATCCAGTTACTCATTTGTTTCTTCATTCTAATCCTTCGTCCTCCAGCAGATCCTCTCCGTCTGCTGCCGCAGTCGCAAGCCGGTCACACCGCTCATTTTCCGGATGCCCGTCATGCCCCTTAATCCAGTGATAATTCACCTGGTGAGGCTCCATGGCTTTCAGAAGCCGCTGCCACAGATCCACATTTTTTACCGGTGATTTGTCCGCCTTTTTCCAGCCCCGTTTCAGCCATCCGTCAATCCAGTGCTGATTAAAGGCATCTGTCAGATATTTTGAATCGGAAAAAAGCTCTACCCGGCAGGAACGCACCAGGGCTTCCAGACCCACAATGGCCGCCATCAGTTCCATGCGGTTATTGGTAGTCTTTTTATATCCGGCACTGAGTTCTCTCTCATGCAGAACCCCTTTTGAGTCCACAAACTGAAGAACCGCGCCATATCCGCCGGGGCCGTCCGGGTTTCCCCGGGCAGCGCCGTCGGTATAAATCGTCACATTCATAATTGTAATCCTTTTACTTCATCTGTCGAATAATGCTGTTAACCTCTCTGTAAATTTCCTCCGGATCAAACCCGATAGAAAACTTCTGATTCTCATAGAGAATTCTGCCGTTGACCATGGTCATCAGCACATTCTGTTTACTTCCGCTGTAAACAAGATTCTTCACGATATTATTCTCCGGCTGCATATTCGGCTGCTTCAGATCAATCAGAATCAGATCTGCCTTTTTGCCCGGCGCCAGACAGTCACAGTCCGGCAGATTCATCGCCTTCGCCCCGCCGGCCGTAGCCATATAGAGAATCCGGTCCGCGCTGATACACTCCGCATCCATCTCCCGCACTTTCGCCAGCGCAGAAGCCAGGAACATTTCCTTAAACATATCCAGACTGTTATTGCTGGCAGGGCCGTCCGTGCCGATGGCAAGTCCGATTCCCTCATCCACAAAACGTTTCAGAGGCGCTATGCCGCTTGCCAGCTTTATATTGGAGGCAGGGCAGGTCACCGCCGTCAGTCCGCGCTTTTTGAAGATTTCAAAATCCTCATCTTCAAAATATACGCAGTGGAATCCGCCGCCGCCATACTCGTACATGCCCATCTCTTCCGTGATCTGGGTGGGCGTCTTCCCATACCGCTCTTTACACTCCTGTACCTCTCTGGCCGTCTCCGCATTGTGCATATACAGCGGAGACTTATATTTCCGGGCCAGTTTTGCGATCCCTTCCATCAGCTCCGGCTTTGTGGTATATTCCGCATGAAATCCAATCATAAAAGTGGTCAGATCGCTGGTCTCATTGACCTTATGGTAATTCTCCTCCACCACTTCAATCTTTCCGCCGAAGCTGTTGACACCCGACACCTGCACGGCACGGAATCCGCACTTTGCGGCAACTTCAGCATAAACCGGCGGAAAATAACACATATCAAAACTGGACGTGATTCCGCTGGTCAGATATTCCATAATCCCCAGAACTTCCATGGGACGGATATTTTCCGTATTTAACTGATCCTCCCTGGGGAAGCATATCTGATAAAGCCATTCCTGCAGAGGAAGATCATCCGCATAGGAACGCAGAAACGTCATATACGTATGAGCGTGGGCATTTTTAAAGCCGGGCATCAGAAGATTTCCATGACAGTCCACTTCCCGCTCCCAGCAGACAGGGTTTCCTCCCAGTGAAATCAGAATGTCTGTAGGGTTCTTCCCGTCTCCCACATAAACAATACGCTCCCCCTGTACCCAGAGTTCTCCTTCTGTAATCTCAAAACTTTCATCTTCTTTTAATGTCAGAATCTTCGCGTTATAAAATCTGATATTCATATCCTGTTTCCTTCCGGTTCTCTGATTCCGTATTTTTTACTTCAGCACAGCGGCAATTTCCACGATACTCTCTGTTACCAGCTTTTTAAACATCGGCGCTACCCTGTCAGCCGTTTCCTGAACTTCTTTGTGAGTCAGGGGATTCCCCGATATGCCCGCCGCCAGATTGGAAACACAGGAAATCCCGCAGACCTTCATTCCCATATGGTTCGCCGCCACAGCCTCACAGGCGGTACTCATGCCTACCGCGTCAGCCCCGATAGCTCTGCACATCCGGATCTCCGCCGGAGACTCATAATTCGGTCCGGTAAGCTGAATATAAACGCCCTCTTTCAGGGGAATTCCAAGCTTTCCGGCAGCCGCCCGGACAGCTTCCCTTAATTCCTCCCGGTAAATATGGCTCATATCAGGAAAGCGTGTTCCCAGTTCATCCGGATTTTCACCGATCAGAGGCGAGGGAACAAAATCAGAAATCTGATCGGTGATCAGCATAAAATCACCGGCATGCATGCCTTCCTGAATTCCTCCCGAAGCATTGGTCAGAAACAGGACTTTCGCCCCGAGCATTCCCATCAGCCGGACAGGGAGCACCACATCCGACATGGGATATCCCTCATAATAGTGGATGCGTCCCTGCATAATCACAACAGGAATCTCCCTTACATATCCGAAAATAAAACGTCCCTTATGTCCCTGGACAGTAGAAACCGGAAACCCTTCTATATCATGATAATCCAGCACCGCCTCTACTGTCACATCCGGACTTTCCGCGTAATCTCCCAGCCCGGATCCCAGAACCAGCGCGATTTCCGGCGTAAAATCAATCTTTTCTCTCACACTGCTGCAGCATTTTAACAGCTTTTCATACACTTTACTCATGCATTCATGCCTCCTGCCTGTAAAAATAATATCGGGAACATAGTTCATAGTTCCCCGCAATATTCAGGATCATTCCAGAAAGCGACTCACAAATCACTTTATCAGTTTGATATCATAACACAATCTGTCTGTATACACAAACTTTTTATTACACAGATGTCACTTTCATTTACATAGCGGATGCGGCGGCCGTCCGAAGATCTCTCTCCGGAGCGGCCGCCGCATCCGACACTGCTTTCCTTTCAAATAATAATGCACACCAGTCCGCCGTTGCTGTCATTGACAATTTTCTGCATAGTATCCTGGAGCTTCTGCTGACTCTCCTCATCCATCATGGTTATTTTCCGGTTAATCCCATCCTCCACCAGTTCTCCGATAGACTTGCCGAAAATATTCGTCTTCCACAGACCATCCGCATCATCCTGATTCTCTTTAATATAATTGATCAGATCCTGCGCCTGCTCCTCGCTGCCGATGATCGGCGCGATCTCTGTCTCAATATTCGCGCGGATCATATGAATCGATGGTGAGGAAGCCCGCACTTTGACTCCAAATTTATTTCCATGCTTCATCAGCATGGGCTCTTCAATTGAGATATCCCGGACTGACGGAGCAACCACGCCATATCCCGTATTATGTACACTGTCAATAGCAGCTCCTACCTGTTCATACTTCTGTTTTTCAGCCGCCATCTCACGAAACAGAGAAATCATCTCATATTCATCGTGAATGGGCACCCCGGTAAGATCGCTGAGGTTCTGATAATATAACTCCTCTCCTACATCCATCCGGATCTGTACTGTTCCTTTTGCCAGATCGATCTGATCTGTCCGTATATCGCAGATCTCCGGATGCTCCGGTTTCCATGCCAGTCCGACTATATCCCGCATCAGCGTCACACCAGCAAGCATTTTTCCCGCCTCCGAAACTGCCGCCGCTTTTATCGGATGATCATCCTCCAGCATCTCCACCCACTTCGGCAGAAAAACTTCCATCTTTGCCAGCGGAAACTCATAAATCACCTGCTGAAGAATTTTCTGAATATCCTCCATCTTCATCTGCTCACAGTTCACCGGGATCACCGGAGCCTGATACTTCTCTGTCATCTCCTGCATCAGATCAGACGTATCCGCGCTGTAGGGTTTGGGCGTATTCAGGAGAATTACAAACGGCTTTCCAATACTTTTCAGTTCTGTCACCGTACGCTCTTCTGCCGGTACATAATTGCTCCGGGGAATATCCGTAAAGCTTCCGTCCGTGGTCACTACAACACCAATGGTGGCATGCTCTTTAATCACTTTCTCAGTTCCGATCATAGCCGCCCTGGCAAAAGGGATCTCATAATCAAACCAGGGTGTTTTTACCATCCTCTCACTGCCCTCTTCCATATGTCCGTTTACTCCGTCAATCAGATATCCCACGCAGTCAATCAGTTTAATACGAACCGGAAGATTTTCATCCAGGAACACTTCCGCTGCATCCTTGGGAATAAATTTCGGCTCTGTAGTCATAATTGTCTTGCCCTGAGCAGACTGAGGCAATTCGTCAATCGTTCTGCTCTTAATATCGGAATCCTCCATCCGCGGCAGCACCATCAGATCCATAAACCGCTTAATGAAGGTAGATTTTCCTGTTCTCACAGGGCCGACCACTCCAAGATAGATGTCCCCTCCGGTTCTGGCCGCAATATTCTGATAAATGTCTGTATTTGTCATATCCCTTCCATCCTCCCTGAACAAAAGTTTCCAGCTTTATCTGAGTACGTCCGGCACATACTCTTTTTTATAAAACTATGAAACAAACACAGACATTAGAACAGAAATTCTATGCCAGTCCTACTCCTGAAGGCCGAATACTTCTTTTCCCAGAATCCGGATCGCATCCTCAATGCACCCGGGACAGTCCCGCAGAACCTTTCCCGTTCCAATCCCTTTTAAATCCCTGCAGATCACAGAACCGTTCTTATTCTGAAATTCTTCTGCCAGCTTTCGTACCAGACGAATACTGGATCCCCTGGTGCTGCAGCTTTCCGGATCTCCGCAGCTGTTCTTCAGATTTGCCGCCATCGCCATGGATGTCACGGCTCCGCAGGTGAGCATCATGCCGCCCATACCGCCCCCGAATCCCTCCGAAATGCGGAACAGATCCCGCTCATCCATCTCAAGAAGATCTGCATAAACACATAAAACCGTCTGCGCACAGGTATATCCCTTATGGTGCAGAACAGGTATCTGACGCACCCGCTCCTCAATCGTCAGTATCTCATTTTGTTTCTTATCAGCCGCATCCTCTGTACAGATATCACGCACTGTCTTCTCACTCATAGTTCACTCCTGTAATCTTTTCACTTTCGTGTGCGGAAATATTTTTAACACGCATACTTTCCACGATATTATAGCATTTTACACCAATTTACACTTTTTTGCACTATATCTTTTTATTTTTCCCGTCAAATTTTGTGAAATATTTTCTAATATTTCAATTGAAAAATTCCTACTGAACTGATAAAATATGATTTAAGTTACCAAAACGATACCTAATAACTTTTTTACTAAACAGATTCCGCAGAGGGATCCAACACATCAGAGGGGAGGTATCACGGATGGAAACAGTAAATCCATATCACTTTGTCACAAACTGTATCTCAGGCAAATGGAAGATGACACTCCTTCATCATATCCATCACTACGGCAAGATCCGTTTTAATGAGACAAAAAAGACGCTCGGCGTCAGCGAAAAGGTTCTGAGCCAGCAGCTCAAGGAACTGACAAAGGATGGTCTGGTAGAGCGAATCCAGTATAATACGATTCCATTAAAAGTAGAATATATTCTCACGCCCCTGGGCGAAGATCTGATTCCTGCACTGGATATTCTCTATGTATGGAGTATCCGCCGGCTCAATGAACTGAAACTGCCTATTGATCCGGACGCCTTCAAGGTACATGACGAAATGAAATATCAGGATCAGTTAATGGATATTATGGATCAGTATGTAACCAGCAAAAACACAGACAAAAACAAAAAACAGTCTTAATTTCAATCCTTTTTGCAGCAAAAAAAGCCCTTCAAAGGGCTTTTTTGCTATGCTTCATTTTTCTTTTTAACAGTTTCCAGATTCTTGACAATATATTCCCTTGACCAGAGCTGATGCTCTTCAAGACCATCGCAGAGTTTGGAAAAATCGCCTTCCACCACAGCCTGGTGAATCTGTTCAAAATAGACAATTCCGGAATGATACTGACCGCCGCTGCCGCCCTTCTCCCGCGGAATAGCAAACAGGGTATGCAGAATATCATCCATGCCGTTCATGGATGTTACCTTTGCCAGCAGCCGTTCATTATTGGCGTTCTTATAGAAAACATCCAGAATGTTGCGGATACACCGGCAGCTCTCCACCACACTTGTGGAATTGCGGTATTCTTCTATGTACTGTTCAATTTCCTTCGCCATCTGCTGAACATCACCGTATCTCAACGCATTCCGGGCCGCCACAATCTGATAGGCAAAAGACAGCTCCTGAATCTGCCGGACATCCTCTTCCGTGATATCAATCACTCTGGCGCCTACGTTATTTTCAAGTTCAATCAAACCGTCATTCAACAGACGGTTCAAAGCTTCTCTCACCGGTGTCGAACTGACTCCGTACTCTTCCTGAAGCTTGCTCACATTCAATTTGCTCCCAAAGGGAATCTTCAGCGACACAATTCTGTCCCGAATTTTCTCATAAACCTGGTCTACCAACGAAACTCTTTTAATTACTGCCATCTCAAAACCTTTTCTCCGCTGCGTCTTCCATTGCCGCCGCGAATTTCTCCTGTCCTTTTCACTTTTTATTTCTCATATCACACATTAAATATCTGTTTTCCTGTATCTTGCATTAAAACAAATATGAAACCAAAAATATTATGCCATACCGGACTACATTTTGCAATGCAGATTTTGATTTTTATTTCCCAAAAAAGTAACAGAAACCATGGAGAATTTATTCCCCACAGTTTCCGGTATTCATCAGATAAATATATCAAGAATCCAGCCCTCATTGAAAATAAATTTCAAAGGGGCTGGATCCGGCTGCCGCCTGCATCCCGTGCGAACGGCAAAATATTTACTCTACTTCAAAGTACTCATTGTCATCCACCTGACGGGCGCCTTCTTTTTCATATACACCCGGAACCTTACACTCAGGGCAGAAGCCGAACTCCTCCCCGAACTCCGGCATCAGTTCCATGGCATATTCAAACTTCATGCCGCATTTGGGACAATGATAATAAAACATGAGTGATCCCCAGGTCATATCTCGCTCCTTACTTATGCGTCGATTCTTCTGTAAGGAGGCATGCTGAGCATCTCACGTGCCTCTGCAGGAGTAGCAACTTCATTACCAAATTCTTTGATTACACGAACTGCTCTCTCTACAAACTGTACGTTGCTCTCTGCAAGAACGCCCTTGGAATACATAACGTTGTCTTCCATACCTACACGTACGTGTCCGCCTAATGCAACGCCGCCATACAGCATCTCCATTGCACTGTGGCCTACACCGAAGCAGGACCATGTATAATTGCCCTTGCCGATGAGCTCATCAGCTGTATCTTTCATGAATACAAGGTTCTTCATTGTACCCGGGATACCATTTGCGCAGCCCATGCAGAACTGAATATGTACAGGTGTCTTTAAGATACCTTTCTTGATGTAATATGCACAGTTCAGAATCATACCGGGGTCGAAGCACTCGATATCAGGTTTTGTATTGGTCTCCTGGAACAGCTTGCCGCAGTCCTCAAGGAATTTCGGGCTGTTTAAGAACAGACCGCTGTTCAGCCAGTTCATGGAACCGCAGTCATAAGAAGCCATTTCCGGTTTTAACTCTTTTACATGCTGTACACGAGTCTCATCGTCTGCATGAATGTCACCGGATGTTGTCATATTAACGATAACATCGCAGTCCGGATATCTCTCATTGAAGATCTGCATGGTCTCACGGAATTTATTGTGATCCATTGTGCCATTGCCTTCATCATCTCTCATATGAATATGGATAATTGCAGCGCCTGCTTTCCAGCATGCATACATATCATCTGCGATCTCAGAGGGAGTCATCGGTACGTTAGGATTGTTCTCTTTTTTGGGCCATGCGCCTGTTACAGCAGCAGTAATAATAGTTTTCTTTGCCATTTTCCATTCCTCACTTTTATAAAACATATGTAACCGGCAAAAACAGATTCGCACAGGCAAGCCTGTGCAATCTGTTTTCGCTGATCTGGTAATCTACCTGATCAATTAGATAGCCGGATCTGCTGCGAACTTCTCATAATCATCGAAGCCGTAGTGCTCTCTATCCTGGCATCCTGTACCGCAGTACAGATATGTTCTCTCCGGAACATCGTTGAGGTCATCCTCATCGATACGTGCTACGCAGCGAGCCATGGAGCCGTCGCCCATGTACCAGCGAAGCGGGAAGCAGAAGAACTCGAACTCTTTGCCGCAAACCTTCTCAAGGTCACCGCCAAGGTTCTCAACACCAACGATACCATGGCCAAGCATTGTCTTGTGGCAGGGCTCCCATGTTCCCCAGTTGCCGATTGCCTCAAGCGGACCATAGAACTCATCGTATGCTTCCTGTCCGTAATATTTTACATAGTACTCTTTCTCGAAAGGAGCGTATGCTTCCTCACCGAACTCCTCGATGAACTCCTCGATGATCGGTTTTCCGGATGCGCCAAGAAGGTTCATTCTTGTCATACCATTGTTACCCATAGCGGTATGAAGAGGATGATCCAGAGCCTGCATATCCATAGCTACACATTTTACGCCATGTTTTACAAACCAGATACCAGCGGAACGGCCTGTACCTGTGGAGTAATGATAGTACTCTTTGGAGTCATCAAATTTCAGATGCATACCTGTGCAAAGGCAGAGAACCTTACCCTGTAAGTAATCGGAATCAGGATCGATACCCATGTTGCGGCAGGCTTTATCAAGATGCTCAGCTGTGATCAGCTCCCAACGTTTCATGAAGTGAAGATCCAAACATACAGCATCACCTGTGTAAGCGTCAATAGCCATCTCATGTGTATAACGAGCTCTTCTTCCGTCGAACTCACGCTCCATAACGTGACGGGGTGCATCACAGTGTGTACCGGTATGCATTGTACAGCCAATATACTGTGTTAAAACGCCGCCTTTCGCCATAGAATGTTTGCTGTCGATTACCGGCTTGTCAAAATAAGGCCAACGCGGAATCTCAGCGCTGAACGGATGTGTAAGGTCTACCCAAACTTTCTTTCCCATTGTCAGTTCCCTCCTGTAATAGATAAGTGAATTTTGTAATTATTTCAAATACCGGGCCCTGCGGGCAGCGCCCGGTATAATGAACGAGTGTCTTCTCCGCCTGTCGGGGACAGAAACGGATCTTATTTGTCATAGAGCATCTTGATCAGATACTCGTTCAGACCTGCGTTGATCTCTGCGATCTCCTCATCTGTGTAGGACATGAAGCCTTCGCGCTTGCCCTCTGCGTTGGGCTCTGCACGGAAACCAAGCTTGCCTTCGTCAAGCATCTTCTTTACAATCGGTGAAGGCTCATGGTTATCTGCCAGATGTGCCAGCACATAGCTGTGAATGTTCCAGGTAAGCTGTGTACCAACCATATCGGAATTCACAAGGGGCGGCAGGTACGGAAGTCTCAGACCGAAGCTTGTCTTGCAGGCAAGATCAACAGTCTCTGCATCCGCGATTCCCTCATCAACGATGGCAATTGCCTCACGCCATAATGCATGCTGCATTCTGTTTGCGATGAAGCCCGGAACATCTTTCTTGCACAGACAGGGCTGTTTGCCGGCAGCTTTCATCACTTCCATAACAGTGTCAATTACTTCATCAGATGTATACTCAGTCTTAACAACCTCTACAAGCGGAATCAGGAATGCCGGATTCCAGAAATGAGTACCGCAGATTCTCTCCTTGTGCTCGCACTTTGCGGAAATCTCTGTGGGGCTCATTACAGATGTGTTTGTACAGAAGATTGCCTTCTCGGAAACTGTCTTCTCAAGACGTGCAAACAGATCCTGCTTCAGCTCCATAACTTCCGGTACACACTCGATGAAAAGCTCACCGTCTGCCACTTCGCTGTCTTCAAAAGCAATGCTGATCTTTGAAACGATCTCATCTACATAAGCTTCTGTAACAACACCCTTCTCAACCAGCTGCTTCATGTTGGAACGAACCTTCTCACGAGGGTCTGCGCCGCGGTTGGAAGAACGAAGGATAGTAACCTGCGCTCCGTCAATTCCTGCAAGGATCTGAGCGATTGCCGCGCCCATCATGCCGGAACCGCATACAACAAATTTTGATAACATATCTTTTCCTCCAAATCTAAATGCTTCTTAAACTGAAATCAAATTAGCAGTTCAGGTATCCGCCGGAGCAGTCATAGTTGCCGCCGGTAAGGAAATTGGAAGCATCAGAGGAAAGGAAGATACCCATACCTACGAAATCATTGGGCTCAGCCAGACGTCCGATAGGCTCACGCTTCATAAAGTTCTTATATACCTCAGAATCGGGATCAAACATCCACTCTGTCAGATCACTGCGGAATACAGTAGGAAGAATGGAGTTTACATTGATACCGTATTTAGCGGAAAGATCGCATGCCATGGAAGCAACCATAAGATCTGCACCGCCCTTGGATGTACAGTATCCTGTATAACCAGCCATACCGCGTTTGGAACGCTGAGATGTAACTACTACAATCTTGCCGCCCTTGCCGGAAGCAATCTTGCCTGCCTGATCGCCAACCTGTGCAACCATCTGCTCAGCAACATATTTGCAGACAATATAAACAGATTTGCAGTCAGCATCCATAATGAACTGCCAGTCAGCTACAGACTGATCCAGGATGTTCTGCGGCTTATTAAATCCATGGCAAATTGCAAGAATATCGATTCTGCCGTAAGTAGCTACGGTCTCAGCAACCAGGTTCTTTACCTGCTCCTCGTTCTGAGGATCTGCTGCACAGAAAGAGCACTCAATACCCTCTGCCTTGAACTCATCCAACAGTGCCTGTGCTTTATCATTGAGCTTACGTCCTGTAAGCATAACTTTTGCTCCTGCATATCCATAAGCTTTTGCGAGGCAACTTCCAAGTGCGCCTGTACCACCGGTAACCAGTGCAACTTTGCCTTCAACAGAGTACATGTTCTGCACAAAATTCTTGTCCAAATTAACCATTTTAAAAAATCCTCCTTTAAAAAATGTATAGATTTATTTCACCATCGCCAGACAGCGTATGAAATCAATAATAAGAGAAAACCCCCGAAAAACCCTTTGGTTATTTTCATCATGTTCATTATAAATCAACCGTTTTTTTTATGCAATACACACAATAATGTTATTTAGTAACTCAAAAGTAACTCGTTATTTTTCCTAGTTATTGTATATAATGAATTTTGAAAAAATTCGCAATTTTAGTGCAAAATGATTGATTTCTTTTTCGGAGAGGTGTATACTTAGGTCTGACAAAATCAACACAAGAAAGGTGGTTATTTTTATGGCAGGCTATAAAATTACCAAAAAAGACGAGTACTATACTTACACCGCTCCGGGACATTCCGAGTGCAAATTATGCAGACTCCATGATCCCGCAGATGTTGACGGCGGTCAGCTGATCAACGGCTTATCTCACTTCCTTCCCAGCGGCGGCGGCACAGAGATGGGCAAGAATCCGGCTGAGTCTATCTATTATATTATTGAAGGAACCATGCTGTTCAAGGCTGAGGACGGTACTGAGACCATTCTGAACGCCGGTGATTCCGTACATATCGCTTCCAATTACGGCAAATGCGTAAAGAACATCGGACCTACAACAGCTCAGATGCTGGTTATTCTTCTGCCTCCGGCAAAATAATTGTTCTTTTTAACACAAAAACAGCTTTCCATCCGGGGAGCTGTTTTTTAGATACTGCCAGGCACCTCGTGGTGCAAAAAAAATTCCGCAGAGGAGGAATCTTTTTTCGCGCCCCGCCC
>CAMLYL010000061.1 GCA_946491665.1 uncultured Lachnospiraceae bacterium | reverse complement strand
GTGATTAAGGTTATGGATCTGACTGAGACACCGATTCATATGAAAGAGCTGATGTTTGCGAAAATAAGAAAGTGCAGCGAAGCTGATAAGGCAGAGATTTTCCGCATTGCTGATGTTTTTTCAGTTCAGGTAGCAGATATTGGAGCGGATTGTGTGCTGCTGGAGTGTAAATTGACAGAGCGCAGAAACAATGAGCTGATTCAGCTTTTAAGTTCCCGTTTCGGAGCGGTAGAGATTGTAAGAGGCGGCGCTGTGGCAATTGAATCGATAAGTACATCCTGCCGGTAAAAATATAGCAGAAAATACTGGAAAATATCACTGTTTTGCTGTATAACAGTAGTGTGAGCTGAAAATGACAGATCACGTACGATATAATTCGTAAAATGCAGCTGTAAGCTGAGAATTCCAGCGCAATCTGCAGGATTGCATTTCGAGAAATTCATTTGATGCCGGAGCGGCTGCTGAAGCCGCGGCGGGAAATCAGGTGAAGCAAGTAATAACAGGGAAAGAGGGATACCGAGATGGAAAAGAAAAATATTGACTGGGAGAATCTTGATTTTGCGTATCGGGAGACGGATATGCGGTTTGTTTCCATGTATAAAGATGGAAAATGGGATGAAGGGACACTGACTTCGGATCCGAATATTGTTTTGAATGAGTGCGCAGGGGTTCTGCAGTACGCGCAGACCGTATTTGAAGGACTGAAGGCATATGAGACTGTGGACGGAAAAGTCGTAATTTTCCGCCCGGATCTGAACGCCAGCCGTCTGGCTGACTCTGCAAGAAGACTGGAGATGCCGGTGTATCCGGAGGATAAGTTTGTAGAGGCAGTGAAAAAGACAGTAAAAGCCAATCTGGCCTATGTACCGCCTTACGGAACAGGAGCAACCCTTTATATCCGTCCTTACGAATTTGGAAGCAACCCGGTCATTGGCGTTAAGCCGGCGGACGAGTATATGTTCCGTATTCTGACCACCCCGGTAGGTCCTTATTTCAAGGGCGGCGTTAAACCGTTGTATATCAAAGTATCTGATTACGACCGGGCAGCGCCTCATGGAACCGGACACATTAAAGCCGGTTTGAACTATGCTATGAGTCTGTATCCCATTGTCAAAGCGCACGAGGAAGGATTTTCAGAGAATATGTACCTGGATCCTGCAACACGGACAAAGGTGGAGGAGACCGGCGGCGCCAACTTCCTGTTTGTCACAAAAGAGGGCAAACTGGTAACGCCTAAGTCTGACAGCATTCTGCCTTCCATTACGCGCCGTTCGCTGATGTATGTGGCAGAACACTATCTGGGAATGGAAGTAGAGCAGAGAGAAGTTTACTTTGAGGAGCTTCCCGAGTTCCAGGAGATCGGTCTTTGCGGCACAGCTGCTGTAATTTCTCCGGTCGGAAAGATTTATGATCACGGCAGGGACATCTGTGTACCCAGCGGTATGGAACAGATGGGACCGGTTCTGGCGAAGCTGCGTGAAACGCTGGTGGATATCCAGGAGGGCAAGATCGAGGCGCCCGAAGGATGGATCCAGGTAATTGAGTAGATCAGAATATCTGTCTGAAACAGAGAATTTTTGAATATTTGTAATAATCAGTAAAAGCATGTCGTCTGCGGATGTGTATCTGCAGACAGCATGCTTTTTTACTGTATGGGAAGGGTATTTTCTGTCTCGAAGCAAGGTTCTTTTTTTGCAGGTCTGCATATATTTAGAATGAAATGTATTCATTTTGAGGAGTGACAATGAAAAAAGAAATTTCCATTTTGCAGCAGGATACCCCGGATCAGGGCGAGCTGCAGGTGAATGTTACATCAACAATCGGAATACAGCCGATTACCAATGCGATCATTCGTATTTTTTCGGGAGAAACGCAGGTGGAAGAACTGACGACAGACATTTCCGGTCAGACACAGATGATTGAACTTCCAACGCCGCCTTTTTCCTATTCTCAGGAACCGAATCAGCCGCAGCCGTTTGCGGAATACCGGATACAGATTGAAGCGGCAGGATACCGTCCGGTAGAGGTAACAGATGTGGATGTGTTTCCCAATGAGATCGCGATCCAGCCGGTCCAGATGGAACCGCTGGAGACGTCAACAGGAGAAGGAGAAGAAACTATTGTGGTGCCGCCCAACACATTATGGGGTGATTTTCCGCCAAAGATTGCGGAAGACGAAATCAAACCCATGGATGAGAGCGGTGAAATTGTTTTAAGCCGGGTGGTAATTCCGGAGTACATTGTGGTCCATGACGGTCCTCCGTCAGACCGTGCGGCAAAAGATTACTATGTCCGTTATCGTGATTATATTAAAAACGTGGCTTCCGGAGAAATTTATTCTACATGGCCGGACGCAACACTCCGTTCTAATATTCTGGCGATCATGTCTTTCACGCTGAACAGAGTATATACGGAGTGGTACCGGAACCACCACAAATTCGGGATTCCAGAAGCCTGTTTCTCAGTGAACTGGTGATCAGAAATGAGGATCAGCCGGAGTAATTATCTTCAGAGCAGTTCCCTGGTTTTCCGGACAAGGTAAAGCTTACGCAGCTAAATCGGACAAGTTTCGTATACAAAAAAGAATAAATAAAGTATAATAATACTATTCACTTCATTATTATGGAGAAGGAGTTACAAATTATGCGCAGTGAAGATACTATATTGGTGTATCATGGATCCGATCACATTATTCAGACACCGCAATATCTTGGTGGGAAAGAAGATAATGATTACGGGAATGGTTTTTATACGACTGAATATGAAGAACGTGCAAGAAGCTGGGCGGTCTTAAATGGTGATCCGGCGCGGGCTATTGTAAACAAGTATGAGCTGGATTTAAGTGGTCTGGAAATTCTTGATCTGCATCAGTGCGGGGTACTGGCATGGGTAGCAGAAGTAATTTCACACAGAGGGACAAACCAGGATGCGTCCGATATACTGGGAAACCGACTGGTAGAGATGTATAAAGTAGATTCCGGAGCGTATGATATTATTCAGGGATACCGTGCAGATGACAGTTACACGCAGGTAATAGAGGCGTTCCTGTTAAATCAGATTAATATTGCTGAAGTAGAGAGGCTTTTTTATAAGGGATCTTTGGGAAATCAGATTTTTTTGAAGTCTGAAAAGGCTTTTCAGCATATAAAATGGCTGACTTCCTATGAGACCCCAGAAGAAAAAAGATATATGGAAGAAGATGTGAGGGCCAGACGTGAGGTAAATAAGTTTATGCAGGGACGTATGCGGGCTATTTTATTAGAGGGATATGAGGTGCCTGGAATTACAGCGCGGTATGCTGTCCAGAAAAAACTGGTATATCATGAGGAGAATGATTATTATGAATAAAACGGCTTATGATGAATGCTATTATGACAGTATGATCCAGAAAGGCAGATACCTGTTTAAGCTGATTGCCCGGAATACAGAGAACCCATTCCAGGTAATTGAAACGTATATGAGAAGTAATTACCGTAAAGCAATGGATCTGGGGAATCCCTTGTATCTGAATAAGACTCCCAAACAGATTCTGGGGGAACTTGGGGTGAAAGTTAATCTGGAAGCACCGATCAGTGATACCTGGGATGAGTTTATTCTTGAATGGATGTCAGACATATATACTTATATGCAATGGAAATATAATCTGCCGTCAGAAAGGATCGTAGAGAAAATCAGACCGGAAGACCTGTATGAAAAATACTCCCCTCTTCACGAAACATCAGTTGCAAATGGTGTGGATAAATTAAGAAAAATCTACAATATATAATGAGGGGAAAATCTTAGAAGCGTTTTCCCGGTAAAGCGATATTTCTTTATTGACAGAGCCTGATAAATCATCTTTTTCTTGCAGCGACCAGCAGTATCATGGGACGGCGCATTTCATCTTTCATACCGGGAATCTGCATCATATCTTCTGGAGGCTGAGGTTCTATGATATGCTGCAGTTCAAATCCTGTCTGAAGGAGGGTATTTAGATAAGTGGTCAGCGTCCGGTGATATTTGATCACATGCTCGCCCAGAAAAACAGCGTCACGTGCTCCTTCATAATAGTAATTGTCCACAGGGAAATGAAGAATGTTTCCCTCAGCGTCATAATACCAGTCCTGGGTTCCGTAGGCGGTAAAAACAGGATGTTCCACAGAAAAGACGAATACTCCGTCTGCTTTCATCCAGCGGTAAATATTTTTCACAAGGGTTTCAAAATCTCTGACATAATGAAATGCCAGTGAACTGATTACAACATCGAAGGTTTCTGGAAGAAAATCCAGATCTTCCATGGCAGTACACTGGTATTCTATATTTTCAGCGGAATTCTTTTCTCCTGCTGTCTGCAGCATCCGGTGAGAAATATCTGTACCAAGAACTTTCCTGGCGCCATGGTCAGAGACGTACTTACAGTGCCATCCGTAACCGCATCCAAGATCAAGTACCGTTTTATTACGGAAATCCGGAAGGATTTTCTGAAGCTCGTGCCATTCGCCGGCGCCGGACAACCCCTTCCGGGAGCGGTCCATCTGACTGTATTTTACAAAAAATTGTTCGTTATCGTATTTGTTTTCCTTCACGCTGCTATTCTCCAGATTAGTTCTATATTTTATACAGCATAGCATACCCATAAAAATAAAACAACAGAGGAGCCGGGAAAATCCAACCCCTCTGTGTGCAGGATTATTTATGCCTCTACCTTTCCGTCTTTTACATTAATCTGGCAGGTAGCGACTCCGGTGTAGTCAAACTGCACCTGGCCGCCGCGGACATACCAGATCCCATTCTGATTTTCCGCAATGCCGTCGTAAGAGAAATCAACTTTTCCATCTTTCAGATACCACCATCCGTTTTCGTTGCTGGCAAGACCTGTATAGGAAAAGTCAACTTTTCCATTTACAATACGCCACCATCCGTTCTGGTTCTTTGCGATTCCGGTATAGGAGAAATCAACCTTTCCGTTTCTGACATACCACCATCCGTTTTTATTCTGGGCAACAGTGGTAACGTCAGAAGCGACAGATCCATTTTCGTAGTAATACCAGTTGCCATCGGGAGCGGCGGAATCAGCCAGACCATCAGCAACGGAGGGCATCAGAAACCAGGATTCCGGTTTTGCTCCGGTCAGTCTGTTCAGATCGCATTTCCCCCTGATGCCGGGGCAGGATCCCTGGCTGGTAAATTGATGGAGATCCACACTGCTGTGACAGGGATATTTGCTGTTATAGGTTCCGGTATTAAGACCATATCTGGATTCCCACCAGGAGCAGCTTCCGGGACGGCTGGAGAGGATACTTTTATACTGGTCATAGCTGGAATAGCCTGTGTAAACCATGGTTTTCACGTTGAGGCTGTTCAGATAATCCAGTGCTTCTTTTACGTTCCCTGCCTCATTTCCCGCTTCGGCGTCCAGAGCGTAACCAGCAAAATATCTTCCGGTTCTGGAACTGCATGTGGACACCAGGAACTTTGCCTGGGCCAGTTCATTTCCTTTATTCAGATATGCGTACAGCCAGTAGGAAATCTGATTTGCTTCGCAGCCCTTTATAAATGAATCCAGGGTCTCATCAATATATCCGGTTCCCTGCGTTGCTTTACTGATTACAAACGGACACTCTGCCTTCACCTGGTTCCAGTTTTCTACCGGGTGGTAATGACTGATGTCTGGATATAAACTCATTTTAATAAACTCCTTTTTACAATTAGTTTATGCGGATGATCCGGTTCCGGAACCTGTTTTCGACTGTATTCTACAATTCGGGTACACTATTGCTGATGTAATGATAATGGCGTGGAGGGGGATTTGCGCGGAGCATAAGACAGTAGACAATCTGGAGACGAGAAAAGCATTTACCCTTGCCATATCCGGGACAGATACTCTGAGAGAGTAGACGCTCCTGTAATCACAGAGTATTTTGTCACTCTGGAGTGTGAAGTAGTTGAGATGCAGGATCAGCCCTATGGTCTGCGTGTCCTTGGAAAAATCGTCAACGTGATCGCTGATGAAGAGGTACTGGATGACGCCGGGAAGATCGACGCCGGAAAGATTAAAGCCTTTGCTTTTGACCAGATGCAGAATGGTTATTATGCCATCGGTGAGAAGGTTGGACAGGCAGAAAAGAACTTCACTATACACAGGCGTATTTATCTGAGTTGACTGGTTTCAGTACCAGCTTTAACCAGACATTGGGGATGGACATGCTTATTGAAAAGAGGGGATAGTATGCGAAATAATCTGACAGTCTTGTAGAAATAATTGTCCCTATGAGGAATTTTTTAAAAACAATATTATGATTAAAATGGAAAAATATTTCATGCAACTCCCGTGAAATTTAAAGAAGATTTCTGCAGATACTGATAAGGAAATCATTTTGATTTCAGAAAGGAGTTGTTATTTTGGATAAAAAGAAAGAACACCTGGCCATTACAACAGTTCCGATGCAGAACTGGGGTGATCTTTATGATAAGGATGAAGCACTGAAAGCGGGAACCATATTCAAGGATCTGGATCTGCCATTTTTTGCAGCGAAGGATATTCCTTCCTCTGAGGCGTCGGGCTCTGATCTGATGAAAAGCCCGGAACAGAAAGAGCGGGAAAAGATGATGTGTGAGATCCAGAAAATCAGTTTTGTTCTGGATGATCTGCGCCTTTATCTGGACACGCATCCGGATGATTCCCAGGGTCTGGCAGAATTAAAAAAAGCAGCAGCCTGCAGGAAACAGCTGACTGCAGAGTTTGCAGAGCAGTATTATCCACTGACCCCGGACTGTCTGGCGGAAATTTATGAACGGCAGCCGGAATCTGATTGTTTCTGCTGGCAGAAAGGCCCGAAGCCGTGGGAAGGAGCGTGCGTCTGAATGTGGATTTATGAAAAACGGTTGCAGTATCCGATAAAGATTACAAAAACCTGTCCGAAAACAGCACAGTTGATCATCAGTCAGTATGGAGGCCCGGATGGAGAATT
The DNA here is from genome assembly GCA_946491665.1 of uncultured Lachnospiraceae bacterium. Taxonomy (GTDB): domain Bacteria; phylum Bacillota; class Clostridia; order Lachnospirales; family Lachnospiraceae; genus Eubacterium_I. The sequence goes on along the minus strand of CAMLYL010000061.1, from coordinate 12,929 downwards.
ATCAGCGTCCATGCGGTATCTGGCGCAGCGATATACCATGCCGCTGAAGTCGGTGGGCGGTCTGCTTACAGATATTGGAACGGAAGAACTGGCTCACATGGAGATGATCTGCGCAATGGTATACCAGCTGACCAGGGATCTCACCATAGAAGAGGCAAAAACCGCCGGATTTGACGCCTATTATATTGATCACACTGCAGGGATCTGGCCCCAGGCCGCGTCTGCTCTGCCTTTTACGGCAATAGAGTTTCAGTCCAAGGGAGATGCTATTACAGATCTGACGGAGAATCTTGCTGCAGAGCAGAAGGCACGTACGGTCTATGACAATCTTTTGCGGATGATCACAGATCCCGAGATCCGGGAGCCGTTAAAGTTCCTCAGAGCAAGAGAGATCGTTCATTTCCAGCGGTTTGGTGAAGCGCTGGAAAAAACAAAAGAGAAGCTGGATGAAAAGAACTTTTATTATTTCAATCCGGAATTTGATAAACAGATGTTATAGGTAAAAGGTCATGCTTCAAGGAGACAGTTTTCTGTTTCCTGCAGGCATGGCCTTTTGAGTTATACAGAGAGAAAATAATCATATTGTAAATGTAGAAGACAGGTTTTATAGAGTGATAATCTGATGGAATGATATGATCACAAGTAGAATAAAATTCAAATAAGAAAAACAACGGAATTTAAGAATGAAAGCAGCTGTTTCTCCACCAAAAGACTCCATCAAAAAACGAATCCGTCTCGTCTGTGTCTTCCCGGAGAAAACCCCGGATGAAGAGACAGTAAAATCTGACGTGAAGAAAATTCTCTCAGCAGAATTAAAGCACCAGATGCAGCGTTAACGGGAGCACGTACATACTGAACGGCCAGGGGTCTGAGTCCCCTGGTCGTTCTATCTCTAAAGGAGGACATTAGCATGAAGAAGATTCGTATGCTTTTGCGGGTCAGCTCTGACCAGCAGCTGGAAGCAGACGGCGATCTGTCCATTCAGAGAAAGATCCTGGTGGAATATATTCAGAAGCATGACGACTGGCTCCTGGATGAGAAGGAGTATTTTGAAGGAAGCAAAAGCGCTTATAAGAATACTGCTTCACAGCGGGAGGTTCTGCAGGAGATTTTACAGGATGCCAGAAACCGGGAATTTGATATTCTTGTCCCATACAAGGATGACCGGGTGGGACGTCTCATGTGGGACACCCCGTTATATATCATGAGTCTGAAAGGGCTTGGGGTGGACGTTTATACGGTGAAGGATGGATGCATTTCCCCGGAAGCGGATGACATTATGGGTCAGATGATGCTGACTTTCCGCTATGCCAATGCACAGAAAAGCAGCGCAGATACGGGTATGAGGGTGAAAGATACCGCCCAGAAGCTGGTGGAGCAGGGGAAATTTATGGGAGGAAAGGCCCCTTTTGGGTATGAACTTGACTATTCTGGTGAGATCAGCAAACATGGGAGGGCGTTGAAACATCTGGTTGTGATACCGGAACAGGCGGAGATCGTTCAGTATATTTACAGTCTTTCGCTGAACAAAGAGTTCGGATCCTTTAAAATAGCGAAAGAACTGAATAAAAGCAGTGAGTATAAGGCGTTAGCTCCTCATGGAGTATGGAAATCCGGAACCATTACCAGCATACTGACGAACCCGGTTTACGCCGGATTCACTGCGTACAAAAGAAGGGAGCGGGTGAATGGAAAATATCGCAGACTGGATGGGGAGGACTGGATTCTGGCGAAAGAGGCAGACCCGGATATCCAGATCATAGATCCCGATACCTGGAACCGGGTGCAGGAAAAAAGAAAAATGCGAGGGCAGAAATATCAGACAAAGCTGGAGAAAAAGGATGTGACTGTCATTCAGAAAAATGATGGTATGCTTCCGCTGATTGATGTGATATACTGTGGTTATTGTGGAAGTAAGCTTACAAACGGAAGTAAGTATAATTACTGGACGATCAAGGCTACTGGTGAAAAAAGAGCCAGCAGACTTCCTGTATACAAATGTCAGAATGCAAAGCAGGGGGTCCCTCATGATAAGGTGTATCAGTTCCGGGCGGATGAAATTGAACCAGTGATATTTGAAGCAATTGCTGCTTATATCGGTAAGCTGCAGGAAAACGAAAATATATTTGACGAGATCGAGAAGAACCAGAATCATGAGAAAAGAGTTCTGGTCCGTGGGTTAAAGAAGGAGCAGGAGGAAGCGGATAAGATCCGGAAGAAGATTGATGTCATGGAGGAAACTATTCCGGCAGCCATGACAGGAGAATATCCCCTGTCTCTGGAAGAGCTGGTGGCGCTGATCCAGAAGCAGAAAGAGAAGCTGGAGCACCAGCTTGAGATCATAAAGGAGAAGGAATTTTCCCTGCAAAATGTGTCGGTATCGGTCAATGACTGGGAGGAACTGAAAGAGAAGATCCCCTCATGGCAGGAGGTTTTTCTGAATGCGGATGTGGAAGCGAAGCGTGTTCTGGTGAACCGCCTGGTCAGAAGGATCGAGGTAAAGAAGGATGAGATCACAGTCTACTTCAAGATACATCTTGATGACTTTCTTTCCCAGTCCCGAATTACTGGTGATTCCGGCGTACCGGAATAAAGGCTATGATTTTACGATTACTTCATCTACAGCCTATGACCAGGCATGGTCTTTCGGGCGGACAATTTTCAGCAATATTTCCCGGATAGTAGATGAGATGTTTAATAATTACCTGTCACGCCCGAATGTAAGGCAGCCGATTCTGACACAGTTCTGCGATGGAAAGAATGTTACCTGTCCGAACTGGATGTCCCAGTGGGGATCGAAATATCTGGGCGACCAGGGATACTCTGCCATAGAAATTCTGCGCTACTATTATGGCAGCAATATGTACATCAATTCCGCGGAAGAAATTTCCGGAATTCCAGCTTCCTGGCCGGGAACGAACCTGTCCATTGGTTCCACCGGAAGCAAGGTTCGTCAGATGCAGGAGCAGCTTGCGGTCATTTCCCGTTCCTATCCTGCGATTCCTGCAATTGCAGCGGATGGTATATATGGGGAGCGGACACGGGAAGCGGTGGAGGCCTTCCAGAGAGTTTTTGATCTGCCGGTTACCGGTGTAGTGGATTTTGCAACATGGTATAAAATCTCACAGATTTATGTGGGAGTGTCGCGTATTGCGGAACTGGTATGAATCAGAAAATCAGTTATGTCAGAAATTTTCTGTAATGAGATGGATTTCGGGGGCTTTCAGACAGCCCCCGTTTTATGGAGTCTTCTTTTCCGAATTTGCTTCAGGAAGAGCCGCGATGCTGGTCAGGAGGGACAGAATTCCCGCCAGCGCTGAGGCGGAGGCGACATATCGCCAGTCAACGTTTCCCATAACAGCAGCGGTTCCGATTCCGGCAATTGCTGCCTGGGCAATTGTTCTGGCAGCGCGGATACCGGCACATTTCCACCATTTCGTATTTTTCAGATTGCTCATAATTGTCATAGATCGTAACTCCCTGCTTTTTCTATATTGTATGATAGCCGGGCGGATAAAGTGTAAATGGAAGCATAAAGAGAAGACAGGTTTGTACTTGTACATTTCCTGATTTCGTGTATCATAGTAGCTGTAAGAGAAATTCTGTGGGAGGAACAAGGGATGCTGTTCAAGCGGGATGTCGTTGAAAAAATAAGCAGGAATCCTTTGCCGGCAGAGATCAGGAAAAGATCCGATCTGATAAAGGGGCTGTATTATTTTTATGGAATCGGATGCCGTGAGGATGAATGGCTTGCTGAGATTTTCTGGCAGGGGAGGATTATTGCTGCGGAGATGCCGGGAACGGAAAGTGATATAGCAGATTATCCGCTCTGGAGTCCGGAGCGTGTCTTTCGTACTGCTATGCTTTATGGACCGGATACAGCTGGGCTGCAGGAGGGATTGTCAGCAGATCTGCCTGGAGATATGACACGGCTGGGAATTCAATGGCTCAAGTCACAGGAGAAATATTTTCAGATAGAGTCTGAGATATCGGAGTCTGATCTCAGAAGGGCATACTGTCAGAGCTATCTTGAGGATCTTCCTTATTATGTATGGGAGGGATTTGATTATCAGGATCCAAGACCGGAACTGGTTCTGCATCAGGCAGATGAGATATATGATACCGGATCTGACGAGGACTGGCGTGAGAATGTAGAATCCTGCCGGGGAATATGTTACAGCGCGGGAAGCTGCTTTGGACTGTATAAGGCGGCTGAAAAGCTGTATAGACTGGCTGCCATAGGAGGCAATCTGCGTGCTATTGAGACAGATGTAGCGGAGATCGAATATTATAGCGATTATGAGTTTGAAGATGAGATCTGGGATGCGGTTGCCGGGGCAGTGAGAGAAGCAGAGCAAAGGGCAGACAGTCTGCAGACACAGGGAAACCTGAAAGAAGCAGTCCGATGGTGGAGAAAATCGGCCGCAGGCGGAAATCCTTCCGGGATGCGGGGGCTGATTTCTGCTCTGGAGACATGGGAGGAAGCTCCGGGCAGGAACGGACGTCTGGATTATTGGCGAAAGAGACTGTCGGAATGTTATTGCTGACAACAGCCGCAGGCAAAATGGTTAAAAGACCGGAGCAGCGGATATCAGTGTTTTGTATATACAGGAAGAATAAGAAGTGTAAAGCAGAGGGAAAATAGTATGAAAAAGATAATGGGATTTTTTACAGCAGTTTTTGCGGCGATGTCGTTTACCGTTCCGGCTTTTGCGGCAGCTTCCGGTTCAGAGGGCGGCGGAAAAACGGCGGGGTATATTATCTGTGTAATTCTTTTGATTTGTGCGGTTGCAATTTATTTTAAACGGAAAGGCTGAGGGCTGATATGTACGATACGATTATTGTTGGAACAGGACCGGCGGGATTCTCGGCGGCAATGAATCTGAAAATTCATAATAAGAGCTTTCTCTGGTTTGGAAACAAGGACATGAGCAGCAAGGTGTCGAAGGCGGAGAAGATCCGGAATTATCCGGGGCTTCCGGAAATTACCGGACAGGAGCTGCAGGCACATTTCCTTCAGCATGCAGAGAATATGGACATAGACATTTCAGATAAAATGGTCACAATGATTATGAAAAACGCAGACTCCTATATGGTTCTTGCAGACAATGAGCTATATGAGGCGCAGACTGTTCTGTTTGCCACCGGAGTTATGACTGCGAAGACGCTGGACGGTGAGGAGGAGTTTCTGGGAAGGGGCATCAGCTACTGCGCCACCTGTGACGGAACTCTCTATAAAGGGAAGAAGATCGCGGTGATCTGCAACGATGAGCGGTTTGAACATGAGGTGGAGTATTTGTCAGAGCTGGCAGAGCATATCACTTATTTTCCTCAGTACAGAGACTGCAGATTTTCGGCAGCCAATGTTTCTGTTTCCGGAGACCGGCCGGTAAGAGTTGAGGGCGAAAACAGGGCGGAGCGTCTGGTGCTGCAGAGCGGGGAGGTTCTCCCGGCGGACGGTATTTTTATTATCCGGAATGCCATTGCCCCGGACACTCTTTTAAAGGAACTGGAGACGAAGGACGGGCATATCGTTGTCAACCGTGATATGGAGACGAATCTGGAAGGATGCTTTGCCGCAGGTGACTGCACCGGGCGGCCTTATCAGTATACCAAGGCCGTGGGAGAAGGGAATGTGGCCGCGCACTCTATTATAAAATATCTTGCGGCGAAGAATGACAGAAAAGAGAACAAAAGCGGCAAATGATGCGTGCCGTTGAAACAAAAATGCTGTGGAATTCCGGTTCCCACAGCATTTTTGCTCAATTTATCTGATTTTTATAAACGCTTTCCCGTTCTACGATCTGACAGGGAAACTCTACGCGCATCTTTTCTGTGTGTCCCCGCCGGATCCGATCAGTCAGCACCTGCAGCGCCATATGTGCCATATCTCTGCGGGGGATATGGACTGTAGTCAGCATGGGACGGGTAGACTGCGCTTCCTCAATATTATCAATAGAAATAATAGAAATCTTCCGGCGGTCAGAGAACCGGTGCTCCCGCAGCGCCCGCAGGGCGCCTGCCGCGCTGACATCATTGGCGCAAAGCACAGCGGTCATATCTGTTACCTGCCGGATCTGAAGCATAGCCTCATATCCGGTCTGTTCTGTATGATCTGTAGATACAATACAGTCATAATCCAGAGGAAGCTGATGGAGAATCATTGTCTCTGTGTATCCCACATAGCGGCTTTCATTGGAGCAGTCTCCGATGTAGCCGATCTTCTGATGACCTTTTTCAATCAGGTAGGTTACGGCCTGGCGGGCCGCTTCTCTGCCGTCGCAGACCACCTCGTCAATCTCATAGTTGATGGGATTCCGCCAGATTCCCACAAGATTTCGCGTACACTCACTCAGAGTCTGAAGCAGTGAACTGAAACACCGGCCAAGGATAATGATGCCGTCATAATCTCCCTGGGGAATCTCATCTGCCTGGGATGCGGTGAATGTTTCCGCCAGAGAACAGCCGTTTTTGAGAATCTCAATCTCCAGTTCGCGGTACAGCTCCCGAAAAAACGGATCCTGCTGCAGATGATCAATCCTGGCCAGCACGATGGCCAGGCGAAGGGTGGGTGTAGCCGGCATATCTCCCAGCTTCAGTCTGCGTGCCGCGGGATTGGGAACATAATTGATCTCATGCGCCGCTTCCCAAATCTTTTGTTTTACAGCTTCCGAGGCACAGGAACTGGAACGGTCATTTAAAACTCTGGATACGGTGGAAGGCGAAACGCCGACCATCTCTGCGATTTTTTTTAACGACATAAGACCTCCCCTCCTTTGTATACACCCCTTTCTGCCGGCAAAAGTTTCCCTGTTTTCTTTAAAACCGCAAAATAAGGAAATAGAGAGAAAACGTTTGCTTAATTTACAGAACAGGAAGTTTCAGGTTTGTAAACGCAATATTTGATAAAAGTATTATAAAAGAAAAAGGAGTGTTTGACAACGAAGAATATGAACAAACGTTTGTCATGCAGAGACGGTAAAATGACGTTCTTTTCAGCTGTAAATGAATGTGTGATAAAGGAAAAAACACAATCCGGAAGAGGAGGAAATCCAGCGGCAGTGCGGAAAATGACGCAGGAAGGCGTCGGTAAAGCAAAGATATAGCTTACAATATCTTGATTAGTGTATTGCAATTGACCACAAGATATAGTAGAATAGGTCATACAGGTAAAGAAAAGCACAAAATATAGTGTTGATTTCAGATAAAAAGATAAGGAGAGGGCATATGAAGATTATTAAAAGAAGCGGCGTAGAAGTGCCTTTTGATCTGGATAAGATCACGGCGGCTGTGATTAAGGCAAATGAGAGTGTGTCTGATGTGGAGAAGATGACCCCGGAGCAGATCGCGGTGATCTCTGCAAATATGAGAACCATCTGCGAGGGAATGAACCGCGCTCTGAGTGTGGAGGAGATTCAGGATTTTGTAGAGAATCAGATCATGAATCAGAGAGCTTTTTCCGTGGCGAGAAATTATATTACTTATCGCTATAAAAGAGCCCTTGTCCGCAAGTCCAACTCTACAGACGAGCAGATCTTAAGTCTGCTGGAGTTTGACAATGAGGAAGTGAAACAGGAGAATTCCAATAAGAATCCGGCGGTTAACAGTGTGCAGCGTGATTATATGGCCGGTGAGGTCAGCAAGGATATCACCAGACGTTTTCTGCTTCCGCAGGATGTAGTGGAAGCTCATGAGAAGGGACTGATCCATTTCCATGATTCCGATTATTTCGCGCAGCATATGCACAACTGCTGCCTGGTAAATCTGGAAGATATGCTTCAGAACGGCACGGTGATCAGTGAGACTATGATTGAGAAGCCCCACAGCTTTGCCACCGCATGTAATGTGGCGACCCAGGCAGTAGCGCAGATCGCCAGCTCTCAGTACGGCGGGCAGAGCATTTCTCTGGCTCACCTGGTGCCTTTTGTTCAGGTCAGCAGAGAAAAATACCGCAGAGAAGTCGCTTACGAGTTTGAGCAGAACGGCATTGATGCCGATGAGGAGACCATCAACAAGGTTGCCGAGATGCGTGTGCGAAAAGAAGTAAAACAGGGCGTCCAGATGATCCAGTATCAGGTCATTACGCTGATGACCACCAACGGACAGGCGCCGTTCATCACGGTATTTATGTATCTGGATGAGGTTCCGGAAGGACCCATGCGGGATGATCTGGCCATGGTGACGGAAGAAGTATTAAAGCAGCGGATCCAGGGTATTAAGAATGAAAAGGGCGTATATATTACCCCGGCTTTCCCGAAGTTGATTTATGTTCTGGAAGAGGATAATATTACTGAGGGAAGCAAATACTGGTATCTGACCAAGCTGGCTGCGGAGTGTACCGCAAAGCGTATGGTTCCGGATTATATTTCAGAGAAGATTATGCTTCAGAATAAAGTAGATAAAAACGGAGAGGGTCACTGTTATACATGTATGGGCTGCCGTTCCTTCCTGACGCCTTATGTGGATCCGGAGACAAATCAGCCCAAGTATTACGGCCGTTTCAATCAGGGTGTGGTAACGCTGAATCTGGTTGATATCGCCTGCTCTTCCGGAGGAAAGATGGATAAGTTCTGGGAGATCTTCGATGAGCGTCTGGAGCTCTGCTACCGGGCATTGATGTGCCGTCATAAACGTCTTCTGGGCACTCCTTCCGATGTGGCTCCGATTCTGTGGCAGCATGGCGCGCTGGCACGGCTGAAAAAAGGAGAGCCCATCGATAAGCTGCTCTTTGGAGGGTACTCCACCATTTCTCTGGGGTATGCCGGCCTGTGCGAATGTGTCCGTTATATGACCGGCAAGTCTCACACGGATCCTTCCGCAACGCCGTTTGCCCTGGAAGTGATGCAGCATATGAATGATGCCTGCGCGAAGTGGAAAAAGGAAAATAATATTGACTTCAGTCTGTATGGAACGCCGCTGGAGTCCACTACCTACAAGTTTGCGAAATGCCTGCAGCAGCGGTTTGGCGTTATTGTCGGCGTGACAGATAAGAATTATATCACAAACAGTTATCACGTACATGTGACAGAGGAGATTGATGCTTTTGAGAAGCTGAAGTTTGAGGCTCAGTTCCAGGCGCTTTCTCCGGGCGGAGCCATCAGTTATGTGGAAGTTCCCAATCTGCAGGATAATCTTGAAGCGGTTCTGGCGGTAATGCAGTATATTTACGATAATATTATGTATGCGGAGCTGAACACCAAGAGCGATTTCTGTCAGGAGTGCGGATATACAGGTGAGATCCAGATCGTAGAGGAAGACGGAAAGCTTCTCTGGGAGTGTCCGAACTGCGGAAACCGCGATCAGAGCAGAATGAATGTGGCCAGACGGACCTGCGGATATATCGGAACTCAGTTCTGGAACCAGGGACGGACCCAGGAAATCAAAGAGCGGGTACTGCATCTGTAGGAGTGAGAGAGGATGAATGTAGGAGAGATAAAGACTTTTGATGTGGCAAACGGAACAGGGATACGGGTAACTGTCTTTGTGTCCGGCTGTACCAACCGCTGTAAAGGATGTTTTCAGCCGCAGACCTGGGATTTTGCGTACGGCGAGCCATACACAGAAGAGATGGAGGACTTTATTCTGAAAGAACTTGAGAAGCCTCAGTATAAAGGCCTGACTCTTCTGGGCGGGGAGCCTTTCGAGCCTGTAAATCAGAAGGAACTGGCAAAGCTGGTTCGCCGGGTGAAAAAGGAACTGCCGAATCGGGACATCTGGGCTTTTACGGGATTTGTCTATGACAGAGACCTGGTTCCGGGAGGCTGCCGCTATACCGAGGATACAGATGAAATGCTGGACTGCATTGACATTCTTGTGGACGGACCGTTTGTGGAGGAAAAGAGAAATCTCTGTCTGAAGTTCCGGGGATCTGAAAATCAGCGGATTATTGATCTGAAGGAAACAAGAAAATCGGGCGCGGTAGTTCTTTCGCCGCTGAATGGCTGAGAAAATCAGATATAGTAAATCAGAAAGTCATCTTGCAGGGATGGAAAACAAATTCCTGTGAGGTGGCTTTTATTTCAGTTTTGGACGGAAAAAAAGACAGCAGGCTTTCAAATATTTGTTATACTAGTATGTACAGCAGGTCAGGCATAAAGGAGGCCGGTGCAGGATAAAACGCAAAAACATACCAGTGTTTTCAGATTCTGCCGGAAGGGAGCGAACTATGATATATACACCGATGACAATAAAAGCGATGCGCTTTGCTTACAGGGCACATGAGGGGCAGACGGATCAGAGTAATGTTCCATATGTTTTTCATCCCTATCATCTGGCAGAGCAGATGGATGATGAGATTTCCTGTACGGTTGCTCTGCTTCATGATGTGGTGGAGGATACAGAGTTTACACTGGAAGATCTGAAAGCCGAATTCCCGGCGGTGGTGACAGATGCGGTTGCCCTGCTGACCTATGACGGTGAATCGGACTATTTTGAGTATGTGCGGAATCTCAGGCAGAATTATTTTGCCCGGAGAGTAAAGATGGCGGATCTGACCCACAATTCGGATGAGACCAGGGTGGACGGTATTGAGATTTCAGAAGAAAAGCTGCGGTACTGGCGCAGAAAATATTCGAAGGCCAGAGCGATCCTTCTGGAGCATCAGTAATAAATCTTTTGGTTGCAGGAACGGAGACTTTCCAGTACAATAAAAGGCAGTCAGCCTGTACAGCTTCTGAGCTGCCGGGCAGTTCAGAGAAAAGAAAGAAATCGAGGACATATAAATATGGAAAGAACAGAGATGACAGATAAAAGCTGCAGAGATTTTATAGAGGTTCTTGCTTCCAAAGCCCCGGTGCCGGGAGGCGGCGGAGCAGCGGCTTTGATGGGAGCCATAGGAACAGCTCTCGGAGACATGGTAGGGAGCCTGACTCTTGGAAAAAAGAAATATGCCGATGTGCAGGAGGATGTGATTCGACTGAAAGAAGAAGCCGCAGGGCTGGAGAGGGAATTCCTTTCTCTGGTTCAGGCAGACGCGGATGTATTTGAACCACTGTCAAAGGCGTATGGACTTCCAAAAGAGACGGAAGAGCAGAAACAGCACAAAGCGGAAGTGATGGAAGCGGCGCTGAAAGAGGCAAGCAGGGTTCCGGTGAAGATTATGGAATGCTGCTGCAGAGCAATTGATCTGGTGGCGGAAATGGAAAAGATCGGCTCCGTAATTGCCATCAGTGACGCAGGATGTGCGGCCGCGGGACTGCGGGCAGCGCTGACCAGTGCATCTCTGAATGTATATATCAATACGAAATCCATGCAGAACCGGGAATATGCCGGCGAGCTGGAGCGGTATACCGGGGAAATGCTGGAGAAGTATATTCCATTATGTGACGAAATTTTCCAGAGTGTGCTGAAGCGGGTTCATCCGTAACAAGACAAAATATCAGTTTGCAGAAAGAGGACGGAAGTTTCAATGGCTAGAATTTTAAGCGGAAAAGAAGTGGCTGCCGGAATTAATGACAGAACGGCAGAAAAGGCGGAAGAATTAAAAAAGCAGGGGATTTGTCCCACACTGGCGATCCTGAGAGTCGGAGAGCGGGCGGATGATATCAGCTATGAAAAAGGCGCTGTGAAGCGCTGTGACAGTGTCGGGGTCGCCGTGAAGAAGACGGTTTTGCCGGAGACAGTAACACAGGAAGCTTTGATGGAAGAACTGGATAAGCTGAACCGGGATGATCAGATACATGGAATTCTGGTATTCCGCCCTCTGCCGAAGCACCTGGACGAAGAAGCGGTGCGCCAGGCTGTGAATCCGGCGAAAGATGTGGATGGGATTACAGATGCTTCTCTGGCAGGCGTATTTACTAATACGGAACTGGGGTTTTGTCCCTGTACGGCTCAGGCGGCCATGGAGATTCTGGATTACTATGACATAGACTGTGCCGGAAAACGCGCGGCAGTTGTGGGAAGAAGCCTGGTTGTGGGACGGCCCGCCGCTATGCTTCTGCTGCATAAAAACGCAACTCCGACAGTCTGCCATACAGGGACTGCAGATACTGCTTCTGTGACACGGGAAGCGGATATAGTGATTGTATGTACCGGCAGGATGGAGTCTATGGATGCATCCTTTTTCCGTCCGGGCCAGACTGTGATCGATGTGGGAATCGGATATAATGAGGAGAAAAAGAAACTCTGCGGAGATGTGGATTTTGACAGTGCGGAGCCGGTTGTAGAGGCGATTACTCCTGTGCCCGGAGGCGTCGGCGCGGTGACTACCAGCGTGCTGGTTTCCCATGTGGCGGAAGCCGCGGCGAGACAGCAGGACAGGGGATGAGAGTTTCATGAAATATGCAACAGAGATTATGAAGAATCCCCTGTATCAGAGGCTTGTGGGGGAGATTGAAGAGCTGGAGGCGGATCGGATCTACTGCAGACACGGGATGCCTCATATTATGGATGTCTGCCGGCTGGCCTGGATACTTTATCTGGAGGAATCATCCGGGGAGAAGCGGCCGCCGGAGGATATGGAACAGATGAAAGACCGGATTTTTGTGACCGGGCTGCTTCATGATATCGGCAGAGGCTGCCAGTATAAGACAGGGGAACATCATGCGGCCGCGGGGGCACGTCTGGCAGGCGAGATCCTGGAGCAGATCCATTATCCTGAGGAATGGAAAACGGAAACTGTTTCGATTATCCGTGCTCACTGCGGGAGAAAAGGCGGAGCAGCGGCTTCTGTAGAGACGTATATTAATCGGGCGGATCATCTGTCCCGTCCCTGTTTCTGCTGTAAGGCAGCAGCCGGATGCAAATGGCCCGCCGGAGAGCGGAATACCCGGCTGTGGTGATAAATTGTGGTTGCAAAGCCGGGCGGAATTGGTTATACTACAGAAAGCACCGTCAGCAGGTTCTGAGAGGAACAATGCCGGCGGCGCGGAAATATGCGGATATGGCGGAATTGGCAGACGCGCCAGATTTAGGTTCTGGTGTCTACG
>CAMLYL010000060.1 GCA_946491665.1 uncultured Lachnospiraceae bacterium | reverse complement strand
CGTTGATATAGAAGGTATCCTGCTCATCCTTTGCCGGATGATTGGCAGGAATATTCAATGCCTCGAAATTGTAATAATCATACTCCACCTCGGGGCCCTCTACTACTTCATATCCCATGCCTACGAAAATACGCTCCACTTCCTCCAGCGCAATGGTATTGGGATGGCCGTGTCCGACTTTATTTCTCTTTGCCGGAAGAGTTACATCAATCACTTCCTCTTTCAGCTTCTTCTCCAGCTCCAGAGCCTCCATTTTTCCTCTGGCCTCTTCCAGTTTCTCCTCAATCATGGTGCGGGTCTCATTTACCATCTGTCCCACCTTCGGGCGGTCCTCAGGACTGACATTTTTCATTCCCTTCAGCACCGCAGTCAGTTCACCCTTCTTTCCCAGATAAGCGATTCTGACATCATTCAGCTTTGCAAGTCCATCTGCATGTTCGATCTCCGCCAGGGCACGCTCTCTGATCTCTCTTAACTTTTCTTCCATTTTCAGATTCTCCTCTCGTTTCGGGCTGCAAAATATTTAACACTACAAAAGCACGAACATTTACCGTCCTGTAAAACAAAAAAACCCCGCCCACAAAGGGACGAAGTCTGTAATCCGCGGTACCACCCAGTTTCCCGGCAAAAGCCGGACTCTTTTATGCGTAACGTGCATGGCAACGTCTGATCCTACTGTTATGACTGCTGCCATGTATGACACCTCAGACAGCAAATCAGCAAACATCCGGGACTGGCATAAGCAGCAGTCTGCCGTTCGTTCAGATCAGAAGCTCCGATGGGAAATTCAACAGATCTCATTCCTTAAGTATGCTCTCAGCGCATCACATACCCTCTCTGTAATCCGATAATCTGTCTACTGACATCTTCACAGCCTTTTTCTGTTTTCAGATCGAGGTTAATTCTACCATAACCGCAAAAAAACATCAAGACTATTTTCAGCGCAAAAGATTTCCGCTTCAATGAAAAAACCGGATGATTTCTGTCAGAAAGACTTCATCCGGTTCCTTTCTGGTCGGGGAGACCAGAATATGAAAATTGTATACATAGAGTAAATCATATCTGTGATTTACTGTTCAGAATTATACCATATAAAACCGTCCAAAACAGATACGTCCGCAATTTGCCGTCATTTGTCCGTATTTTTGCACTGATTCTGCTTCTGTGATAAAACGAAGGTACTTTTTTCTGAAGAGCATTTCTATTTCCGGCAAAAAATAGTATAATACTCCGGAAAAGAGGTAAGTCATATGCATAAAATATTTATTGTAGAGGACGATCTGACAATCGCCCGGAAAATCAAAGAACATCTGGAAGTCTGGAATCTGGAAGTACAGACAGCCGCAGATTTTCAAAATATCCTGAAAGATTTTATTTCCTTTGATCCCCACCTGGTTCTGCTGGATATTTCGCTGCCCTTTTTTAACGGCTACTACTGGTGCGCGGAAATCCGGAAAATTTCAAAGGTTCCGGTAGTTTTTATTTCTTCCGCCTCCGATAATATGAACATCGTAATGGCCATGAACATGGGCGGAGATGATTTTATCGCAAAACCCTTCGATCTGGACGTGCTGACTGCCAAGATCCAGGCCTTGCTGCGCCGAACCTATGACTTCGGACAGAAGACTTCTTTTCTGGAGCACCGGGGCGCGATCCTGAATATGAATGACACGACACTCTCCTACCAGGATCAGAAAATCTCCCTGACCAAAAATGATTATCGGATCCTGCAGACACTGATGGAGAACAAAGGCAAAATTGTCAGCCGTGACACACTGATGACCAAATTGTGGGAAACCGACTGCTATGTAGATGAAAACACCCTGACCATTAATATTTCCCGGCTGCGCCGCAAACTTGACAGCGCCGGTCTGACAGACTTTATCACAACAAAGAAGGGGCTCGGATACATTATAGAAAACTGAGCGCCAATCATCAGAAGGAGTATTTTTATTATGAACAGACAATCCACCTTCCGGGTCTTTCTGTCCTATCTTGCCCGGCACAGATTTACCATCCTGCTGTTTTTTCTGTTCGCAGGCATTTTTGCATGCGTGTTTTCTCTGTACACACTGGAACTGGAACCGGTTATTTACTCCACAGTCCTGTGCCTGGTTGTGGGAACGATTCTGGTTCTTCTGCGATTCCCCCATTATTTCAGACTGCATAAAAAGCTGAATGTAATCCGGGGCAGTATCCTGCTGACAATAAATCAGCTCCCGCCTCCGTCCGGGCTCATTGAAAAGGATTATCAGGAACTGCTTCTCTCCCTGAACACGCTGTACTCACAGAAAATTACGGCTGAAAATATGGAGAAGAACGATCTGACCGATTATTATACTACCTGGGTTCATCAGATCAAGACGCCGATCGCGGCTATGCGGCTGCTGCTTCAAAACGAAGATACGCCTGTCAGCCGTCAGCTTAAAACAGAACTTTTCCGTATTGAACAGTATGTGGAAATGGTGCTTTGCTACTTCCGGCTGGACAGTCCTTCCGCAGATTTCGTTCTGAATTATTACAGTCTGGATACCATCATCCGACAGGCCATACGCAAGTATGCCGGACAATTTGTTCAGAAAAAGCTGCGTCTCGTCTACGAACCCACGGATTATCAGGTTCTTACCGATGAAAAATGGCTTTCCTTCGTGATTGAACAGCTTCTTTCCAACGCTGTCAAATATACAAACGAAGGAAGTATTACCATATCCGTAGACAGCAATCTGGTTCTCTCCGTTTCTGACACAGGCATCGGCATTGCACCGGAGGATCTGCCCCGGATTTTTGAAAAAAGCTACACCGGATACAATGGCCGGGTAGAAAAAAGATCGACCGGTCTCGGTCTTTATCTCTGCCGTAAAATTCTGAACCGGCTGTCACATCCGATCACTGTCACCTCTGCTATCGGGGAGGGAACTACCTTCCGCATTGACCTTTCCCGGCAGTTTCTGGATGTGGAATGACACCTTTGGGGCAAACCTTTCACTTTTGAAAGGTTTGCCCCAAAATTGTCAGCCAAAGAAATGGCAGCCACTTAAGATCATTTGCTATACTGATTCCAGAAAAAATAAAGGAGGTAATCCTCAGGAGGATACCTGACGGGCATAAATCAACCCGAAAAGGGCGGTAATCCCCGGGAGGATACCTGATGGGCAAAAAACGCCCAAGAAGGAGGTAATTACATGGCAATTTTAGAAGTTAACAGCCTGCAGAAAATTTATACAACGCGACTGGCCGGAAATCAGGTACAGGCGCTCTCAGATGTGTCCTTTTCTGTCAATGAAGGGGAATACATTGCGATTATGGGCGAATCCGGATCCGGAAAAACCACCCTGCTGAATATACTGGCAGCTCTGGATAAACCAACCAGCGGCATGGTGCTGCTGAACGGCAAAAATATTGTGGAAATCCCTGAGAAGGAAATGTCCGCATTCCGCCGGGATAATCTGGGATTCGTATTCCAGGACTTCAATCTCCTGGATACCTTCGATCTGAAAGATAATATTCTGCTCCCCCTTGTGCTCTCAGGGGTTCCCTATCAGGAAATGATGACACGGCTGCGCCCCATCGCGGCAAAACTGGGAATCGCCGATCTGCTTTTCAAATATCCTTACGAGGTGTCCGGCGGACAGAAACAGCGGGCGGCAGTCGCCAGAGCGCTGATTACAGAGCCTCAGCTAATTCTTGCCGATGAGCCCACCGGAGCTCTGGACTCCCGCTCCACCGATGAACTGCTCTCTCTGTTTAACGAGATCAATAAAGAGGGTCAGACGATTCTGATGGTTACCCACTCCACAAAAGCGGCCAGCCATGCCAGCCGGGTACTGTTCATCAAAGACGGAAAAGTATTTCATCAGCTCTACCGGGGCGGGCTTTCTTCTGAAGAAATGTATCAGAACATCTCAAACGCCCTGACAATACTGCAGACAGGTGGTGTGAAAAGATGAAAAAAGGATTTTATTTTAAATTTGCGGTTGACTGCATCCGCAAAAACAGACGGATGTATATTCCCTACCTTCTGACCTGTATCCTGATGTCTACACTGTTTTACATCATTCAGGCGCTGATCACCAACTCCGGCATTGATCAGGTTTACGGCTCAGAAGCCATTCGCTATATGCTGAAAATCGGCACGGGACTCATGGTTATTTTCTCCGCCATCTTCCTGTTTTACACAAACAGTTTTCTGGTCAAGCAGAGAAAACATGAATTCGGCATTTACAACGTACTGGGACTGGAAAAACGGCATATCGCCCGGATCATCTTCAATGAAACCCTGATTATCGCTGTCAGCAGCATCGTCGGCGGAATCCTCATCGGACTGCTTCTCTATAAGGTGGCCTTCGCCGGTCTGATGCGGCTCATGGCCGCAGAAATTCCTCTGGGATTCGAAATTTCCCGGGAAGCGGTGATCCGGACTGTTATTCTTTTTGCAGTCATTCATCTGGTATTATTCCTGAATGCTTTCCGCCAGGTTCGTTTTTCCAATACCATCGCCCTCCTGCGCGGAAGCGATGTTGGAGAAAAAGAACCCCGAAGCAAATGGGTTCTGGCTATCATCGGCGTGGTTTCCATTGTGATTGGCTATGGAATTTCCGTCAGCATCACTAATCCGCTGGCAGCTTTCGGCCTGTTTTTCCTTGCAGTAATCTTTGTTGTGATCGGTACCTACTGCCTTTTTATCGCCGGAAGCATTATCTGGCTGAAAGCTCTGCGGAAAAACAAAAAATTCTATTACAAAGCCAGCCACTTTATAAATGTGTCCAACATGCTTTACCGGATGAAGCAGAACGCAGCAAGCCTTGCCAGCATCTGCATTTTATCTACAATGGTAATTATCGCTGTTTCCACCACCCTCTCCCTGTATTCGGGAATTGATAATATGGTACAGCAGCGCTACCCGCGGGAATTAAACGCCAATATCATGCTGGAAACAGACAACTGGTCTGATCAGTATTTCTCCGATGCCCGAAATATGCTGAAAAAAGCCGCAGAAGATGAGGGTGAGGAGGTTTCCGATGAAGCTTACGCTGTTTCTCTGGGCTTTGGCGCTCAGCAGGAAGAGGATACCTTTGTGGTAGACATGGATGCCGCCACTTCCATCAACGTCAATGCGATCTGTACACTGATTTTTACTACAGACGATGACTACAGCCGTATCACCGGAAACGAGACTGCACTGAACCAGGATGAGGTACTGGTATATTCCAACACAGATACCCCCTACAACTACGACACGTTATCCGTTATGAACAGAACTTTTACCGTCCGCGAAGTTCTGGATAAACTCCCGGAAGCAAGAGTTTTTGCGGCTAATACCGGCACCAGCGTCTACTACGTGGTAACCGACAGCATGGATACTGTCCTCGATCTTTACCGCCAGCAAAAAGAAATCTATGGCAGCAACGCATCCTCACTGGACTTTTATTGCGGTTACAATATTTCCAACACTTCAAAATCAGATGCCATTATTCAGAACTTTGAGAATGCATTTGCAGCGGAACAGGAAATATTCGCAGCAGACAACCCGTCCGCAGCAGACGGTGAAGGCGCCAGTCTGTATGCCATTGCGGAATCCCGGTCGGGAAGCTACGACAGCTACCTGCCGCTGTACGGAAGTATGTTTTTCATCGGCATTTTCCTGAGTATCATTTTCCTGATCGCCACAGTACTGATCATTTATTATAAACAGATCTCCGAGGGACTTCAGGACACCAGGAGATATGAAATCATGCAGAATGTCGGACTGTCCAAAGAAAACATACGAAAGTTCATCCGCTCCCAGGTACTGATGGTATTCTTCCTGCCGCTGATTGTCGCAGGCATCCATTCCGCCTTTGCCTTCCCGATCGTTTCCAGACTGCTTTCCGTGCTGGCAATGGGCGATGTTACCTCTTTCATCTTCTGCCTGATCGGAACCTTCGCAGGATTTGCGGTATTATATATCATCATCTACTCTGTCACTGCAAAAAGCTATTACAAAATTGTCAGCAAATAAATTTTCAGGGCGCGCCGTACATGGCACGCCCTGTTTAATGCTTTCTTTTTTCTTTTTCTGCTTTCTTCATCTCCCACTTTTCAATCTTCTTCTGCATCTTCTTCTGCTTTCTCATTTTAAAATCAAGCTTCAATTCTATCAGAATCATTTCGAACGCATTGTTTATAGCTCCGCAGACCAGAAAAATATACATGGCAAAATAAAGCCAGAACATCATAAGAACAATCGTGGTCAGGCTCCCATAAAAGGAAAAGCCGTTAAAAACTTCTATATAGACAGATACCCCGAATGAAAAGACATACCACGCCACAGAGCATCCGATGGCGCCTACCAGCTGACTGCGCAGAGTCGCTTTCCGGTTGGGCAGTACTTTATAAATTACAGTAAAAATACCAATCAGCACGAAAAACAGGATCAGCATCCGCAGTTTCAGAATCGTCTCCGTCACCATGGCCACAAAAGGCACATACTCTGCCAGCATATCCTGAATTGTCTTTCCGAACATCAGCAGAATCGCCAGCAGCAGAATCGCCAGGATCAGAAAAAAGGTCTCGATCATGGCCCGCAGCCGGAGCACAAACCAGTTACGCGTCTCATCGATTTCATAAACAATATTCAGTCCGTACCGAAGACTCTGAATAGTCTTCGCCGCAGAATATACAGACAGAATCAGAGATACAAACAGAACTCCGCCGGTATTATGATATACCTCATCCACAATTGCAACTACGGTGGATGATACATAACCCGGACTGATCAGCTCAATCCCGGACAAAATCATACTTTCCGAAACGGGTGTAAAACGCAGAAGGGACAATAACACCAGAAGAAACGGGATCATAGACATAATCAGAAACAATGCCGCCTGACCCGCATAAGCGCCGATATTATCCTCTTTTATTTTTCTCATAAAGTAGGAAATAACCTGTTTCACTTCACGTTCCTCCTGCCGGTAATCTCACATGGTTGATACAATACCATCTTTTTCCCCATCCCGCAAGCCTTTCTTTCCGCAAAGTCTCCCGGGATTTATGAAACGCCTGCAATTTCTGTTCCCGGGAAAAAAAATGTCAGTATATCGCTATAGGTTTTTCCGGCTTTTGCCATCCCGTCGGCGCCATACTGGCTCATCCCGATGCCGTGCCCCAGACCTCCGCCGTAAAGCGTTGCCTTTCCGCCGCCGGAATCCTCCACAGAAAATGACGCGCTTGGCAGCATATTAAGAGTATGAACCAATTCACCGTTTTTATCCGTCA
Source organism: uncultured Lachnospiraceae bacterium (assembly GCA_946491665.1). Lineage (GTDB taxonomy): Bacteria > Bacillota > Clostridia > Lachnospirales > Lachnospiraceae > Eubacterium_I. The sequence goes on along the minus strand of CAMLYL010000060.1, from coordinate 13,072 downwards.
CAGCCGTCATTGCCTTCGCCAGAACACAGCGTATGGTATTTTCATGATACAGATGAACTCTCCCGTTTTCAAACTGCAGAGAAAGATCCGTGACCGTGCCGGAATCACTTCTTCCATTGACTGTCATCCCCTGAAAGCCGCCCAGATCTTCCACGCCGGATACTCCGCTTCCCCCGGCAGCCTCAATTCCCACCTTTCCTGATCCCTTCTCTATTTCCTGACGGATTTCTTCCAGAACCCGAGAGAGAGAAGACGTCAGATCCAGCTGCACCGTCCAGCGAAAGTATCTGCTCTCGCTGTCATAAGAGAAAATATCCGTTTTCCGCAGAAATTCATCCACAGAAATACTTTTTCCCACTTCCAGCTCCGGTGACTGCAGCAGACTGACGCTCCGAAGATAATCAGGGCCGTTCAGCTGCCATACCTCCAGACCGGAAGTAAAACCACAGGATGTGGAAAAATAATAAATTTCCGCCAGATTTCCCTGAAATGCAAGTATCTTCCCCGCCGTATCATTCACGGCATTCACTGCTTTTTCATTTTCCTGCGAGGGAAGATAGACCTGACAATCCGTGGTGTCATCCAGATCCGCGCCAAAATCTTCATACTTTTTTTCATTCACCAGACGGGAAGCATATGTTCTGGCACAGACAGCCTGAGCCTTGAGCGCTTCTGCTTCAAAACTTTCCGGCATCTCTCCGGGCACAACCCCATAAAGATATTCTTCCATGGAAATTTCATTCACGATCCAGATTCCGTTTTCGTTTCGGGATAAACGAAAAGCTCCCCGGTATCCTGATGAATGAATATTTCCCGATTCATCCGTTATATAGATCCTGCCGTTTTCTCCGGCCGTCACCACCATCGCCTCCGCCGCCCTGTTGTTCATCCATTCCCCGCAGTTGAGCACCTGTCCGGCCTGACACTGCTCCGAACCGTCCTGTCCGGATACCGCGGCCATCAGTCCGGCGTCACCGGAAAGATAAACGTTTTCCCGGCAAATCTGTTCCGAATTATCCTGCGTCACCAGAACCGATACATTTTCCGGTATCTGTACCTGCCCGGTCTGTTCCTCCTGATTCTCCTCTCCCGATTCCTCCGTTTCCTGCTGTGCGGCAGGAAACGCTCTTCCCAGCAGAATATTCCCGAAAACATATACCTGATAGTTTTCCCCGTAAACAAAGTCGATCCCTTCCGGATCACAGTCGTAATTTCCGTTATCCGCCATCAGACGCCCTTCTGAGGAAAGCATTCCCAGATACTGAATTTCTGTAATCTCCACCTGCTCCGCCTGCCCCAGCTCCGTCAGAAGGCGCTCATAAATCTGACACCAGATCTCACGGGTCAGAAAATCTGTTCTCTGAAACGGAATTTCCTGTCCCACAGTTTCTGCCAGTTCATCCAGTCGCAGAAACTCCAGAAGCGTATACACATCCTCTCCGGTAAGATATTCGCCCATATCCGGGAGAATCAGCGTCCGCGTCTCTTCGGGAGTCAGAGGTATGATCTGCAGGTATCCTGCCAGTTCCACGGCCGGCACACGGTCTGCATCCTCCGTCTTCTCCGCCCGCTCATGAGCGAAATGATCCAGCTCAAGGCAGAAAAACAGAACCACCGCCATAATCAGAATATATTTTATGTAAATCCCGCGCCCGGTTTTTCCTCGAAACAATTCTCTCCTGAGTCGTCTTCTTTTTCGATATTTCATGCACTGTTTTTCACCTTTCCGTCCTGATCGGCCTGTTTTCGCCATTGAAAAAAAGAAGCTGCAAAACGCAGCTTCTTTCCTCATTTGTACTCTCATTCTATTTTCTTTTGTACAGGCTCTCATTGGTACCCTGCCAAATCTTTCGTACCTTAAAAATTATCTTCTGCAATTCCCAAAGTGCCGTACCCGCAATTTTGACGCCTAGCGAAAAGCCAGGTGGGTGTCCGCAGCTGTCCTTCTGCCTTCCGCTGACCAAAGGCGGCCTGACATCCGTTCAGCGATATAGGAGTCCCATAAACGTAAATGTAGGTTCAAAATAGCAAGGCTCTCGTACACCCCAGGAATTTGCTAAAATTATTATACCTTACTATGTGCATAAAGACAAGGGAATATTACTATGAAAATCTTCCAGCTTTTCCAGTTGTTGTCTTTACAAATTCAATGGAAATCTTTTCCGTCCAGAAAATTCATAATACTTGCGCTTCAGTTCTTCAGCATGGAAACAGCGCTGCTGGTACCGATCCGGCTGCAGCCCGCTGCAATATAGGCTTCCATCTCTTCTCTGGAACGAATGCCTCCCGCCGCTTTTATTTTCACCTTCGGACCGATATGCTCCTTCATCAGCTTCACATCCGCCAGAGCAGCTCCTGCGGTTCCAAAACCGGTGGATGTCTTGATATAATCCGCCCCTGCCTCTGTCACAGCCCGGCACATACGGATTTTTTCCTCTTCCGTCAAATAACAGGTCTCAATAATCACCTTCAGGATACGCTCTCCTGTTTCCTTTTTCAGCAGCCGGATTTCCTCCGTCACGGCATCGTACTCCCCGTTTTTCACCATACCGATATTAATCACCATGTCCACCTCACCGGCCCCGTCCGCCAGAGCCTGACGTGTTTCGGCCAGCTTTGCCTCCGTACTGGCATTCCCCAGCGGAAAACCTGTCACAGTACAGATCGTCAGTTCCGGAAAAGCTTCGTGAGCTCTCCTCACATAGCTGCTGGGAATACAGACAGACGCCATTCCATAATCCAGCGCCTCCTGACAAAGAGTTCTAATCTCCTGCCATGTGGTAAATGCCTTCAAAGCAGTATGGTCTACATATTGATATAATGCTTCTTTCTTCATAATTCTCCTTTTACTTTCCGCCGCACACTGTGCGGCACAGCTTTTATATGATATAACAATCTCCCCGGATAAACCGGGGAGAAACATACAAATCCGCTCTTATAACTGAGGGCCGGCTGCAACCAGTGCCCTGCCGATCTCGTTGCCTTCATATTTTCTGAAATTCTTTGTGAAGCGTTCTGCCAGATCCTTTGCCTTGCTTTCCCACTCGGATACATCTGCATAAGTATCACGGGGATCCAGAATACCGGTGTCCACGCCGTTCAGCTCGGTCGGAACCTCCAGATTGAAGTAGGGAATCTTCTTTGTGGGCGCATTCAGAATATCTCCGTTCAGGATCGCATCGATAATTCCGCGGGTATCCTTAATGGAGATACGCTTGCCGGTTCCGTTCCATCCGGTATTTACCAGATACGCCTTGGCGCCGCTCATCTTCATCCGTTTTACCAGCTCTTCCGCATATTTTGTGGGGTGCAGCTCCAGGAATGCCTGACCGAAGCATGCGGAGAAGGTCGGCGTAGGTTCTGTAATACCGCGCTCTGTTCCCGCAAGCTTTGCTGTAAATCCGGACAGGAAATAATATTCTGTCTGCTCCGGAGTCAGCACAGATACCGGAGGAAGTACTCCGAATGCATCTGCGGAAAGGAAGATCACATCCTTTGCGGCCGGAGCTGCAGAAACAGGACGAACAATCTTCTCAATGTGATCAATCGGATAAGAAACACGGGTATTCTCTGTCACGCTCTTGTCATTGAAATCAATCTTGCCATCGGCATCCAGAGTTACATTCTCCAGAAGAGCATTTTTCTTAATAGCATTGTAAATGTCAGGCTCGGACTCTTTGTCCAGGTTAATCACCTTCGCGTAGCATCCGCCTTCAAAATTGAAAATACCGTTGTCATCCCAGCCATGCTCATCATCGCCGATCAGCAGACGCTTGGGATCTGTGGAAAGGGTAGTCTTGCCGGTTCCGGAAAGTCCGAAGAAGATCGCAGTATTTTCACCGTTCAGATCTGTATTTGCGGAACAGTGCATGGAAGCGATTCCCTTTAAGGGAAGGTAATAGTTCATCATGGAGAACATACCCTTCTTCATCTCACCGCCGTACCATGTGTTGATAATTACCTGCTCGCGGCTTGTAATATTAAATACAACTGCAGTCTCAGAATTTAATCCGAGCTCCCTATAATTCTCTACTTTTGCTTTGGATGCATTGTAAACAACAAAATCCGGCTCAAAGTTCTCCAGCTCCTCTTCTGTGGGACGGATGAACATATTCTTTACAAAATGAGCCTGCCATGCAACCTCCATAATAAAACGGATCGCCATACGGGTATCCTTGTTGGCGCCGCAGAAAGCATCCATCACATACAGCTTCTTGCCGGAAAGTTCCTGCTGAGCTATCTTTTTCAGCTCTTTCCATGCCTCTTCGGAAGCCGGATGATTGTCATTCTTATATTCATCAGACGTCCACCACACGGTATCCTTTGAATTCTCATCCATTACAATATACTTGTCTTTGGGAGAACGTCCCGTATAGATACCTGTCATAACGTTCACAGCGCCCAGCTCGCTGACCTGACCTCTGTCATACCCCTCCAGCGCAGGATTAATCTCTTCTTCATACAGAGCATCAAAGGAAGGATTATATACGATTTCTTTTACATCTGTGATTCCATACTGAGTTAAATCAATTTTTGTCATATTTTTTACCTCATTTCTTCTTTAAGCATTCTCTCTCATTTCAGCCTGTCATTTTTTTATCAAACTTTTCCGAGTTTGTCAATGGGTATTATACCAATAATTACCCAATTTGACAATTCAGAACTTACCTATGACGCAGATCATTCTCCCCTGTACCCGAAAGAAGCGCCGCAGCATGCGGCTCTCCCTGGCTTTTTGAAATATGAATTTATTTTCCTTTTATTCCTTGGGAATACTCCGTCTCGGTGATAATAACTGGAATCCTGTCTTCTTATAAAGAGTACCCATAATTCCGTCAGGAGCCAGAAGGATTACCACAATCGCGATAATACCAAGCACAATGTTGGACATACCAGTGTAGCTGTACATAATCTGTACAATCACTACATAAATGATAGATCCCACAATCGGACCCTCCATCGTTCCCAGTCCGCCGATAATAACAGCGAAGGTCATGGCAATGGTCCAGTTAATCGAGAAACCGGTAGACGGATTAATAAATGCAGTCTGCATATACTGAGCGCCGCCGATCAGACCCATCATAAAGCAGGCGATCACGTAGCATTTCAGCTTCGTCTTATAAAGTTCCACACCCATTGTTTCTGCCGCGGAAGCGCTGTCACGGATTGCCATAAGGGCGAGACCGGTCTTCGTGCGCAGCAGGCTGTAAACGATCAGAACCGTAATAACCGCGATTACAAGAGCCGTATAATACAGCTGCTTATAACCCATATTGAACACGGAGTTAATGGACCAGTCCTGAGCATACCCTACAAACTTCCAGTTGGAGAAGAAAATATTCAGCGCCTCAGCGATAATCCATGTACCAATGGCAAAGTACACGCCGCTCATCTTAAAAATAGCCGGTGATACAGCCAGTCCGAACAGAGCGCAAATTACTGCGCCGATAATGATGGACAGATAAATATTTATACCATAATTTACCGATAAAATGGTCAGCGTATAACCGCCGATTCCGATAAATGCCTGCATACCAAGCGAAAGCATACCGGCGTAACCGCCCAACAGGTTCCACATCTGACTCATAGCCAGATACAGACACATCAGTGTACAGGTATTCAGAATATAATTGCTGCCCGTCTGGGGCAAAACAACAAACAGAACAACTGCCAGTACAACTAAAATAATTAAATTAGATTTTTTCATTTTTTTCATGATCGTCAGCCCCCTTTACTTTCTCACCGCAGAAGCCGCGAATAATCCGTTGGGCCTTAACGCGAGGATCACAAGCAGAACAATATATGCTACCAGCATCTGAACGCCGGAGCCAAACACAAATCCGCCTAACAGCTGTGCCACGCCAAGCACAATACCGCCAATCAGTGTTCCGAACAGAGATCCCATACCGCCGATAACAACTACACCAAACGCAATGATCAGATACTGCGTACCGGATGAAGGATAGAAGGTAAAGGTGGAACCTACCAGAGAGCCGGCTACTGCCGTAATTCCCATACAGATTACCATTGCCGCCGCATAGGCCAGCTTTGTATTTACTCCCATCAGTTCCGCCGCCATAACATCATCAGATGTAGCGCGGATCGCGCGTCCGAAATTTGTCTTCTGCATCATCAGAGAAAGACCGATGATAATTGCACATGCAATAATAAAGCTTACCAGGTAGCTTGCGGAAATGGAAAGTACATCTGTAGTAATCACATTTTTGGATGCAAGCGGGTTATTAATAATCTGGTTATCCGCACTGAAAATTTTAAGCATCAGGTTGGACAGGAATATCGACAATCCGAATGTGACCAGCAGGGCCGGAGCCTGCCCTTTGTCCATTACCTGATTGACCAGGAACTGCTGAATGACAAATCCCAGAACACACATGACAACCACGGAAATCAGGGTGGACACAATCAGGTTGCATCCCAGAGCATTTGCCACTACCATGGTAATATATGTACCGAGAATCATCAGATCGCCGTGCGCCAGGTTTGTCAGTCCCATAATACCGAATACCAGGGACATTCCTACGCCGATCATGGAATATAATCCTCCCAGGAGGATACCTGTAATTATAACTTGAATCATAACGTCTCAACTCCTTTTTCAATTAATGAGCAAAGCTTCCGATACCGAAGTAAGCGTCATTTACCTCGTCCACGTTCAACTCTTTGGATTTGCCTTCCATTACGACCTTACCTTCCAGAATGACGTACGCGTAATCGGAAGCCTCCAGGGAACGATTCACATTCTGCTCCACAATCAGCATGGTAAGTCCGGTCTCTGCAATTTCTTTCAGCTTGTCATAAATATCATTGATAACTACCGGAGCAAGTCCCAGAGAAACCTCATCCAGAAGCAGAATCTTGGGCTGTGTCATAATGCCGCGTCCAATCGCAAGCATCTGTCTCTGTCCGCCGGAAAGGAAAGTGGACATCTGATTTGCTTTCTCCTTCAAAACAGGGAAAAGTCTGTAAACACTCTCAAGTCTGTCTTTTCTCTCACTGCCCTTTGCCAGATAAGCGCCCATCAGCAGATTATCCTGCACTGTCATACGCTCAAAGCAATGGCTTCCCTCAGGAGCCATAGACAGTCCGAGCTTCGCAATCTGGGAAGGCTTTTTCCCGGATATATTCTGGCCGTCAAAGATAATCTCACCCTTCGTAGGTTTGTTAAATCCGCAGATTGTATTCATAACTGTGGACTTTCCGGCTCCATTGGCGCCGATCAGTGACACGATAGTTCCCGGTTCAACATTCAGGGAAATATTCTGAAGAGCAAGGAAATCTCCATAATGAACATCAATATTTTTTACTTCTAAAAGGCTCATTCTTCGTCGTCTCCTCCTCCCATATATACTTTCTTAACCTCTTTGGAATTCATGACATCCAGAGGCTTTCCGGTAATAACGTCAACGCCGTCAGCCAGCAGCATTACCCGGTCTGTACCCTCTAACATGGTACGGATAATATGCTCAATCCAGATTACAGATACACCCTGGCTCTTTATCGTCTTAACCAGATCAATAATCAGCCCTACTTCGGACTCCGTCAGGCCGCCGCCCACCTCGTCCAGAAGCAGGATTTTCGGCTCAGTTGCCAGCGCGCGGCCGATCTCCAGACGTTTCCGGTCAAGAAGCCCCAGCTTTCCGGCAAACAGTTCCAGCTTGTTGTCGAGTTTAATGATTTTTGATACTTCCAATGCTTTTTTCTTTGCCTCAGCCTCGGACATACCGGCTCCGAAAACACCGCCGACCATGATATTCTCAAATACGGTCATCTGCTCAAACGGTCTGGGAACCTGGAATGTCCGCCCGATGCCTCCGCGGCACCGCTCAGTAATTCCTTCATGGGAAATCTCTTTATCCTGGAAATGAATCGTACCCTTTGTGGGCTTCAAAATACCGGTCAGAATATTTAACATAACTGTTTTTCCGGCTCCATTTGGTCCAATCACTCCCAGTACTTCTCCCTCATCCAGCGTAAAATTAATATTCTTTAATACGTGGTTGCTTCCGAAAGAAATACCAAGGTCTTTAACAGTTAATATTGCGCTCAAAACTATACCTCCCTGTTAACCCTGTTTTATTTTTTTACTGGAAGTAACCGCATTAGAAGCGCTGCAGAAGCTCTTTTCAACGGTTACTTCTTTTCACATTCTCATTCAGTTTACACTTCCGGGAAATTGCTCCCGGTAAAATACGGCCGCACTATTCTTCAAAAGGAATAAATTCGCCGGTTGTTTCAAGCTCAGGAATCTGAGTTGTTGCAATGATGTTCTGAGTCCATGTGCCGTCATCATTGTAAATCCACTGTCCTGTTACCAGAGGCTGTACGGAATAGTGCTGATCATTGAAGTTTATATTGCCAATTACAGTATCAATATCCAGCTCATCACAGGCGGCAGTCAGAGCGTCAATATCAAGAGATCCTGCATTCTTTAATACATTGTAAAGGATCTCTACATTTGCATAATCATAACCAGCCGTAGCCGGTGCATAATCATACTCAGGCATCAGTTCCATCCACACATCTCCGATCTCCTGGCAGGTCTGTCCGGAAATGGAGGATGTAAACGGATGATTTGGCGTCCACCATACCTCAGAACAAAGACCGGAAGCCAGTCCGTCCGCGCCCGCTGAATCAACATCTGCAACAAACAGTGTCGCTTTCGCAATGGTCACAGCCTTGGGCATATAACCGGAAGATTTCAGCTGAGCAAAAAATGTACCAAAGTCAGAAGTCAGCATAACGCCGGCAATTGCCTCACAATTCTCCCGCTTCAGATTATTGATAATAGAAGTATAATCTGTGGCGCCGGATGTATAGGCGCCCGGATCATAGGCTGTGTATCCTCTTCCCTCGGCAAAAGCAGAAATTGCGCCGATCATAGTCTGACCTTCCGTATCAGTCGCATGCATAACGCCGATTGAACCGCCCTCGGATACACCTGCCATCTCCCAGGCATCCGCAAACGCAGACAACTCATTCTCCGTATTGAATCCGGCATGATAGGATGTCTTATAATCGGATATTGCCCATGCCTCATCCGGGGTATCAACAGAAAGACAGAGAATTCCGGCCCGCTCACAGGCTGCCGCCACGGGAACTGTCGTTGTAGCTGTCTTTGCCGTCAGCATAATCTCAACGCCCCTTCTGAGGATCAGGTTATTGGCGGCCTCGGAAGCTTTTGTGGCATCAGACTGAGAATCTGCAAATACAAGCTCAATCTTCTTCATGGAACCATCCACTTCAACACCGCCGGCCTCATTGATCTGGTCTACCGCATAACCATACATCTCCTCGGTACCATCACCAAAGGCAGCCAGAGCTCCGGTAGCAGGATAAACAACGCCTACCGTTATGGTATCGTCTGAGCTGTCTCCACTACTGCTGTTGCTGCTGGTATTGCCGCCGCACGCCGCAAGGGATCCCACCATTACAACGCAGACAGCAACTGCAGCTAACTGTGCTAATCTTTTTTTCATGTTCATACTCTCCTATAACTTGCATAAGTGTATTCCTACGATACGTCCATTTTATCCGAAAATATTACGAATTTAAACCCGAAAAAATTATGATTTTATTGAATATTTACGGAATACAAAAAAGATTCCACAAACAAGTTGTGAAATCTTTTTCTATTTTATGCACAATGCAGTAAGTCCTTTTCCTTTCCCTCTTTAACTGTTGTTATTTTTTATAATTCCTGCGCTGTTTTCTGAAAATTCCTGCACATCCAGCTGTCCTGCGTAAAACTGCTTCATCAGATTGCCCCAGTCATCACCGTTTTCCTGAACAAAACCCGAAAACAGAAATGCATCTGTGGTTTCAGCATGAGTTTCCAGATCGTGTATAAACTCTATCTGAGGGAAACTGGATCCGTCATAGGTAAAGTCCTCTTCCGTCATATTCAGATAACCGTGCTGCTCTACATTAGTCCGGTTAACGTTCAGAGCAAATTCTACGCTCAGCCTGGCAGCCTCCTCCTGATACTCTGAGCCTGAACTGACCGCCAGCCCCGGGGTATAAGTGTAATTCATATCCATCACACGATATAAAGCGCCTTCCTCCCCGCACCCGGGGAATGCGGCTGCTGCAAATCCTTCTCTTCCCATATTCTGTATCAGGTGATAAACCAGAGATGTCTGATGCACCATCATTACCGCATCCTGATTGATAAAATTTCTTACTGCTTCCGGCTCGCCAATCTCCATGTATTCCCCGGGAAACGCTCCCAGTTTCATGAGGCGGTCTATTGCACCGGACGCCTCAGTCAGCATGGCCGAAAGTTCTTCATCAGAAGCTTCTCCTGTCTCTGTCCGCCGGTAAATTTCCTGATTCTGACTTAAAGCAGTCATACAGTACAATAGTTCTCCCATCCATTTATCTTTCATTCCCAGTTCAATGGCCGCATACTCCGTCCCGTTCTCTTCATTATACTGGTGGACTTTTTGAACCATCTCCTCCAGTTCCTCCCAGTTGGAAGGAATCTCAAGGCCGATTTCCGCCATCAGTTCCGTATTATAATACGCCGCTCCGTAACTGTCCGCCATGCAGGGAATAATATAATTACTGCCATCCTCATAAGGCAAAAGATACTTTTCCTTAAAGTCAGTCTCCGAAAGATACTCCTGCACTGGTATACAGGCTCCCGCCTCAAACAGATATTCCGGATATGCTCCTCCCGGAACATAAAAAATGTCCGGCAGCTCATTGCTGACAACTGCCATCTTCAGCTTATCCTTTATCTCCTGCTCGGAATAAGTCTGTATCTCTATATTATAACCATATTTTTCCGCCAGATTATCCCACTCAAACACATAATAGGCTCCGGGTACATTCCGGTCATAACAAATCCAGACCTCCAGAGATATCTCTGCGGGTGATGTTTCTTCTTCATTTTCAGAATCCTGCGGTTCCCCGCAACCTCCCAGAAAAAGCAAAATTCCCAGAATACATATCAGTAAAATTGAAATCAGTCTCTTCATATCCTCAATCCTGCATACAATGAATCATACATTTTTTTATTTTACAGGAAAACAAATCTATTGTAAAATGAAAACAATGAATTTTACGGGAGTTTTTTATGAATCACAGAAAAAAAGAAAAGAATTTTCTCTTTTTTAAAATATTCAACGGCTTGTCAGATTCCACAAGCTTTCAGCGGCGTCTGTTCATGTCATTTCTTTTCATCGCGATTCCGGTAATATCCGGCATTCTGATACTGGCTTTCTCCATTATCCAGTTCACCACCCATGAAACAGTCATGCAGACTCAGGCCACAGAACTGGAAAAGACCTCCGCTCAGCTGGAATTCGTCATCAGCGACACAGAAAATATGTCCCGGGAATTAATTTACAACTCCACGGTACAGGAATATCTGTCTGCCGCCAACGCGTCTTCCGCTTATCCGGACGATACAGATGTATCCTATTATGTAAATGGTCTGATTCTGAATCGAGATTACATCAACAGCATTGTCCTGACCACAAAAACTCACACGGTTTACTCTACCGAAAATGCCTACACTGACCGGTCCGGTTTTCAGAACATCCGCCAGAAATGGTGGTATTCACAGCTGACCGATATGAGCAGTCCCTACTCCTGGTTTCCCTATTCCAGACTGACCAAAACGGATTATGCTGCCCAGGAAAATAACGAAATTCCCAGACAGATCAACACGCTTATGCTGGCCCGGCCCATCGTAAGCACATCGGATTACCGTACAGTTCTCGGTTATCTGATGATTTATCTGGACGATGAATATGTGGAGCAGCTCTGGCAGGATATTTCCTGGGGAAAAACAACCAATGTCTTTCTCTTCAGCAAAGACAATAAGCTGATCATAACCAATGCTCTGATGAACAATTATTCAGACGCCTTTATCAGCGTTGATTATCAGACAGGCAATCAGATATTTCGTTATGAAAAGGAACTTTATGTGCTGACAGCCTCTGAAATGGATACGGACAACTGGACAATTTACATGCTGACTCCTTACAGCGAAGTCAACGGCACAGCCACTACAATGATGTATATTCTGCTTCTGTCTCTGGCTGCCATCTTTGCCGCACTGTTTCTTATGTCCCGATACAGCGCCAGCAGCATGGCCCGGCCAATTATTGTTCTTTCCAAAAAAATGGATGCCTACCACGGCTCTGATCAGAAGCTGGATCCAGATGCAGTGAAGCGATACCGGAACCGCTCCGACGAAATCGGGCAGATGTACCGCTCCTATGAGCAGCTGGAAGACCGCATGAACCGTCTGATTCAGGAAATTTACGTAAAAAATCTTGAGAAAAAAGACGCGGAACTGGCGCTTCTGCAGAGCCAGATCGATCCCCATTTTCTGTATAATACTCTGGATTCCATCAACTGGATCGCCCTGGCCAACGATCAGGATGAAATCAGTGAAATGATTACTGCCCTGTCCGATACCTTCCGCCTGAGCCTGATGAAAAACAACAGTTCTTTCGTGGAAATGGAACAGGAAATCCAGTATATTCAGAGCTATCTTGTGCTGCAGAAATTCCGTTACACAGACCGGCTGACCTACGATTTTGATATGCCGGACCCGCTCCCCGCCCTGTACATTCCACGGTTTATTCTGCAGCCTGTAGTGGAAAATGCTCTGAAACACGGAATCAACAACCGGGAGGAAGGAGGCCATCTTTCAATCAGCGTCAGTATCGGAAAACAGGTAATTCTCCGGGTGGTCAATGACGGAACCCAGATTGATCTGGAAAAGATGAAAAGCCTTCTGGTGTTCAACCCGGAGGACAGTGATATTCTGAACTTTAAAAATGAGGGGTACGGGGTTCAGAATATTCACCGCAGAATCAAAATTATCTGCGGTGATGAATACGGTCTCAGTTATTCTGTAACAAAATTTCAGACAATCTGCCAGATCACGCTTCCGGTGAAAGAAACACTGTAATAATCTTTTCCGACAGCTTAAACAGCAGAAAGAAACCCTGCACCGCCGGCAGGGTTCCTTTCTGTCTATACATTTTTCCGATACGCCGAAAGCGTCGTACCGGTATGTTTTTTGAAAATCTGT
>CAMLYL010000059.1 GCA_946491665.1 uncultured Lachnospiraceae bacterium | reverse complement strand
CATACAGACCTTGGAGAGGGTCTATAAACACTACTACTATATAATACGAGGAGAATATCCGTGTCATACATAGAATTTGAGAAAATTACGAAAACATATCAGGTAGGAGAACAGTCCATCAAGGCGGTAGATGAGGCGTCTTTTGTGGTAGAAAAAGGTGAATTTGCCATTATTCTGGGAGCTTCCGGTGCCGGGAAAACGACTGCCCTTAATATTTTGGGAGGCATGGATGTAGCTACATCGGGACGACTGATTGTAGATGGACGGGATGTTACAAAATATGATAAAAAGCAGCTGACCGGATATCGGCGGACCGACATCGGATTTGTGTTTCAGTTTTATAACCTGGTTCCAAATCTGACAGCTCTGGAAAATGTGGAACTGGCGGCTCAGGTCTGTAAGGATTCGCTGGATGCTTCGGAGACGCTGGATAAAGTAGGTCTGAAAGACAGGAAAGGTAATTTCCCGGCCCAGCTGTCCGGCGGAGAGCAGCAGAGAGTGTCTATCGCACGGGCCCTGGCAAAAAATCCAAAACTGCTTCTGTGCGATGAGCCTACGGGAGCGCTGGACTATGCTACCGGGCGGCAGATTCTGAAACTCCTGCAGGATACCTGTCGGAAGGAAGGGATTACGATTGTTCTTATCACACATAATTCTGCGCTGGCGCCGATGGCAGACCGGCTGATCCGTTTCCGGAGCGGCAAGGTGGTAGAGATGGAGCTGAACGGGCATCCCACACCTGTAGAACAGATTGAGTGGTAAAAGAGATTTTATTTCGTGAGTAATGAGGAAGCGGCAGCCATGAAAAATGCATTAACAAAGGATATATTTCGCACGATTGGAAAAGAAAGAAAGCGTTTTTTGTCAATTCTGCTGATTACAGCTCTGGGCGTGACTATGCTGACAGGACTGAAGGCGGCCTGTGATGATCTGCGCTATTCTGCGGATGCGCTTTATGACGAACAGCATCTTTTTGACATACAGGTTTCTTCCACACTGGGGCTGGATGAGAATGATATCCAGGCGCTGCAGGAGATGGAAGATGTCAGCGTTGTAGAGGGAGAGTATTCGAAAAGTGTTTATACGGAGATTGATGGAAGCCAGGAAGAAGTAGAGATTCATACGCTGGGAAAAGAAATTAATATTCCCTATGTGTTGGATGGGGAGCTTCCCCAGTCGGCAGATGAGATCGCTGTGAATGGAAGTTATCTTCAGGATACAGGGAAGAAGGTAGGAGATACCCTGACCTTTACGGAAGAGGATCTGGAGGAGGGCGAGGATCCTGTTTTTCAGACAGGCGAATATACAATTACTGCAGAAATTCTGAATCCCTTTGATGTAAATAATCCGGAGGGAAGCGTATCTTTCCGTGCGGCCACTTCGGCAGAGTACACATTTTTTGTTCCCGAAGCAGCTGCCAGCGCAGATATTTATACTTCTGTTTATGTATCAGTCAAAGGTACAGAGGAACTGATGTGCTATTCCTCTGAGTATGAGGAAAAAGTAGAAGCTGTCAGGGAAGAGATTAATTCTACTCTGAGAGAACAGCAGGAACAGATGCGTTATGATACTGTCTATGAGGACGCCATGGCGGAATATAATGACGCCAGGGATGAGGCGCTTCAGAAACTGGATGAAGCGCAGCAGGAGATTGACGATGGCCGGTTGGAACTGGAGGAGAGCCGGCAGCAGCTGGAAGATGGGCGCCAGGAACTGGAGGATGGGCGTCAGGAACTGGAGAACAGCAAACAGGAGCTTCAGACCAGAGAGCAGGAGGCGGAACAGCAGATTGCGGACGGCCAGGAGCAGATTGACGCGGGTTATGCGCAGCTGAATGAGGGAAAGACCCAGCTGGATCAGTCGGAAGAAACTATTGTCAGCGGTGAGAATCAGATTGCGGCGGCCAGACAGGAGCTGGCGCAGCAGAGATCCGATACTCTGGCACAGATTGACGAGGGGCTGGCGGCCTATGAGTCAGGAAAAGAAGAGCTGACTGCGGGAATTGTCCAGGTTCAGGCAGCGATTGATCAGATTCAGGACCAGATTGATGCTTTGACCGGACAGGATGATTCTGACGATGGAGAAGAAACAGATACGGATGAGCTTTTGCAGCAGCTTCAGCAGCAGTTGGCCCAGCAGCAGGGAACGCTGGAAGCGCTTCAGAAACAGATGGAAGAAGTAAATGCCGGAATTGCCAATCTGAAGGTTCAGCGTACTGCAGCAGAAGAACAGTTTGAACAGGCGGAAGCCCAGCTGGACGTTCAGGCCCAGGCGCTTCTGGAAGGCCGGGCAGAGTATGAGGCCGGAGTAGAAGAATGGAATGCCAGCAAAGCGCAGCTGGATGCCAGCCAGGATACGCTGAACCAGCAGGCCTCTGCCGGAAGAGTACAGATTGCCAGCGCCTGGCAGCAGATCCGTGATGCCGAAGCGCAGCTGGCCGAAGCGGAGGCAGAACTGCAGGACGGTGAAGCGCAGCTGGCGGATGGCGAGACGGAGCTGGCAGACGGGCAGGCGGAGCTGGATCAGAACCGGGAAGATGCCATGGCGGAACTGGCAGACGCCCGGGAGCAGATTGACGAGATTGAAATGCCCACATGGTATATCCAGACCCGGGATTCCCTGAGCGGTTATTCTAATGTGGACAGTGACGCCACATCCATTGAAGGGCTGGCTGCTTTTCTGCCGATGATTTTTTTCGTTGTGGCGATCCTGATCAGTCTCACTGCGATTACCCGTATGGTGGAGGAAGACCGGGGATTGATCGGTACCTATAAGGCTCTGGGATTTACGAACGCGGAAATTCAGAGAAAATATTTTGTTTATGCTATTTTCGCGAGTCTTTCAGGCGGTGTTGTAGGTGATATCTGCGGATTTGTTATCCTGCCGAAGATTATTTTTTCCTTCTTCCAGGTGATGTATCTGATTCCGCACTATTCACTGCGATTTATAGTCTGGCTGGGATTTGTCGGCATTATTCTGTTTATGGGAGGAGTTCTGGCGGCCGTATGGTATGCGGTAAAGCGGGATCTGGCACATATGCCGGCTACGTTAATGCGCCCCCTGGCGCCGAAAAGCGGTTCCCGCATTTTCCTGGAATATATCCCGGCGATCTGGAAAAAGATGTCGTTCCTGAATAAAGTAACGGCCAGAAATCTGTTCCGGTACAAAAAGCATCTGGCAATGACGGTGATCGGCATTATGGGATGTACCAGCCTTTTGGTCTGTGGGTTTGCAATTAAAAATACGGTTACAGATCTGATGCCGAAACAGTATGAGAATGTGACCCGTTATGATATTCTGGGCGTGGGTCTGGCAGATGATAATGACAAAATTTTGTCTTATATGGATGATGAGGAAAATATAGAAGAATATGTAAATATCCAGGTGGAGACAGTTTCCGTCCGAAATATGGATGGGGAAGGAGAGTCGGTACAGATGTTTATTATCCCCGATGATGCGGATATTGCTTCTTTCATCAAACTGGCGGATATGGATGGCAATGAGCAGCCGCTGGCTGCGGGCGGACTGATGGTAACCAGAAGTGCATCGGATGTGCTGGGATTGTCTGCCGGAGATACGGTGGAAGTGCAGGATCTGTCTCTGAATCAGACGCAAGTGCCGGTTTCCTATGTGACGGAAAACTATCTGGGCGATATGCTTTATATTTGTGAAAGCGCCTATGAGACGTATTTTGAACAGGATTTTGCGCCCAATGCGGTTCTGGTAAATCTGACAGATGAATGTAAGGCGGATGATCCAATTGGCTATTCGGAAGAACTGGGTGCCAGAGACGGATTTATTTCTGTAACCAGTACAGAATCATTGAAAGAAGAGTTCTCCCAGGCGTTTACACTGATTAATCTGGTGGTGTATGTAATCCTGATTCTTGCGGCGGCCCTGGCGTTTGTGGTTCTGTTTACACTTTCCACCACAAATATTTCGGAGCGTGCCAGAGAGGTTGCCACGATTAAGGTACTGGGATTTTATGACCGGGAAGTACATCTGTATATGAATAAGGAAACACTGATTCTGTCTGCTATGGGAATCTTTCTGGGAATGCCTGCAGGAATGCTGATCAGCAAGTGTCTTGGCTGGATGCTGAATATACCGGGGCTGTACTTTGATATCAGCATTCATCCAGAAAGTTATGTGATCTGTGGAGTTATTGCGTTTGCCTTTGCCATTATTGTAAATCAGATGACAAACCGGCTACTGAATTCCATTGACCCGGCGGAAGCCCTGAAGAGTGTAGAGTAGTTCCGGAAGTTATCTGTATGACGGCGCGGGGGCAGCAAAGAATTTATTTGCGGGAATTTACTTTTTTTCCCGGGAATGGTATACTGGGACTTGTGTAATTCCCACCGGGAAGCAAGGAAAAGAATGGAGGATACAGTTATGTATATTACATGTCTGGATATGGAAGGTGTTCTGGTACCGGAGATATGGATCGCATTTGCGGAGGCCAGCGGAATTCCCGAATTGAAAAAGACAACCCGTGATGAGCCGGATTATGATAAGCTGATGCAGTACCGGCTGGATATTCTGAAAGAGCATGGTCTTGGATTAAAAGAGATCCAGGATACGATTGCAAAGATTGATCCCATGCCTGGCGCCAGGGAGTTTCTGGATGAGCTCCGCTCTTTCTGCCAGGTAATTATTCTCAGTGATACCTTTGAGCAGTTTGCCGCTCCGCTGATGAAGAAACTGGGCTGGCCGACACTATTCTGCAATACTCTGGAGGTGGCTGAGGACGGCACAATTACAGGTTACAAAATGCGCTGCGAGAAGTCAAAGTACACGACTGTGAAGGCGCTGCAGTCCATCGGATATGAGACGATTGCCAGTGGCGACAGCTTTAATGATCTTGGCATGATCCAGGCAAGCAAAGCGGGATTTCTGTTCAAGAGCACAGAACAGATCAAGAAGGATTATCCCCAGATCCCCGCGTATGAGGAATATGCGGATCTGCTGGAGGCAATCCGGAACGCAATGAAATAATAAAACGGAGAAAACGGAGGGCAGCTGCTTTGAAAAAGCAGCTGTCCTTTTTTCGGGTTATTTTGGGAAATGCCGGACTCGTAAAATAAACTCAGCGGCAGTCCGGGTCAGAAGGACTGTCGATCAGAGCTGCCGCCTGGAAGGAATGACGGTGGCCGTCTGATTCGTCTGTTATTGCCTTTGCAAAATGCACATGTTTTCCGTTTCCCACATCAATGGCACCGGAAGATCTGCCGCAGAATTCGTGATAATGACCGTCCGCAAAATCCGTACGGAATTTTATTTCGTGAACATGGTCGCTGCCGGAGACACGGATGGCCTCCCCGGATACTGTGCAGAAACGATGGCTGTGACAGTCTCCGCATTCCTCTGCCACCTCCGTGCTCCCGGTAATTTCGTGTACATGCTGCTGACCGTAGGAACCGGATGGTTCGCCCCATCTCATATTGTTGGAATAGTTTCGTGAATACATATCAAAATCCCCTTTCTGACAGTTTTTCTGTCAGATTTATTGTATGCCGGACAAGATATGCAGGTGCAGTGCCTGGAAGTGACAAAATAATTTTGCTTTCCATATGTATGCATGATAAGATGATACCATCTGAGTGAAATAATATCTGTACAGATAACTGGGAGATGACAGCCGGGGAATTTATTCTGCACATGTTTCCCATCCGGCTGTCTGCCCCGGACATGGAAGGGAGAAAACAGATGCAGAGAATTTTAATGATAGAAGACGACAGCTCCATAGTGAAATCTCTGGGAGATTTTCTGCGGGGAGAGGGGTTTCTGGCGGACGCCGTCTCCGGGCAGAAGGAGGCTCTGGAGCGTTTGGAAACGTGCGGTTATGATCTGGTACTTCTGGATGTGTCATTAAAGGATGGAAATGGATTTTCCGTGTGTTCGGCAATCAAACAGAAAACAGATCTTCCGGTGATTTTCCTGACAGCGTCGGATGACGAGTACAGTGTGGTGACCGGGCTGGATCTGGGAGCGGATGATTATATCGCAAAGCCCTTCCGGCCCCGGGAGCTGATCTCCCGGATAAAAAGTGTTCTGCGCAGATACGGAAAAGTCCAGTCGGTAATTGAAATCCGGAATGTCAGGGTGGATACGGAAAAGGGCGTGGTCTATAAGGATGGAAAAGAGATTCCTCTGTCGGCGATGGAATACCGTCTGCTTCTGGTATTCTTTAATAACCGTGGGAAAATACTGGGCAGGAGCCGTCTTCTGGAGGAGATCTGGGATGCCGCGGGAGATTATGTCAATGATAATACCCTGACTGTCTATATCAAACGTCTCAGGGAAAAGATCGAGGATCATCCCCAGGAGCCGGAGATTATTAAAACAGTGCGGGGACTGGGATACCGCGTGGCGGAATAACTGGAAGGCAGGGGCGTCAGAAGGAGGAAAAATGCATCTTTTTCGGAATGAGGAAGTTGTACGGTTTACAATATTTTATATAGTGGCAGGAGCATGTTTTTCGCTGGGAGGAGGTCTGTTCCTTTCCCGGAATGCGGGGCTTCTGGTTCTTGGCGCATGTGTGCTCTTTTACCTGGTCTATCTGTTTCATGCCCGGAGCCGGTACCGGAAAATGTCAGACCTGGCGGCAGGCATAGACCAGATGCTGCACAGCGGAACCATGATGGATCTGTCCTCTTTCCGGGAAGGCGAGCTGAGCCTTCTGGAGGATGAACTTTCAAAGCTGATGCTCCGGCTTGGGGAACAGAATGACCAGCTGAAAAAGGACAGGATAAAAATGGCGGATTCCATTGCGGATATTTCCCATCAGATCCGTACGCCTCTGACCACGGCAAATCTGCTGCTGGCTTCCCTGAAAAAAGCACAGGCGGAGAGGACGGCGGCTGGAATTTCAGAGCAGAGTGATTCCCGGCAGCAGGAGCAGATGCATATCAGAGGCCAACTGCTGGAGCTGACACGGCTGCTGGAGCGGATTGACTGGCTGGTAAATACCCTTCTGAAAATGGCCAGGCTGGATGCAGGGACTGTAAAGTTCCGGGAGGAGGAACTGTCTTTTGAAACCGTGGTAGAGAAAGCCGCGGAGCCGCTGGCAATTCCCATGGAGCTGAAGGAGCAGGAGCTGGTCTGCCATCTGGAAGGAGGATGTAAGGGGGATCTGCTCTGGATGGTAGAGGCGGTGGGGAATGTTCTGAAGAACTGTATGGAACATACGCCTGTGGGCGGAAGGATTGTTGTGGAGGGATCGGAGAATATGATTTATTCCCAGCTTCTGATCCGTGATACAGGTCCGGGCATACAGCAGAAAGATCTGCCGCATCTGTTTGAACGGTTTTATAAGGGGGAGTCCTCATCCGCCCAGAGTGTGGGGATCGGCCTGGCTCTTTCCCAGTCGATCATCCATAACCAGAACGGGTATATCAGAGCCGGAAACGCTCCGGAGGGCGGGGCGGAATTTGTGATCCGCTTTTATAAAGCGGTAGTATGAGAAAACGGACTGTTTTCTGTGACTGCCGAAATTGTGGATTTTTTCATAGAAGCGGAGGAAAGTGACAATATTGTCATTTCAGATTCACGGCACAGTCATTCTGCTTCTGTATGATGGAGTCATAAAAATAAGGAGGAGAGGAACATGGAAATCTTAAAGATTGAAGACCTTACAAAAGTTTATGGCTCCGGCGATAATGCCGTGACTGCGTTAGATCATGTCTCTTTTTCTGTGGAAAGAGGAGAATTTATATCTATTATCGGACCTTCCGGCTCCGGCAAATCTACACTGCTTCATATTCTCGGAGGCGTGGACCGTCCCACATCGGGAAAAGTATTGATGAATGGAGAGGATGTCTACGCCAGGAATGAGGAACAGCTGGCGATTTTCCGCCGGAGGGAGGTCGGTCTGATTTATCAGTTTTATAATCTGATCCCGGTACTGAATGTGAAGGAAAATATTACGCTTCCGGTGCTGATGGACGGCCGCCAGGTAAACGAAGAACGGCTGGCGGATCTGATACGCATCCTGAAGCTGGAGGGCCGGGAGAAACATCTGCCCAATCAGCTTTCCGGAGGACAGCAGCAGCGGGTTTCCATCGGGCGGGCGCTGATGAACGCACCGGCGGTGGTGCTGGCGGATGAACCTACGGGAAATCTGGATTCGAAAAACAGCCAGGAAATCGTGGAACTTCTGAAAATGTCAAACCGGCTGTACCATCAGACGCTGATTATGATTACCCATGATGAAAATATTGCGCTGCAGGCCAACCGGATTATTTCCATCGAGGATGGGAAAATCACCAGAGATGAGGTGATTTCCGGATGAAGATATTTCGAAAAATAACCTGGGAAACCATGAAGCAGAACCGGACACGGACGACGGTTACAATTATCGGAGTGATTCTGTCTGCAACACTTTTCACGGCGGTTACGGTATTCTGTGGAAGTCTGATGTCTTTTCTGGAAAAGACCTATGCTTACAATTCCGGGAATTATCATATTTCGGCAGAGGGTGTGGATCTGGAAACTGTGCAGACCTGTATGCAGGATGGCGATACAGAAGTAATATCTGTTGCCAGAGAGCTGGGATATGCAGAAATTGGCAGCGAAAATGAGGATAAACCTTATTTGTTTGTGGAATCGGCGGATGATACGTTTTATGAGGAGATGCCGGTTCATCTGACTGCAGGAACCCTTCCCCAGAATGAAAATGAGATTCTTCTGCCGGAGCATCTGTTTTACAACGGCGGTGTTTCTTATGAAATCGGAGATACGGTTACCCTGCAGATCGGGAAAAGAGTCATTAAGGCAGATGCGAAGGAAGAATTGGGACAGCATAATCCGTACCTGGGAGAAGAGGAGGCTCTGGTTGAGATCACAGAAGAAACCTTTACTGTGACAGGACTTTATGAACGGCCGGATTTTGAGGATTATTCTGCGCCGGGGTATACGGCCCTTACCAGAATGTCGGAAAATGAGATTGCATCGGCTCCTGCAGGAAACGGATCCGGGTATAACATATATGTTTTGCTGAATCATCCCAGGCAGGTTATGGAGCGTTATGAACAACAGTATTTTTATCATGCGTATGTGGGATATAACAGCGATCTGCTGATGTTTGCCGGAATTTTTTCCTTCGGAAATCTCAGCCTTTTTTTCCTGGGAATGGTTCTGTTTTTTGTGGGACTGATTTTTGTGGGATCTGTTTCCCTCATTTACAGCGCTTTTTCCATTTCTGTCAGTGAACGGACAAAACAGTTCGGCCTGCTTGCCTCTGTGGGAGCCACGAAGCGCCAGATCCGCCGGATGGTATGGCAGGAGTCCCTGATCGTTTCCGTCATCGGCATTCCTGTGGGAATCGTGGTGGGAATTGCGGGCATCGGAATTACCCTGCTCCTGCTGGGAGACCGTCTGGATTCTCTGATGGATTCACCCTACCGGCTGTCTCTCAGTGTCAGCTGGCAGACCATAGGACTGGCAGCGGTGATCGCCCTGTTTACGGTGCTGGTTTCCGCACTGATTCCGTCGGCGCGCGCCACAAGAATTAATGCCATTGACGCGATCCGGCAGAGCCGGGATGTGACGACCCGGGGAAAAGATGTAAAGGCAGGCAGAGTATTTTACAGGCTGTTTGGCCTGGAAGGTATGCTGGGGAAAAAATACTTCAGCCGCAGCAGGAAAAAGTATCGCAATACAGTGATTTCCCTGGCTTTCAGCGTGGTTCTGTTTATTACGGCAAGTACCTATGCTTCCTATCTCAGCGACAGTGTTTCCGAGGGAACCGGTACCGGAAATTATGATCTGGCCTATACAGGCGCAGATTCCGGGGATGAGATTCCGGCGGAGGAGCTCCGGAGCGCGGCAGGCGTGGCTGAGATGGCCTGGAGTTCATCGGATTACAGGGAAGTTATTCTGACTATGGACGATACGACAGACAGTTATCAGCAGTACCGGAAGCAGGTGGAGGAGCTGATCCGGAACAATCCGGAGGGGATTTATGATCCCAGACCTGCAGAGGTGGGCGGCCAGTATGCCATGCCGGCCAACATCTACTATCTGGATGACGTCAGTTATGAAAGTTTTGTCCGGCAGCAGGGACTGGATGACAGTGTCTATCTGCAGGGGGGAGATGTTCCCGCCATTGTGGTGAACAGCGGCAGCAGTACCATTTATACCGATGATGAACGCCACGCGTACTCGTTTGATTATCTGACCGGTTCTCTGAATTCTGTGGAGGCAGTCGCAGAGCCGGAGGAAATGGAGGGTTACTCGGCGCTGGTGAGAAACTGGTGCCGGGCAGATACGGTGGAAAATGCGGAAGATGAGACGGTTATATCCGGAGAAGGACAGGACGGAGAAGAATATATATTCTGTTATCAATATGTGGAGGGGGAGGATAACAGAGAATATGATGAGAACGGTGTAATTATAAATGCCAGAAATATTCCGGTCAGCACCTATGCGGTGGAACTGGGAGATTATGTGACAGAAAAACCGCTGGGAGTCCCGGAAAGTGAAAATCTGACTCTGATCTATCCTTACCATATGCTGTCAGAGGAAGAAAAAGCGGAATATCCGCCGATCTGTTATTTTGTTGCGGCGGACCATGATCAGATGGTTGACAGTGTAGAGGAGATACTGACAGAAAACGGATTGCTTACGACAGACGACTTTTTCCAGGACCTGCTGGCTTCCGAAGAAGACACCAGGAATCTGGTGACCATCATCAATGTATTTTCCTACGGATTTATTATATTGATTTCACTGATTTCCGTGGCAAACGTATTTAATGCCATTTCCACGAATATTACCCTCCGGCGCAGGGATTTCGCAATGCTGAGGAGTGTGGGAATGACCCGGAAAGGTATGATGCGGATGCTGAAGTTTGAGTGCCTGATTTACGGCGGACGCTCGCTGACCTGGGGACTCCCGGTGGGATTTGTGCTGGGGATTCTGCTGTTCCGGATTACGGGAACGATTTACAGCAGAAGCTTCCAGGTATACTGGCAGCCGTATGTGATTGCCGTGATCTGTGTATTCGCTGTTGTGTTTGTATCCATGCGTTACGCTATGAGCAGAATAAAGATGGAAAATCCCATAGAGGCGCTGAAGGAAGAAAACTAACATGAGTGCAGATGAGCCCGGGAGCCTGCCCGCGCGGGGCGGACGGCAATGTACTGGGGACGGAGACTGTGACGCCGGAAGATTCCAGTGCCGTAATCTGTTATGACAATGGAGGGCAGATTCTGGGGAGTAAGATGCTGCGGTTCGTGTGGGAGGATTAGGACAATTCCATCACTCTGGATTTCATTCCGGGTGATGGAATTTTTGTTGCTGTTTTTGCACAAACCCCGGGGTTTATACCCCGGAACTTATTGTTTCTTCAACAAAAATCTGCCAGGATTTATAATGAAAATGGAAATCCTCCAGAGGATACCTCTATGGCCATCCGGCCGATAACTAAGGAAACCCTCCAGAGGGTACCTGTATGGCCATGCGGCCAAAAACCAAGGAAAGTGAGGAGAAAAATGATGCAGAGTTTTGTTTATGAATATGCTACAAAGGTTTATTTTGGTGAGGGAGCAGCCAGGGAGCATCTGGCTCAGGCGGTTTCCGGTTTTGGACAGAATGTTCTGCTGGCTTATGGCGGCGGTTCTGTCAAAAAGAACGGGATTTATGACGAGATAAAAGGAATTCTTGAAGACGCAGGGAAAAAGGTAACGGATTTTTCCGGTATTATGCCGAATCCTACCTATGCGAAGGTGCAGGAGGGCGCAGCCCTGGCAAAGAAGGAAGGGATTGATTTTATTCTGGCAGTGGGCGGAGGCTCCGTCATTGACTGCTGTAAGATAATTGCAGCCCAGGCAAAGACAGACAGAGATCTCTGGGAGATGGAAATGACGGATCATCAGTTCCCCACAGAAGTAATTCCCATGGGCGCAGTGGTGACTGCCTCCGGTACAGGAGCGGAGATGAACGGCGGAGCAGTGATTACCAATGAGGAAAAAGTAATTAAAGCCGGTATGGCCGCCGCAGCGCCCCGGTTCGCAATTCTGGATCCGGCTTATACAGCGTCTGTTCCGGCGTCACAGGTGATGTCGGGGGCCTTTGACACGCTGAGCCACGCCATGGAAACCTATTTTGGAAAATCTGACCAGGATAATGTTTCCGACGATGTGGCGCTGGCCATCATGCGCAATACCGTTGTGAACATGAGACGGCTGCAAAAGAATGTTTCTGATATGCAGGCCAGAGGAAATCTCATGTGGGATTCCGCCATGGCGGAAAACGGTATTCTTAAGGTGGGAAGAGTCACAGATTTCCAGGCTCATCAGATGGAGCACCAGTTGGGCGCGTATACGGACTGCAATCATGGTCAGGGATTGGCGGTGATTCATCCTGTTTATTATCGCCACATTTTGAAGGATACCAGGGGAAAGTTCCAGTGTTTTGGGAAAGCAGTTTTTGGGACAGATACAGCGGAGGACGCAGTAGATGCGCTGGGAGCGTTTATTATGGAATGCGGATTGCCCACGAAGCTGCAGGAACTGAAATCAAAAGTGGAGATTACACCAGAAATATTGCGTAAAGTAGCGGATACCTGCAATATTATCAGTTCTAATCCGAGAGAACTGAGTCGGGATGAGATTTATGATATTCTGATGGAGTGCATGTAAAGAGCAAAAGGAGAACTGGCATGAAGAAAATTCTGGTTATGGTATTTCTGACTGGATTGATTTTGTTGACGGGAGGATGTGGAATGAACCAGCAGCAGGAGGGAACGGGAACCGTTTCTGTGGCGCAGTCAGATACAGAGGAATCTGCTCCGCAGGAAGCGGATGAGAATGAAAACACGGCGGCGGTCCGTGAAAATGCAGACCAGGACGTACAGGAAACTTCTGCTTATGTTACCGAAGGAACAGAAGAATACCGTGGATTTATCCTGGACAATGTTCTTCATTCCGAAAATGACGGCGATATTCATTTTAATCTGTATGTGCCCGACAGCTATGACGGAAGCAGACCCTATGCAGTCTTTTTTACATTACCCGGATATGAAGGATTATATTTCCAGGGGGTGGGAGAAAATCTGTACAGTGAAAACTTCGGATTCACCGCCCGGGAGTATAATCCGGAGATGATTATTGTGGCGCCTCAGCTGGAAGACTGGGGAGAGACTTCTGCTGATCAGACCATTGCCCTGGTGGAGTATTTTCTGGATCATTACAATATTGATCCGGACAAAGTCTACGGGGAGGGATACTCCGGCGGCGGTGAGACCATGTCCCGGGTTTTGGGGAAAAGACCAGAGCTTTTTACCGCCTATCTTCAGTGCAGCTCCCAGTGGGACGGCGCCTATGAGCCGGTGACAGAGAGCCGGACTCCGGTGTATATTGTGGTAGGTGAGGATGATGAATATTATGGATCAGAGCCTTCCGAAGAAGCTTACGCGGCGCTGTATGATTTATATCAGCAGGAAGGACTTTCCGATGCTGAGATTTCTGAACTTCTGGTGCTGGATGTAAAGGATGTGGATTATTTTGAAAGCCAGGGCGTCCGCGTCCAGCATGGCGGCGGAAATCTATTTGCGGAGGATGAAGAGATCATGAGCTGGCTGTTTGACAGGTAGCATCCGGAAGCGGGCGAATTCTTCATGTATCAGTTCAGCCCCGGTACATGTGAAAAACATTCTGCATCTGGTTATGGCTGAACTTATTATATGCAAAAGCAGTATTGACATTTCAAAATCGTTAATCTATAGTTTTTATATAGATTAACAGGGTATACTTATTTATGGAAGGAGACTGCTTTATGTATAACCTGTAGCTGGAGACCTTTATTGTGGTGGCAGATCTCGGCAGCTTTAATAAAGCGGCGGAGGCTCTTTATATTACGCCCCCTGCGGTGACAAAACAGATCAATCTTCTGGAGAAAGACCTGGGGCTTACTTTGTTTATCCGGACCCACCGGGGTCTGCTTCTGACGGAAGCCGGAAAGTCTCTGTATAAAGACGCAAAGTATGTGATCCAATACTGCAAGGATTCTGTGGAGCGTGCCAGAAAAGCCATGGAGGAGAAGGATAATATCATCCGTATCGGAACTTCTCCCATGACTCCCGCTGCGCCTCTGGTACAGGAATGGTCGAAGGTGCAGAAATCATAC
This sequence comes from uncultured Lachnospiraceae bacterium, assembly GCA_946491665.1. GTDB lineage: Bacteria > Bacillota > Clostridia > Lachnospirales > Lachnospiraceae > Eubacterium_I. Next base: position 6,256 of record CAMLYL010000059.1, on the reverse strand, counting down.
CCGGATATCAAGCTTCAGATGATTCCCTATATGAACAGCCAGGAAAATGCCCGGGAGATTTTGAAGAATCTCGGGACGAATATTGATGTGGTAGGCGGGATTTTTGATGAGACGATGCTGGCCCTCCGCCAGTGCGCGGGGCTGGAGCTCTCCAGACAGAGGATCTGCTGCGCAGTGTCGCTCAACCACCGTCTGGCTGGAAAAGATCTTCTGACTTATGAGGATCTGTACGGAGAAAATTTTCTGATGATGCACCGGGGCTGGAGCAATTATGTGGATGAGTTGAGAGATGATATCTGGAAAAATCATCCTCAGATCCATGTGGTGGATTTTGACATATACAGCCTGGAGATTTTCAACCAGTGCGAGAACAGCAACGATGTTCTGATGGCGGCGGAGAACTGGAAGGATGTACATCCGCTGCTGAAAATTATTCCTGTGGAATGGAAGTATACGATTCCCTATGGTATTCTCTATTCCCAGAAGCCGTCAGATCTTGTAAAGCGGTTTCTGAAAGCCATGAAAAAGGCACGCCAATAGTATGAAGCAAAAGGTATAAACTGAAAAACAAATCGAGACTTCTGCAGGAAGTCTCTTTTTTTTATAATGATAACAGAAAAAGTGTGGAGATGTACTGCGAAAACCCGTACTTGTGCGTCTGGAATAAAAAACGCAGAGGGGAGAATTGGAAGAAGATGAATAATTTTATCTACGAAAACAGGACAAAGGTTTTTTTCGGGAAAGGATGCGTGAAGGAATTTCTTGCCTGTCTCACTGGGAATTATACTACAGTCATGATGGCGTATGGACAGGGATCCGTGAAGAAGAATGGAATTTATGATGAAATTCTCGGCATTCTGATGAAGGCCGGAAAAAATGTGGTGGATTTTCCCGGAATCATGCCGAATCCCACATACGAAAAGGTAATGGAGGGCGTCCGTCTGGTCAGGAACAGCGGGACAGAGCTGATTCTGGCAATTGGCGGAGGATCTGTCATGGATTGCTGCAAAGCTGTTTCTCTTGCCGCAAGATATGAAGGGGACGCCTGGGAAAATTTCTGGGAGAGGAAGGGAATCATTGATTTTGAACCGGTACCTCTGGGCGTGGTAGTGACCACGGGAGGAACCGGAAGCGAGTGCAATGGAGCCGCGGTGATTACCAATAAGGCCCGGAAAATAAAAACAGGCTATGATTATCCTGCCTGCAATCCGCTGTTTGCGCTTATGGATCCTGCCTATACCTTCAGTGTGCCGGAACAGCAGGTGATGTCCGGGGCTTTTGACAGCCTTTCCCACATAATGGAGACCTATTTCAGCGAACCGGACAGCCAGAATGTGTCGGATGAGATTGCGGAAGCTCTCATGCGCAGTGTGATCCGGAATATCCGGCTGGCGCGGCAGAATCCCACAGATTATACTGCAAGAAGTAATCTGCTCTGGGATTCCACTCTTTCAGAAAACCGTCTGATCAAGCTGGGAAAGAAGTGTGATTTTACCTGTCATCTGATTGCCCATCAGATTGGCGCCTATACAGACTGCAATCATGGGCAGGCAGTGGCGGTTCTGCATCCGGTGTATTACAGGCATATTTACAGAGACGGACTGCCCAAGTTTGTACGTTTTGCGGAAAATGTCTGGATGATTCCCCGGGAGGGAAGGACAGATGAGGAAATGGCGGAAGCCGGAATCGGAGCCCTTGCGGATTTTATCCGGGAGACCGGACTTCCCATGACACTGCGGGAGCTGGGGGTAAAGGACCAGCGGGAAATGAAACTGATTGCGGACTCCTGCCATTATTCCCCGGGAGGGTACCGGCGGATAATGCCGGAGGAAATCCTGGAGATATTCCGGGAATGCTTATAAGACCAGAAAAACTGATAAAAAGGAAAGAGGAGGAAGAACATGAAAGTATTAATGATTAACGGAAGTCCCCATAAGGAAGGCAACACTTATATCGCCTTAAAGGAAATGGAAAAGATTTTCAGTGAAGCCGGAATTGAGAGCGAGATCGTGCAGGTGGGAAATAAGGATATCCGGGGCTGTGTCGCCTGTCGTTCCTGCGCAGTAAAAGGAAAATGTGTTTTTGACGACTGTGTCAATGAGATTGCTCCGAAATTTGAGGAATGCGACGGTCTGGTGATCGGAAGCCCGGTCTATTATGCGTCCGCCAACGGAACGATGATATCATTCCTGGACCGTCTGTTTTTCAGTACGCCCTTTGATAAAACCATGAAGGTGGGAGCCAGCGTAGCCGTAGCCAGAAGAGGCGGCCTGTCGGCAACATTTGATGAGCTGAACAAATATTTTACCATCTGCGGAATGCCGGTGGCTTCCGGACAGTACTGGAACAGTGTGCATGGCCGGGAAATCGGCGAGGCGGCGGAGGATGCCGAGGGACTGCAGGGAATGCGGACCCTGGCAAGGAACATGGCGTTCCTTATGAAATCCATCCAGCTTGGAAAAGAGCGTTACGGTCTGCCGGAGAGGGAGCCCTTCGAGAGGACAAATTTTATCAGATAACAGACAATTCTGATTCCCGGGATTGTGAAAGTGATTTTCTGCCGGCGGCAGTTTCACAAAGAAATACAGAACAGGAGGGACAGGAAATCATGGGAAAACGAAAACAGAGAACCAGAAAAACGGTATGGAGTACGCTGCTGCTCATTGCGGTATCCTTCTGCCTTATGCTGACCGGATGCGGCGGGCAGCAGGAAAATGTTTCCGACTCCGGAAGAGGGGACAGGGAGACTGTGGGAGATCAGGGCGGATCCGGAGAAATCGTGGATTCTGCTGAGAGCTCCCGGGAGAATACAGAAGGTGATTATACATTGGATACAAAAGTGATGGATGTCATCAATGATCCTGTTTTTGAGGGATATGGCAGGCTGATTTTTCCGGTGGACCGGCCCATTGATCAGAATCTGGAACTCCGGGATGTGGGAGATATTCTTGTATGGTACAACAATGTAAATCCGGACCGGACGGTGGAGATTGTCAATTACATGAAGGACCGGGCGGCTTCGGGAGAGCAGATTTTTTATGATATCTATACGGAGGAAGAAAAGGCTGCGGATCCGGAAAAGGAAAATACCGGTCTCTTTTTCTTCCGTGGAAATCCCGGTGCCCGGACCGCCATTGTAAACGCCGGCGGAGGATTTATGTATGTGGCGGCCATGCATGACAGTTTCCCGCAGGCTATGGAACTGGCGGAGAGAGGGTATAATGCGTTTGCTCTGATTTACCGGCCAGGAGCGGAGACCGCCTGTGAGGATCTGGCGCGGGCCATTGCGTTTATACATGAAAATGCAGATGAACTGCAGCTTGACGTCAACGGGTATTCTCTGTGGGGCGGCTCTGCAGGCGCCAGGATGGCGGCCTGGCTGGGATCCTACGGAACGGCGGCCTTCGGGGAAGATGCGTACCCGGCGCCCGGGGCGGTAATTATGCAGTATACCGGGCTGTCAGATGTGACCGGCAGTGAGCCGCCGACCTATGCCTGTGTGGGAACCAGGGACGGCATAGCTTCTTACCAGTCTATGGAATCCTACATCCGTCAGATCCAGGCAGACGGAACACCTGCAGAGATAGAGGTATTTGATGGTCTGGGTCATGGTTTCGGTCTTGGAGAGAGTACCGTGGCGGAAGGATGGATTGACCGCGCGGTCAGCTTCTGGGAGTCGGTACTCTGATTTCCGGAATCATAGAGAAACTGAATGGAAGCGGATAGAATCTAAGTATTGGACGCTGGAAATAAAGCATTTTATAATACAGACAGATACATGGAAACCGTGGAACGGATCCCTACCTGCAGGTTTATACAGGGAAACAAACCGGCTATTCCGGATCGCTGTCTGGATATTTATAATAAAGTCAGAAAGCAAAAAGGAGGAACCGATCATGGAATATGTATCATTAAATAATGGATTAAAAATGCCGATGGAGGGAATCGGAACGTTTCTTCTGAGTCCCGCGGATGCGGAGGAGTCCGTATATCAGGCTTTGAAAGCGGGGTACCGCCTGGTGGATACCGCCAACGCCTATATGAATGAAAAGGGCGTGGGCAGAGGAATGAAAAAGAGCGGGGTGAAACGGGAAGATATCTTCCTTGTGACAAAGCTGTGGCCTACGGAGTATGAGGATGGAGCAAAAGCCATTGACGATACCCTGAAAAGACTGGGAACAGATTATGTGGATCTTCTGATTCTTCATCAGCCGGTGGGAAATTATCTGGCCGGATACAAAGCCATGGAGGATGCGTATAAAGCAGGAAAAGTAAAGGCCCTTGGGCTTTCCAATTTCCCCCAGGAGCAGATCCGGGATGTGATTGATCACTGTGAGATAAAGCCCCAGATGGTCCAGGTGGAGGCGCATCCCTACTATCCCCAGACAGAGCTGAAGGCGTATCTTGCAAAATATGAGATGGTGCTGATGGCGTGGTATCCTCTGGGACACGGCGACAAGGCGCTGGCCCGCGAAGAGATTTTTACAAAACTGGGACAGAAGTATGGAAAATCCAATACCCAGATTATCCTGAGATGGCATATCCAGTCCGGAAATATCATTATTCCGGGTTCCAAAAACGCGGATCACATCCGGGATAACTTTGATATCTTTGATTTCGCGCTCACAGAAGATGAGATGGCGGAGATTGCAAAACTGGACAAAAATACCCGTTATTATAATGTATCATTGAAGGAGGCGGCAGGAATGTATCTGTCGGCCCGGCTGGATTTTAATGCACAGGAGTAACAGCATTTTATGAGCAGAAAACAGAAATTGAAAATCATAATTGATCTGCTGCTGACCGTTTTTCTGCTGCTTCTCATGCCTTATGGAATGGTAGGGGAGGCGGCCCATGAGTGGATCGGGGTGGGAATGCTCCTGCTTTTTATCATTCATCATATTCTGAACCGGAAATGGCTCAGAGGTCTGGCAAAAGGCAGGTACACTCCCCTGCGGATCCTGCAGACCACTGTGGTATTCCTTATACTGGCAGGGATGATCGGATCCGCAGTCAGCGGGATGATTCTCTCCAGCCATGTGTTTGATTTTCTGGATATCAGAGGATTCAGCGCGCCCGCCCGGGTGGTCCACATGCTCAGCGCTTACTGGGGCTTTGTGCTGATGGTCCTGCATCTGGGATTTCACTGGGGAATGATCACCGGGATGATGAGAAGAGCTTTCCCGGAGCCATCTCCCCGGCGGACGGGAATTGCGCGGATCGTGGCGGCGGTCATTGCGTGTTATGGATGTTATGCTTTTATAAAAAGGGATATTTTCGATTATATGTTTCTGCGGACGCATTTTGTGTTTTTCGATTACAGTGAGCCGCTGGTCTTTTTTATTCTGGATTATGTGGCGGTCATGGGAATGTTTGTGTTTATCGGCTATTATCTTTGCAGAGGTCTGGCGAAAAGCGGGAGAAAAAGGGAAAAATAGGCTATTTACTTCCGGCTTTATACTGGACAACAAATAGAAAATTCCCAATCCGGTGCACTTCAGATATACTTAGTTTGTAACAGACAGAAATATGAATCTGACAAAAAGGAGACAAAATAAAAATGAAAGTAAAAAAATTACTCTCAATGATTCTGATTGGAACAGCAGCCGTGGGACTTCTGGCAGGATGCGGATCCAGTGCGGGGAACGGACAGGATACCGCGGCGGGAGATGCCGCCCGGAGCGCACCCCAGGAGGCTGTGTCCACCGATGAAGCGGAGGAAACTGCTGATAATACAGCAGACACATCAGACACAGCAGACGGCTCCGGGAATGTGCTGGTTGTCTATTATTCCGCGACCGGAAATACGGAGGCCGTAGCCAATATGATCGCTGAGGCCACCGGCGGAGATATCTTTGAGGTCGTACCGGCGGAACCTTATACCGATGATGACCTGAACTGGACAGATGACAACAGCCGTGTTTCCCGGGAGCATGAGGACGAAAGTCTGAGGGACGTGGAACTGGTATCTACAGATGTAGATAACTGGGATTCCTATGATACCGTATTTATCGGATATCCCATCTGGCTTGCGTACCATAAATTGATACAATGCACCCAACTTGCGTGATTGGGTGCATTTCAAATTTACATATAAAGTTCTTGTTTTTGCTCCTGCGGTTAGCGGGGCTTTTTTTTATTGGCAAAAGAAAAACACATCTTTCCCGGTGTGGGAGCGATGTGCTTCAAATAGCATCCATTAGTTCAAGAAGGATTTGCTTTTGCCTATCTGTCAGGGTACTCCATTTTGAAAAGA
>CAMLYL010000058.1 GCA_946491665.1 uncultured Lachnospiraceae bacterium | reverse complement strand
GCACGTCCGGTTCTGAGAGGGGTAAGCCCTGTAAGGGGCTTACCTACTTACCAAACTTCATTGCCTATAAGATAAAAAAGTTCCGCAGGGATCGCACTACGGAGCTTTTTTATTTACAGAAAGAGATCTGACATCATTTTTTTCTGAATATAATATCATGTAATAAATAGAGGACAAGATAAAATTCAGATGAGAGTGAGGATAAGATCATGGAATTATTTATGCAGATCATGGATCGCATCGATACTTTTGTATGGGGACCGGTAATGCTGATTCTCCTTGTGGGGACCGGCGTGTTTCTGACGGTCCGCCTGGGATTCCGCACCTGGAAAAACCTGCCATATTCTCTGCGGTCTGTTCTGAGTAAGGAGGCCCGAAGCAGGACGGGAACAGGTGATATTTCTCCGTTTGCATCCCTTATGACGGCCCTGGCCGCTACAATAGGAACAGGCAACATTGTCGGGGTTGCCACTGCCCTTGTGAGCGGTGGTCCGGGAGCTCTGATCTGGATGGAAATTTCTGCGGTTTTCGGGCTGAGCAGCAAATTTGCCGAGTGTATGCTTGCCAGCAAATACCGCGCAGCTAACAGGGCCGGCGAGATGCTGGGCGGTCCGATGATGACAATGAAAAAGGGACTTCCTTTTAAAAAGCTGGGAGCTGTCCTGGCAATGTTTTTTGCGGTTTTCGCGGTAATGGCCTCCTTTGGCATCGGGAATATGACGCAGGCAAATTCTATTTCTTCCGCTCTGAATAATACATTCGCGGTTCCTTCCCGGGTGACAGGAATTGTGCTTGCCGTTCTTGTAATGTTTATTTTGCTGGGCGGTATCCGGAGACTGTCAAAAGTATCTTCTGTGTTCGTCCCGGTAATGGCTGTGTTTTATCTGATGTTTGCACTGATTGTTATATTCGGACATATTACGGAGGTTCCGTCAGCCTTTGTACTGATGGTAAAATGTGCTTTCAGTGTAAAATCCGTGACCGGAGGCGCCCTGGGAACAATTGTCTCTGGCATGATGCAGTCTGTGCGATGGGGCGTTGCCAGAGGCATATTTTCCAATGAGGCCGGCATGGGATCCGCGGCAATCACCGCTGCGGCGGCAGCGACGGAAGATCCGGTACGGCAGGGGTATGTCAATATGACAGGAACTTTTTTTGATACGATTATAGTGTGCACGGTGACAGGACTTGCGATCTGCAGCTCCGGTGTTCTGGGAACAGTAGATCCCGCCACCGGTGAACTGCTTACAGGATCGGCGCTGACAATTGCCGCCTTTCAGACGGTTCTCGGAAAATTCGGAGCCTGTATTGTTGCGGTTGGCATTGCTCTGTTCGCGTTTTCCACAATTTTGGGCTGGGAGTATTATGGCGAGAAGTCTCTGGAATATATTGTAAAGAGTCCGGTAATCTGTAAGGTTTACCGCGTTGTATTTGCCTGCATTACCTTTGTCGGGGCGACACAGTCTCTGGATCTGGTATGGAGCTTCTCTGATATTGCCAATGCTCTGATGGCGGTTCCGAACCTGATCAGCCTTCTGCTGCTGTCCGGCGTGACTGCAGAGGAGGTGAAACGGTTTCAGCCGATTCTTGAGGAGGAAAAGCGCAGCAGAAAGAAAAAAAGACCCAGAATATAATGTCAAAATTGCATAATTATAAAATGAAAAATTATCCTTATTAGGTCAAAATAACAATTTATAAAAACATGCTTGTAAAATTCCTGAAATAGAAATAAAATATGAATATGTATGAGACGGAGGTTAACTGTATGAACAAACAAGAAGTTGTTATTGCGGATATAGTAAAAAAATATGAGAATCCTGCTGCAGAGCTGGTTCGGGTTGCCTGTCAGTTTACCAGTACTATGATGCTGACGGATGAAACATACCGGGTGAATGCAAAGAGTTTGCTGGGGATCACGGCTTTTCGGTTTATCAAGGGAAAGACGGTTGGCATTGAAGCCAGCGGTGAAGACGAGGATGCAGCCGTGCGTGCAATGACAGATTTTTTGTGCTGTAGATGAGTACTTTGGATGATACGGAGACGAGACAATACTTTTGACATACATAATTTCATAAAAAGCACCGGGAGCAGTTCCCGGTGTTTTTTGTGTTCATATACAGCTGACGCAGACGCCTTTACATCAGATCCTCCGGATCATCTTCGATAATACCGTGGGATATATTATATTTCTTTACCAGTGTTTTGATCCGGTTATAGGGATCCAGCAGATCGCTGATAGATGCGTCATGATTTAATGTATCTATGATATAAGCGATATATTTGCTCATGTCACAGCTGATATAATAAGGTCTGGAAAGCAGTTCCGGAGACTGGTAAGTCAAATTTGTACAAACCACTTTGTAGATCAGACCTTCCTCAACTGCCTTGTCAAATTTCTCCAGTCCGTTGGTAAACAGACCAAACGTAGCGATGACAAAGATACGTCCGGCATTGCGCTTTTTCAGCTCTTTTGCCACATCAATCATGCTGCCGCCGGAGGAGATCATGTCGTCGATAACCCATACGTCTTTTCCATTTAAGGAGGAGCCGAGGAACTCATGAGCTACAATAGGGTTCATGCCGTCCACAACCTGGCTGTAATCCCGGCGCTTGTAGAACATACCCATATCTACGCCAAGCACGCTGGCAAGGAAAACGGCACGGCCGGTAGCTCCCTCGTCAGGGCTGATAATCATCAGATGATCGTTGTCGATAATCAGGTCATCACAGGCATTTAAAATGCCTTTTACAAACTGGTAAGAGGGCTGTACTGTCTCGAATCCGCTCAAAGGAATTGCGTTCAGGACGCGGGGATCGTGGGCATCAAATGTGATGATGTTATCTACGCCCATGCGTACCAGTTCCTGCAGCGCCAGCGCGCAGTCCATAGACTCTCTGGCAGTACGTCTGTGCTGACGGCTTTCATATAAAAATGGCATGATTACGGTGATACGTCTTGCTTTTCCGCAGGCTGCAGCGATTACGCGCTTTAAATCCTGATAGTGATCATCCGGCGACATGTGGTTCTCAATACCGCAGAGCTTATATGTCAGACTGTAGTTGGTGACATCTACCAACAGAAATAGATCCCGTCCGCGGATGCTTTCGTTGATACGGCCTTTGGCTTCGCCGCTGCCGAAACGGGGGCAGGATGCGCTCACAATGTAAGAGTCGCGCATATAGCCGCGGAATGTGATATCATTCTCATGCTCGTGCTCACGAACGCATCTCCATTTTACGAGATATTTGTCGACGGCCTGACCCAGTTCCGCACAGCTCTCAAGAGGGATAATACCCAGAGAACCCACCGGAATGGAATCCAGGTTTCTTTTGTCATCATGCATTGGAAAAATTCCTCCCTGAATCTCTTCTTTCGATTTTGCGCCCTGTCCGGACGATGATGAATTCACGGACAGGGATTGTTTTTCTGTTTATTTATCTGAAACACGTTCTGCCGCCGGCAGTACGCGCACAGCATCTGCATTATAGCATTGATCGTTCTGACTGACAAGTGAAAATATCTGCCAGTCCGGAAAAGAAAGCGGAGCGGGTTTCCGGGAACAGAAGCACCTCGCTCTGGATTTCGTGTTTTATCAGGAACGGCTGAGCCATTTCTTCTGTACCCGTATATCTCTTCCGAACAGATGAAGAAGCGTAAAGCTGTTTATTATGCGGGAAAAAACACGTTCTGAATATACCGAGGCGATATCCTGCAGGTTCAGATTGGTAGAAATCAGAGTAGATTTCTGATGCAGGATCCTCTCGTTTAAACATACAAAAAACTGGGAAGAAGTAAATGAATTGCTCATCTCCGTACCCAGATCATCAATAATCAGCAGGTCACAGTCGAAGATATTCCGGTATTCAGAAGCGTCCGCAGGGGATCTGTGGAACGCGTTGTCCGCCAGAATGTCGAACAGCTGGTGGGCTGAAAAATAAATGACAGAGTGGCCCGTATCCAGCAGCTCTTTGGCTATGCAGTTGGACAAAAAGGTTTTCCCCACGCCGGTATCGCCGAACAACAGAATATTTTCAAATGCCGAATCAAAATGCTGAACAAACTGGCGGCATTTCTGAAGGGCGTTCCGGGCAGCCGCAAAAGAAGATATGTCGGAATCCGGTTCAAATATATCTGTTCCGTAAAAGTCTAATGAAAACTGAGAAAAATTCTCAGTTTCCAGAATGGCGCTCAGATTTGACTGAGAATAAACCAGATCAATGGAAGCCTGTTTCAGACAATGGCAGCGGCTGTTTCCGATATAACCGGTATCCCTGCAGTCAGGGCAAAAATAAGGCGGATCAAAATAGTCCGCCGGGTAGCCCAGAGAACGCAGAAGAGCCTCTCGTCTGGCAGAGAGCGCGGCAATCTCCTGTTTCATACCTGTCAGTGCGTTCTCATCTCCGGCTAACAGACGGCGTGCTTTTTCCACGCTGAGGTGAGCGATCTCGCCTTCGATCTGGCTGAGAGCGGGATCCTTTTCGGCAACCTCTTTCCGGCGGGCGGCGATCAAATGCTGCCGCTGCAGCTGCCGCTCCTGATAAGTTCGCATAATTTCGTCATATTGTGTATTGGTAAGCGCCATGATAACTCCTTCACCTTCTTACTGCAGGGAATTCTGAATCAGCATTTTCTGAATTTCGTCATAATTGTTATCCCGCTGTTTGAAGTTGATAAAACGGTTGGACGCGGCGGGGGCGCCGGAACGGCTGCGTTTCCCGTGCTGATTCTGCTGATAAGTCTCGTCCGCCTTTTTTACGTCATCCAGTGTGTGTACTCCCTGTTTATGCCATTTTTCGAGAATGGAATTGGCATAACCGAAACTGGGCTCGTGGATCGTGTTAATGGTGCGGGTGCAGGCTTCTGAAATCAAATCCACAGAAAAGCCCATTTTTCCGCTCCAGGTATTTAAAAAGCTTGTCTCCGACGGAACCAGATTGCGCCCGCGGATGCCGAAAGCCTTCATAACGGCACAGTAAACCGCGGAATTCTGATTCATCAGCTGCCGTGCCTCATCTACTGTATGTATCTGCCGTGCCGCATAATCTTCTGCGATCTTCTGCATATAGTGCAGACTGGTATGTCCCTTGGCGACACAGTTCTCAATCAGAAATTCGATCAGTTCTATGGAGAACTGAAGCTCATCGTACCAGAAGAAAATAATATTCAGATCCGACTGGTTCAGTGTTCTGCCGAGGTACTGTTCTGTAATAAATACCAGCTCCCGTACATCATCCTTTTCGCAGAACCGCTTCAGATCGTCCAGAGAACAGGAAGACTTTCTTGGAGACGCTGCCTGAATAAAGCGATTGCTCAGATCTTTCTGCTCCGGCTGAGCCGCGGGCGGAAGCGAGCGGCTGGATTCTGTCAGGAAGCAGATACCGGAAAGATTCCGGTTTTCATCGTACTCCAGGCGGAACAGCTGCAGTTTCTCCCAGTATTTTAATGCGCGCAGAATATCCCGCTCTGTGCAGTCAAAATGATCAGCGATCTGGGACAGAGAAAAGCTGCAGTCCGCCTGGCTGATGCTGCGCAGCAGATAAAGATATACCTTTACGTATTCTCCATTTGCCTGCGTCATGTATTCGTCAATAAAAATATTCGGTACATAAGTAGCCGCCATAGGCTGCTCATTATATAAGGTTATTTTTGCCATTTTCTCACTCTCTCTATTCCAAATCATACACGGTTCCCATTGGGCTCGGAAGTACCTCGCCAAGTGTACGTATTATATCATACTGACCAGGAAATGAGAAGGAAAAGATACCCACAGCCGGAAGTGGAAAATCCGGCCGGAAGGCGTTTGAAATGTGGATAAACCATAAGCAGCCGACGCAAAAAAAGAAGTGCTCTGCTGCAAAAAATCTCGATTTTACAGGAAAAACACTTCTTTATAACATATGTTTTAATTGCCCAGGAGAGCCTCTCCGATCTTATAAACGTCTCCGGCGCCCATAGTTATCAACAGATCTTTGTTGATACATTTTTTTAACAGAAACTTTTCGATCCCGTCAAAGGTCGGGAAATAGTAACTTTCTGTTCCAAGCTTTCTGATTTCTTCTGCAAGATCTTCGGAACGAATTCCCAGGGTATCTGTCTCGCGGGCCGCATATACATCTGCCAGCACTACAATATCAGCCAGGGAAAGGGCCGCGGCAAACTCATGCCAGAATGCCCTGGTTCTGCTGTATGTATGAGGCTGAAATACACAGATGATACGGTTATGCGGGTAGTTCCGGGCTGCGGTCAGGGTTGCGCGGATCTCGGTGGGATGGTGGGCATAATCATCCACAATGGTGATGCCGCTCAGTTTTCCCTTGTATTCGAAACGTCTGGCAGTGCCTCCGAAGGATTCCAGTCCGTTACAAATGGTTTCATCGTCCAGTCCGGCTTCTGACGCAAACGCAATCGCTGCGAGGGCATTAACAATATTATGACTGCCCGGCACGTGCAGGGAAACCCGTCCGCGGGTCTGTCCCCGGCAGATCCAGGTAAAAGCAGCGCAGGCCGCTTCATCATAAGAAATGTCTGCGGCGGTGTAATCCTCCGAGCCGGAGATGCCGAATGTAACGACCCGGGCATGAAGCCCTGCGGTGATTTCTTCCGGAGTCGTGACTGCGCCGTTCAGGATCAGAGTACCGTTTTCCTGAGTATTCTTTGCAAATTCATGGAAGGAATGGCGGATATCCTGGATGTCCTTAAAGAAATCCATATGGTCTTCTTCTATATTCAATATAATACTGTATTTCGGATGGAAGTTCAGGAAGCTGTTGGTGTACTCGCAGGCTTCTGTCAGAAAGACATCAGAACTTCCAACCCGGATATTTCCTCCGATCGAGGAAAGCATGCCTCCCACGGAAATCGTGGGATCTGTCTGTGCTGCCAGCAGAATATGAGCTATCATGGAGGTGGTAGTTGTCTTTCCGTGAGTTCCGGCAACTGCGATAGAACGCGCGTAATTATCCATAAGCTGTCCCAGAAATTCTGCCCGGCTCAGCATGGGAATATCGGCTTCCGCGGCGGCCTTCCATTCCGGATTGTCCGGATGAATGGCTGCGGTGTACACTACCAGGTCTGTGCCCGGCTGAATATTTTCGGCTCTCTGTCCGATAAAAATTTTTGCTCCGTGAGCGGACAGCTGCTCCGTCAGATCAGAGGCTTTGTTATCAGATCCGGAAATCGTGAATCCCTCTTTCAGAAGAATTTCGGCCAGACCACTCATGCTGATGCCGCCGATGCCGATGAAATGAACATGAATCGCTTTTTTAAAATCAATCTTGTACATTATATTTACCACCTGTGTTGAAATCGTTTTATTTTCCTGATTTCAGTATAACGACCTTCCTCATATTTGTAAATATGAAGTTTTTGTCCCTGCCTGCTCCGGCAGCAGACTAATGCTGCCCTGCCCTGGAAAGGAACTACTTGCATACCGGGGGAGGGCGGTGTTACAATGGAAAATCATAATGGAGGAAAGATGGTATGTATCTTATTGTCGGGCTGGGAAATCCCACGAAAAAGTATGAAAAGACCCGCCACAACATCGGATTTGATGTCATGGATGCACTGGCGGAAAAATATGATATAGAGATGAATATAAAGAAAGATAAGGCGATCTGCGGCAGCGGTTATATCGAGGGACAGAAGGTGATTCTGGCAAAGCCGCAGACGTTTATGAATCTGAGCGGGGACAGCGTATCAGCGCTGATCCGTTTTTATAAACTGGATCCTGCGGAAGAGCTGATTGTGGTTTATGACGATATCAGCCTGGAGCCTGGAAACCTGAGAATTCGAAAGAAAGGAAGCGCGGGCGGCCATAATGGAATGAAGGACATTATTGCCAAGACCGGAACCGACCAGTTTTCCCGTGTAAAAGTAGGTGTTGGCGGGAAACCGGAAGGCTGGGATCTGGCAGATTATGTACTCAGCCGTTTTTCGTCGGGAGAACGGGAGCTGGTGGATGAGGCAGTCAGACATGCCGTGGAAGCGATCGTCCTCATGGTTCAGGATCAGACGGATGAGGCGATGAATCTTTATAATAGGAAGAGAGAGCAGTAGAATTATGAAAGCATTTTTGGAGCCCCTCCGGGGGCTGGGCAGTTTTGCGGAACTGGAGGATGCGATGGAGCGCAGACCCGGCGTGTATGCGGCGGCGGGGCTGACGGATGCGGGAAAACCTCATTTTGTGTATGGATTGGACCGGGCGGCGGGAGGCGCCCGGCTTCTTGTCACGTTCAGTGAACAGAAAGCAAGAGAGCTGCTGGAGTCGTATACTTTTTTTGATTCTGATGCGCTGTATTTCCCGGCGAAGGATATTCTGTTTTATCAGTCTGATATTCGAGGAACAGCGCTGACCAGTGAGCGCATGAAGGTGTACCGGGCGCTGATTGAAGAGGAGCAGCCGACGATCATTACTACTTTTGACGCTCTGATGGACCGTCTGGTGCGTCCGGAGGTGATGAAATCCTTTCTCCTGCATTTGAAGCCGGGAGACATTCTGGATCTGGAGGAGATCAGGAAGCGTCTGGTCTGTATGGGATACGAGTATAACTACCAGGTGGAGGAACCGGGACAGTTTTCGGTCAGGGGAGGCATCCTGGATATTTTTCCTCTGACGGAAGAGATGGCCTATCGGATCGAACTCTGGGATGACGAAATCGATTCTGTGCGGAGCTTCAGTCCGGAAAGCCAGCGGTCTCTTGATCATGTGGAAGAACTGACCGTTTATCCGGCCAGTGAGCTGGTTCTGGGGCAGGCGGAGCTGGAAGCGGGGGTAAATGCTCTGACAGCGGACGCGAAAAAGCTCTGGGAGACATACCGGAAGGAAATGAAAACAGAGGAAGCCTTTCGGATCAGGCAGGCGGCGGAGTATGTGAGAGAACAGATTCTTGAGTTGTCCGGAATACGTCAGGCGGAGAGCTATCTTCCTTATTTTTACAGGGATACGGTGAGTTTTCTTGAGTATATGGCCTATTGTGCCGGCGCGGAAGGACAGAAATTTCTGGCATTTGTCGATGAGCCGGCCCGCTGTATGGAGAAGGCTGAGGCCGTGGAAAAAGAGTTTGCGTCCAGTATGCAGCAGCGTCTGGAAAAAGGCTATGTGCTTCCGGGGCAGGCCGATACGCTGATTGGAAGAGAAAAGATCGCGGCGGCTCTGGGGAGGCAGCGCTGTGTGCTCCTTTCTTCTCTGGAGATGCGCTGCAGGGAGTTTGCTCCTGTCAGAAGCTTTTATTTTCAGATGAAATCAGTGAATTCTTATAACGGCAGCTTTGAACTGCTGGTGAAGGATCTGAAACATTATAAGAAAGAGAAGCATAGTGTGATTCTTCTCTGTAATTCCCGAACCAGAGCGAAGCGCATGGCGGCAGATCTGCAGGAAGAGGGACTGACGGCCTTTTATACCGAGGACGGCGACCGGGTGGTGCAGCCGGGGGAAACCATGGTGCTTTATGGCCTGCAGAAGAAGGGCTTTGCTTATCCGGATGTGAAGTTTGTGGTTCTGACTGAGACGGATATTTTCGGCGCGGAAAAGAAGAAAAGGAACCGGAAAAAGTTCCGTGACGGGCAGAGGATTTCGAGCTTTGACGAGTTGAAACCGGGAGACTATGTAGTGCATGTGAATCATGGACTGGGTATTTTCCGTGGGATTGAAAAGATAGAGGTCAATAAAACGATCCGGGATTATATGAAGATCGAGTATGACAAAGGAGGTACATTGTATGTGCTGGCTACCCAGCTTGATCTGATTCAGAAATATGCCGGGGGCGATGCGAAGAAACCGAAGCTGAACCGGCTGGGAGGCCAGGAGTGGACGAAGACCCGCAGCCGCGTTCAGAAAGCGGTTCAGGTGATTGCGAAGGAACTGGTGGAGCTGTATGCAGTCCGGCAGAATGCCACGGGATATCAGTACGGACCGGATACCATATGGCAGAGGGAATTTGAGGAAATGTTCCCTTATGAGGAAACAGAGGATCAGATGGCGGCGATCCGGGATACAAAAGCTGATATGGAGAGCACAAAGATTATGGATCGGCTGATCTGCGGAGATGTGGGGTTCGGAAAGACCGAGGTAGCTATCCGCGCGGCTTTTAAGGCCGTGCAGGAGAATAAGCAGGTGGTCTATCTGGTACCGACCACCATTCTGGCTCAGCAGCATTACAATAATTTTGTGCAGCGTCTGAAAGATTTTCCGGTGAATGTGGAACTGCTCTGCCGCTTCCGGACACCGGCCCAGCAGAAGGAGACGGTTGAGCGTCTGAAAAAGGGGATGACAGATATTGTGATCGGCACACATCGGGTACTTTCATCGGATGTGTCTTTTAAGGATCTGGGACTTCTGATTATCGATGAGGAGCAGCGTTTTGGCGTGACTCATAAGGAGAAGATCAAACAGATGAAGAAGACGGTGGATGTGCTGACACTGACAGCAACGCCCATCCCGCGAACCCTCCATATGAGTATGATCGGTATCCGGGATATGAGTGTGCTGGAGGAGCCGCCGGAGGATCGTATGCCAATTCAGACTTATATTATGGAATATAATGATGAGATGGTCCGGGAGGCCATAGAGCGTGAGCTGGCCAGAAACGGGCAGGTGTATTATGTATACAACCGGGTGAACAATATTGCTGAAGTGGCCGGACAGATTTCGCGCCTGGTTCCCGATGCGGAGGTGGCTTTTGCTCACGGTCAGATGAGTGAGCGGGAACTGGAACGGGTCATGTACCGTTTTATCAACGGTGAGGTTGATGTGCTGGTGTCCACCACCATTATTGAGACCGGTCTGGATATCGGAAATGTGAATACAATGATTATCCATGACGCGGATAATATGGGTCTGTCGCAGCTGTATCAGCTGAGAGGACGGATCGGCCGTTCGAACCGGACAGCTTATGCTTTCCTGATGTACCGCAGAAACAAGATGCTCCGGGAGGTGGCAGAGAAAAGGCTGTCAGCGATACGGGAGTTTACAGAGCTGGGAAGCGGCATTCGGATTGCCATGAAGGATCTGGAGATCCGGGGCGCTGGGAATCTGCTGGGTGAGCAGCAGCATGGCCACATGGAAGCGGTGGGGTATGATCTATACTGCAAGATGCTTAACGAAGCGGTCAGAACCGCGAAGGGTGAAACGGTGGAAGAGTCTTTTGATACCACTGTGGATATTGAGCTGGATGCTTATATTCCGGCAGGATATATCGCTAATGAGTATCAGAAGCTTGATATTTATAAACGGATCGCGGCAATCCAGACCGAAGCGGAGAAAGAAGAAATGCTGGATGAACTGATTGACCGGTTCGGGGAGCCGCCGCGGGCGGTGCAGAATCTGCTTCTGGCGGCGCAGATCCGGGAGCAGGCCCATCAGCTTTATCTGACGGAGATCCGGGAGAAGCCTGACCGCATTCAGTTTACTCTGTTCGAGCATGCAAAACTGGATCCTGCGAAGATACCGGATCTGGTGAAGTTTATGGGCCCCAGGCTGCTGTTTGTCGCAGATAAAAGCCAGCCCTGTTTTGTGTATCAGAAGCAGAAGTCTGATCCGTCAACGGTTGAGATTATTCAAAATTTTCTGAAAAATTTCCGGGCATTGTGCTTCGGAACGGGGAAGACATGAGAGAAGATACTGTAAGCAGAAGACAGAGAGTTTTAAGTCAGAATCCTTAATACAGTCTTAAAGAAAATTTAGGAGAATTGTCATTGAAGAGTATGGGGCGGAATGGTAAAATTTTAGACACAGAAATACCTTGAAAGGAGCAGGAAACGGAAAGATTTTATGTATGATTATTTAATCGTGGGCGCCGGTCTGTACGGGGCGGTGTTTGCAAGAGAAATGACAGATGCCGGAAAAAAGGTTCTGGTAATTGATAAAAGACTCAATATTGCGGGGAATGTTTACACAGAAGATGTGGAAGGGATTCATGTACATAAGTATGGCGCTCATATTTTCCATACAAACAACAAAGAGGTATGGACATATGTGAACCGGTACGCGGAGTTTAACCGTTTTACCAATTCGCCGGTGGCGAATTATCATGGGGAGTTGTATTCGCTTCCGTTTAATATGTACACCTTCAATAAGATGTGGGGAGTGGTGACTCCGGAAGAGGCTGCGGCAAAGATCGAGGAACAGAAGCAGGCAGCAGGTATCGAAGAACCGAAAAATCTGGAGGAGCAGGCAATCAGTCTGGTAGGAACGGATATTTATGAGAAGCTGGTAAAAGGATATACCATGAAGCAGTGGGGAAGGCCCTGCGATCAGCTTCCGGCCTTTATTATCAAGCGTCTGCCGGTCCGGCTGACTTTTGATAACAATTATTTCAATGCCTTATACCAGGGAATCCCCATCGGAGGATATACGCAGATGGTGGCCCGCATGCTGGATGGCATAGAGGTGCGTCTGGGTACGGATTATCTGGAACAGAAAGACGAGCTGGATGCTCTGGCGGAAAAGGTGGTCTATACAGGCCCGATAGATGCATATTATGGTTACAGGCTCGGCACTTTGGAGTACAGGTCCGTACGTTTTGAGACAGAGCTTCTGGATCAGCCGAACTTTCAGGGAAATGCAGCGGTGAATTATACTGACGCGGAGACGCCGTGGACAAGAATTATTGAACACAAATGGTTCGAATTCGGAAAGGATGCGGACGGAAATGACCTGCCAAAGACGGTGATCAGCCGGGAGTATTCCTCGGAATGGAAGCCCGGGGATGAGCCTTACTATCCGGTCAATGATGAAAAGAATGGAAAGCTGTATGCAGAGTACCGGAAGCTGGCGGATGCGGAACAGAAGGTGATTTTCGGCGGGCGTCTGGGAGAGTACCGCTATTATGACATGGATCAGGTAATTGCGGCTGCTCTGGAAAGAGCCGGAGAAGAGAAAAGAAGGTGGTAATGGAGGTGATCTTCGGGGGAGCAGACGATTGACAAATAAAATATTTTGAGAGAAAATATTCCAGAAAGGAGGATTTTGAAATGAATATGAAGAAATTCCTGGCGACGGCGATTACGGTATGCTGCTGTGCCGGAGCGGCGGTAGTTCCCGCTCTGGCGGCAGATCCCACGGAGGCTGCGGTTCATGAGGAGTATCAGGGGAATGTCAGTGATGCAGCTCAGCCGGAACCGGGCGAAGGGGAGGAACCTTCTATTAAGGTTCCGGAGTCTTTAAAACTTTCTACGCTGAAACAAAAATACAGGCTGGATGTGGAAGTGACGTCCGGGGACACGGATACACCGGAAGTCCAGTGGGACATTATATCAGGAGAAGATATTGTAGACATTCATCAGGAAGACGGTACGGTGAGTGCCGAAGCGGAAGGAACTGCTGTAATCCGTGTCAGTTTGACAGATTATCCCGATATTTATGCAGATTGTGAAGTGACAGTCGGTGATCTTCTGAGTGGTGTTTATCAGGATCCCACCGGGCAGTCTGAGGACCGGTATTATTATGAAGACGGTTTGATTCAGCTTGTAACAGATGTTAAGAGAGTAGATGGTGTCTGGTATAATCTGGTAGATGGTAAACTGGTAGGAGATACTGTGGCAGGAAATAGTCTTGGCTGGTGGTATATTGACAGTGACGGTATCGTAGATTTCAGCTACACAGGTTTTGCTGATAATGAAAAAGGCTGGTGGTACATATGCGACGGTCAGGTGCAATTCAATACTACAGATGTGATTCAAGGAGTTGTAAATGATACGGAAAGCTGGTGGTATGTAAAAGGCGGTCAGGTAACTTTTACTGATACAGTAGCAAAAAACAGCCTTGGCTGGTGGCGCATCAAGAATGGTCAAATTGATTTTGAATGCAACAGTATAGAGCAGAATGAGCTTGGCTGGTGGTATATTCGTGATGGAAAAGTTGATTTTTCCTTTAACGGAATCGCGCAGAATCAGAACGGTTGGTGGTATTGTCAGGGGGGTCAGGTGCAGTTTGGAACTACTACTGTAGAAAAAGGAACTGTAGATGGAGAGACTGCCTGGTGGTATGTAAATAATGGTAAAGTTGATACCAGTTATACTGGAGTGGCAAAAAACAGTCTTGGCTGGTGGCGCATTGTAAACGGAAAAGTGGATTTTAACTGCAATAGCGTAGAAAAGAATGAGCTTGGCTGGTGGTATATCCGTGGTGGCAAAGTTGATTTCAGTTATACAGGAGTGGCGAAGAACGAACTTGGTTGGTGGCGCATTGTAGGCGGCAAGGTAGATTTTAACTGCAATAGTGTGGAAAGGAACGAACTCGGCTGGTGGTATATCCGTGGCGGCAAAGTTGACTTTAGCTATACAGGAGTAGCGAAAAACAGTCTTGGCTGGTGGCGCATTGTAGACGGAATGGTAGATTTTAGCTGCAATAGTGTGGAAAAGAACGAACTTGGCTGGTGGTATATCCGTGGCGGCAAAGTTGATTTCAGCTATACAGGAGTGGCTGGAAATTCCCTTGGTTGGTGGCGAATAGAAAATGGCGGAGTAAACTTTCGATTTAACGGAGTTGCTACAAATTCTAACGGAGCATGGTATATTCGCAATGGAAAGGTGGATTTTGGATATAACGGCACTGTATGGTGGAATGGTCAGAATTATAATGTAACAAATGGTCAGGTCACGATTGGCGTGGATATTGGCATGTACCAGATCGCTCAGGGTCAGAGCAGTGCTACAGATTATCTCATTTTAGTAGATACGAATAAATGCCGTGTGGGTATTTTTGCAGGTTCTCAGGGGAGATGGTCAGCAATCCAGTATTGGTTGTGTTCTCCGGGAACATCTGCTACACCGACAGTAAAAGGAAGCTTTACGATTAAAAACAGAGGAAAAGTTTTCGGAAAAGAAGGACAGTATTCCTGCTGGTATTTTACCCGATTCTATGGTGAGTATCTGTTCCATTCGGTATTGTATTATCCGGGGAGTATGACAAATATCAAGGACGGACGGCTGGGAATGCCGCTTTCTCATGGATGTGTCAGATTAGATATTAATAATGCAAAGTGGATTTATGATAATATTCCGAATGGCACAAAAGTGTATATTTATTAAAAGCCGAAGAAAAATAATAGAATTTTTCGGATTCAAGTATAGTTAGATGACTTGACTGCCGGCATCAAACAGTAGATGCCGGCAGTCTTTGGTTTTCTTTTAGTGAATGAATGTTATTTATGATGTTCGGAAACTGGAGAGAAAGAGTTGATCTGTTAACAGAAGATATATTGTATTTGAGAGAAAAGTTACACTATTTTTCTATTGAAGGATATGATTTACATAGTAATAACCAAAAATAAATACTTTATGAAATGTTTGGTATTTACTTTTTGGGGACTAGAATTTCTGAAATTCTTATGTTACCATAATATGCGGAAAATTTCAGAAGAGTTCATAGAGGTGTGTGAAAATGAAGAAGTTGTTTGCTATATGTATGACAGCTGTGTTATGTTTACAGATGGGGAGTGTATCTGTTGCGGCAGAAAATATTTCGGGTGGCCAAACAAAAGTGTCAGAGGGAAGGCCATCGGAACATAATGACATGAAACAGGCAATAGAAAAGGAAAATAATACAGATAAATCGAAAGTTGATCTCGGGAATGCGGAATCAGAAAATAAAATCCAAATAGAAGATGCAGATATTTCTAATAGTACAGAAGCGATCATTTCGGGAGAGCAAAATAGCGAAGAAGAAAAAGAAGAAGATTTCAAAGCAGATAATTCGGGACAGAATCAGGAGGAAATAACGGAAAACGTTCTGGCAAATGAAGGGGCTCAGGAAGTAACAGAAGTAACAATAGACAATATACAATATGATGATCGTATGGATATCAGTGAGTTTTTGTCACAAATTTCAGAAGTGACAGGGGAATCAGTGGAAACGTATAATACATACAATCTGAGCATAATAAATCAGTCGCCGGAATCATGGCAGGTAAAAGGGGGAAATGTAACAGAAGAACCAGATAAAGATGTAATCAGGATAAGTATATTGGGACGAGAGAGTTCTGATGAGATCAAGAGCATTTCTGTTTCAGATCTTATAAATTTTCAGGGGAAGTTATTGGCAAGCGGAACAGGAACCGCACAGGTTTTGATGACCGCGCCGGAGAGTAATGATGAAATTATTATAAATATAACAGTTTCCCCGGCTTCTCTGACATTAATGTTTGTTTCGGGACAAAGTAATGCGGAAGGCTGGTGCTCTTCTGAGACGGGATATCAAAGACAATATTCTATTGCCAATGAAGAGGGGGCAGTATACTCTACGTATGTGCCATCATCTACTCTTTCAGCTTCGAACTTAATTACGGGATTATCTTTTGAGCAGAGCTGTACAGCAGTAAATGCAGACGATTATGTGCCGGGAGCACTGGCTGGTGAGGGACAGGATATCAGCATCAGTGGTGAAGAGATGGAATATAAGGGGAACGCTCTGACAACTGCTGGATTGGGAAAGACTGGGATGGATAGTGGACTTGCCTATGAGTGGCAGAAACTGACCGGAAATAAAGTTTGGATTGTGAATGCGTCTTGGGGAGGCAGCTCTATTATATCCTGGATTCCGGGAAGATCTTTGTATGAGCGGGCTGAGGCTGTTTATGATCTTGCATATCGTACATATTCTGCAGAGATTGAGGCTGGACATTATGTGGCCGGTGATCAGCTGATGTTTTGGCTGCAGGGAGAGCAGGATAAAAACATGGAAATTACTGCTTACGGGGAGTATTTTTCTAAAATGTATAACGGTCTGTTGGAGGACTATCCTTATTTGGATGGGATTGGAGTAGTTTCGGTGAGATCCTCTGTCGGGAACTATACAGGAGAGGAAGAACTACAGATGACTGCTCCGCGTGTTATCCAATATATAGCCGGAAACAACAATGACTACTCAAAGTTATATGTTGTGAGCAATGTAAATGAACAATGGATTAGTGACAGTGGGGTACAACAATATTTTGAGGGAAAATATGGGAGTCGGATTGATGCGGAGGATTATCCTATTCGAGTGTCGGTAAAAACACCGGTGACAATGAAGCGTGTTCATTCTGATATTCATTATTCGCAACTGGGGCATAATGAAAATGGTCTGACTGCGGCGGAGGGATTATATAATGCGCTCCATGCATCTGATTTGGGTATCGGTCCCCAGGCTGTAAATTGGTATGGAAACAGTGGAAAGGTGATCACAGAATATCAGGGACTGGATCAGGAGGATGTGGTGTTAGTTCCGTTGGCTGATCCTGTTTATACAGGAAAACAGATAACTGTTTGTAATAGAAATGTTACTGCATATGATCCAGATTTAGGAATTGTGCCAAAGGGAGAACAGGCAGAAGGGACACTTTATGCAAGTGCGGGAGCTTATGTGACGAAACTGCCGGTGCGGATTGTGGATTATATAGATTTTTCGGAAATTACCGGAGACACATATACTGGGTTCTATTATTCTGATAAAGATGAGAAATGGTATTATGTGGAAAATGGAAGGGCATATGTTAACAAAACGGACATTGTGAAAGGCGTCGTTAATGGAGAAAACACATGGTGGTACATAAAAAATGGAACGGTGAGTTTTACTGATACAGTAGCCAAAAACAGTCTTGGCTGGTGGGCTGTTAAGGACGGAAAAGTTGATTTTGCCTATACCGGGATTGCGAGTAATGAAAATGGCTGGTGGCGTATAGTAAATGGCCAGGTAGATTTTAATTGCAATAGTGTAGAAAAAAATGAAAATGGCTGGTGGTATATTCGCGGGGGAAAGGTCGATTTTACCTATACCGGGATTGCGAGTAATGAAAATGGCTGGTGGCGTATAGTAGATGGAAAAGTTGATTTTAATTGTAACAGTGTCGAAAGCAATGAAAACGGTTGGTGGTATATTCGGAATGGTCAGGTTGATTTCGGTTATACAGGAATTGGAAAAAATGAACAGGGTCGCTGGCGCATAGTGGGAGGTAAAGTAGATTTCAATTGTAATAGTGTAGAACAGGGTGATAATGAGTGGTGGTATATCAGAGGTGGAAAAGTTGATGAAACCTATACAGGGGTTGCCAAAAACAGCCATGGCTGGTGGCGAGTTGTGGATGGTAAAGTGGATTTCAACTGTAACAGTGTGGAAAAGAACGAGCTTGGCTGGTGGTATATTCGCAGTGGCAAGGTGGATTTCACCTATACGGGAGTGGCGAAAAATAGTCTTGGCTGGTGGCGAATTGAAAGTGGTCAAGTGAACTTTGGATTTAATGGAATTGCTCAGAATGAAAATGGCTGGTGGTATATTTGTGGAGGGAAAGTAGATTTTTCCTATAGTGGAACTGTGACTTATAATGGACGGATTTATACGATTATTAATGGCGCTGCGTATCTGTGAAAGTTATATAGATCCCTGCAGATATACGAAGTAAAAGGAGAAAAGTTTTGAAGAAGAAAGTAGTTATAAGTTTGTTGCTATTAAGTTTAATTTTATCTGTACCAGGAATGACAGTTGTGACAAGTGCGGCAGAAAAGGCTTTGTCTGAGGAACAGCAGCAGAAAGATAGTGAGACAGTAGCAGAAGATTTGTATCCTGATTGGTGGGATGAGGAAGATCCTTTGAATTTCAGGGCATATACGCAGAGTGAAGAAAATATTGATAAACAGGAAGACTGGCTTTTGACAGCGCGGGATCTCAGTTTTACGACACAGTGGAGAGGCGTTACTTACAAACATACCGACGAAAATGTAGAAGGAAAAAGTGTTGTTGCTGGAATTGATGTTTCGTACCATCAGGGCGATATTGACTGGGAAAAGGTAAAGGCTGCCGGTATTGATTATGCTATTCTGCGTGTGGGATATCGGGCGTATAGGAGCGGTTCGCTGGCACGTGATATCAAATT
Organism: uncultured Lachnospiraceae bacterium; assembly: GCA_946491665.1. Classification (GTDB taxonomy): domain Bacteria; phylum Bacillota; class Clostridia; order Lachnospirales; family Lachnospiraceae; genus Eubacterium_I. The sequence goes on along the minus strand of CAMLYL010000058.1, from coordinate 2,507 downwards.
TTCTAGTTATATTGAGGGAGCAAAGAAGGCGGGAATTAAGGTTGGAGCATATATTTTTTCTCAGGCAATTTCAGAAGATGAAGCCAGAGAAGAGGCAGATTTTGCGATCAGGCAAATTAAAGAAGCAGGATATGAGCTGGATCTTCCGCTGGCTATTGATTGTGAGTATGCTGCAGAGGGGGTTGGAAGATTATACGAGGCAAATTTGTCAAAAGAGCAAATGACGAATGTGGCAAGTGCTTTTTGTGAACGGGTAGAGTCATATGGTTACGAGCCTATGATATATTCCAGTTCCAGCTGGTTTCATTCGAAAATGGATGGTGAAAAACTTGGACAGGAATATCTTCTTTGGATGGCGCGCTATAATACACATTCTTATGATGCCGATACAGAATCAGGCAGAGAGCTGTATGGGGGTAAGGTAAATGTATGGCAGTGCTCATCCAGTGCTAAAGTAAATGGCATTTCAGGAAATGTTGATTTGGACTGGTTTTACCTGGATCAGGCAAATGGGGTCTGCAAAGGGGGAGATGGGAACTGGTATTATTATGTGGATGGGAAGATTGATACAACATATACGGGAATTGCGGGTAATCATAATGGCTGGTGGCGAATAGAAAATGGAAAGGTTAATTTTGATTTTAATGGATTTGCAGAAAACGAAAATGGTTGGTGGTATCTGGCTGGAGGAAAAGTACAGTTTAATATAACAGATATCATTAACGGAACCGTAAATGGAAAAACTGGCTGGTGGTATGTAAAAGAGGGTAAGATACAGTTTGATGCAACAACAATAGAAAAGAATGAGACTGGCTGGTGGTACGTAAAAGATGGTATGGTTGATTTCACATATATCGGCATTGCGGAAAATAAGCTTGGACAATGGTGGGTTGAAAACGGTAAGGTGAATTTTAGCTATAGCGGGTTCGCAGAAGATAATAATGACTGGTGGTATATTTCTGGTGGCCAGGTACAGTCTGGTATGAGTGATATTATCAAAGGGACTGTGGATGGCATAACAGGCTGGTGGTATATAAAAGATGGAAAGGTGCAGGCTGATGTTACTACTGTGGAAAAGAACGAGACTGGCTGGTGGTATGTGAAAAATGGTATGGTTGATTTTACATATACCGGTATTGCAGGGAATGATTTAGGTTGGTGGCGGATCCAGGAAGGTCAGGTAAATTTTTACTATAATGGATTTGCTGAAAATGAAAACGGCTGGTGGCTTATTCGTGATGGTCAGGTGCAGTTTGATATAAAAGATATTATAAAAGGAACAGTGCAGGATACAACTGGCTGGTGGTATGTAAATGGCGGTCAGGTACAGATTGGTGTTACAACGATTGAAAAAAATAGTCTTGGCTGGTGGTATATAAAAAAAGGGTTAGTTGACTTTAATCACTATGGCATAGAAAGAAATAGTCTTGGCTGGTGGAGAATTGAAGGAGGTGGAGTAAACTTTTACTTTAATGGATTTGCAGAGAATGAAAATGGCTGGTGGTATTTGAAGGATGGAGCAGTACAGTTTTCGGTGACAGATATTTTGAAAGGGACTGTGGAAGAAAAAACAGGCTGGTGGTATGTAGATGGAGGCCAGGTGAGTTTTTCGGATACAGTAGCAAAAAATAATCTTGGCTGGTGGCGGATTGAAAGAGGACAGGTGAATTTTAATTTTAATGGATTTGCAGAGAATGGAAATGGTTGGTGGTATTTGAGCGGCGGCCAGGTACAGTTTGGGAGAACTGATATCATACAGGGAAGCATAAATGGTATGGAAGGTCTGTGGTATGTGAAAGGCGGTCAGGTCCAAGTGAATTATTCCGGGACAGTAACTGTGGATGGGAAAACTTATGAAGTAGAAGATGGTTTGGTGAGATAACAGGAGGTTTATTAAGAAATGAAAAATAAAGGAATGAAACAATTAGCAGGTATTATGGCAGCGGCAGTAATGATGTCTTCCGCTGTACCGGTTGCGGGAATTGCAGCAGAAACGTTACCTTCCAGTCAGGAAGAACAGCTTAATGACCAGATAGCGGAGGAAAAATCAGATTTTTCGGGAGAAAATGCTGTACAGGAAGGGACACAAGAGGGGGAAGAGGACGTATCCGCAGAAGAAAAAACTGCGCAGGAAGATCAAAGTGTGGTAGAAGGAACTTCTGAAAGTTCAGATTCGGAAAAACTGGAGCAGGGAAGTGCCGATGAGCCAATTTCAGAAATTAAATCAGATATCGAGGAGTCAGACGAAGAAATATTTTCGAATGTACAGTCTGAGGAGAGCGTTGTTGAACGACAGCAAATACAAACAAATTCAGTGTTAGTAAAAAAAGCCCCGGAATATTCATATACACTGCCTGCGACTTCTCTTAGTCAGGGATCAATTGGCGGGGTTTCGACCAAGACAATATTGAATAGAACCAAGACAATTATCCAGAGTAATGAGGGCGGTTATAATGACGAGGTCCACCCCCTTAACCTTTTTCAGTTGGGGCAAATGTGCCCGTAAA
>CAMLYL010000057.1 GCA_946491665.1 uncultured Lachnospiraceae bacterium | reverse complement strand
AACCGCGTCCACAACTACTGCCGCTATGGCCGCAGCCACTCCCACGATCTTGTAATACTGTGACTTCTGCACCTTCTCATTGTGTCTGCGCTTTTCCTCTATGTAATTCTGCCGGTTCGTATCCAGCATCTCCGCCATGAAAATATCCAGCGCGCTCTTCACATTCCGATCCATATTGGAATAGCTGTAATTCAGAAACGCCTGCGCAATGAAATCATGGGCGATCTCGTATTCCTGATCTGACCGCTTTATATTTTTCCGGATCAGCTGCAGTTCCTCCAGACAGTCAATCACCCGATTGACATTCCTGTGGCCCTCCCGGGAAAACTGATTCTCAAACAGACCATACTCCAGATCCTCACGCTTTAATACAATCTGATTCAGTCTGGCATGACTGAGCAGATACAAAATCCGGGAAGCATTATAATAATCGCCTGTCGATGCCAGCTGCGTATCAAAATAATGATCCAGCAGTTCATACTCCTCCAGATCCAAAAGCGCTTTCAGCTCGTCCTCCGGACGCTGCTTCGTTTTCTTTTCATACTCAGCCATATGGAAAAAGATCTGCTGCTCAATCAGAGGCTCTTCTCTGTGCTTCTCAAAATACTGCTGTCCCCGCTCGCCGAACAGAAGCTCGCATTTGTTTTCCAGAATAACCCCTTTATTCTTTCCTCCGGTCATGTCATTCTGGTTTTCACAGTAAAAAATAGTATTCCCCACAGGATCTACCGCTGTGCTCTCCAGATATCCTCCCACAGTATCCAGATGGGTCAGATAATTTTCCTTAATGGAATCGCCTTTCCACTCGTGAAACACATTCTGCTGCTGACGTTTGATCACATGATAGTTTTTCACATCATCCCGGATAATACTGGTCAGATTATTTAAAATTCCCATCTGTACCGGCTCCATCACATTCCGGGTATCCCGCTTCATATTATTGACGTCAAATTCCTTCATGAAATCCGCCAGATACTCTTCCCGCATGGACAGGACCATCGCCGTATTCTTCCGGCTGACGCGGATCATCAGTTCCCGCATCTGTTCCCTTTTTTTCTGGGGAAGGAAAAAGAAGCGTTCAAACTGATCCAGAATAAAAATAATCTTCTTTCCCCGGCTCTGCGCCTGGAGCGCCTGTTCCGGATTGCTTCCCAGCATCTCCGTCAGCGCCGCCTCAAAATTATGATAATACCCGGTAAAGTCATAAATATCATACTGATCCTGATATTCCTTCTTGAAAAAGGACAGAATCGTTGACTTTCCGCATCCGCTCTTTCCGGTCAGACACACGGCCTGTTTGATGCTGGTCTGGCGGAACACCAGATTTTCCAGAACATGACTCAGATAGTGAGCTTCCTCCTCACGGGAGATAATATCCGAACTTTTCTGCAGCTCAGAAGCGGACAGATCATAAAGACCGATAAACTCAAAGCCTTCCTGTCTCCGATAGCCTTCCACCTTTGTCTGATTTGACCGGTTTAAAACAAAAGCAATCACTACAGCCAGCGCCGCAATCACGATATACAGAACCGTCGCAATTCCTCCCGGCAGACCGGAGGCCATCAGATCGATGACCGCAATCAGGATCACCGCGCAGGCCAGCGATGCCAGAAGGTAAAAAACGCCGTCCTTCAAACCATAGATGTTATAACCTGTTTTTTTCTTTTTCTGTATTATTTTTTCTTCTGATTGGTTCATCCCCGTTATCCTTCCTTAGCACAGCGTATTCCGACAGCGTTCCAGATCTCTCAGAGCCTCTGAAACGCCTCCGTCAATGGCTCTCTCATAGCAGTTAATGGCATCCCTGAGCTGCTGCTGAATCTCATACAGTCTCCCCAGAGCATAAGCCGCAATCGGCAGCGGATGTTCTCCGTAAGCCACTTTCCGGTAAAGGTTCATCGCCTGCGGCGTATTCTCCTGTTCGATCATATTCGCGTAATTGTAGATCGCCGCATCATACCCCATTTCCACCGCTTCCTTGTAAAGCGCTCTCGCCCGCTCCGGGTCCGGATCTGTCCCCATACCATTGCGGTACATCCATCCCAGGGCATTCACTGCCGGCGGATATTTCTGCGCCGCAGCTTTTTCATAATAGGAAAAGGCTTCCGGCATCATCCGCTCCTCCTCCTTCAGATTCCCCAGCTTATACAGCGCCGGCGCATAATCTTTTTCAGCCGTCGCCTCATAATAATCCATAGCCTGATCCATCAGCTTCTGGCGCACCTCGTCCACCGGGTCTTTCTGATTCGCGCTCAGGCCGTAATCCTTCACCAGCGTCAGATCCTGCGCCGCCCGCTCAAACACATCGCCGAGATTGTATCCCGCCGCCACGCTGCCCGCCTTCCACGCCTTCTCATACAGCATTCTGGCTCTGCTCAGATTCTGTGTCAGCACCTCTGACGTCCCGCTCTCATACAACACGCCCAGTTCATTCATGGCGTCCGGCTCTCCGTTTTTCGCCCGGCGTCTGAGTTCTTCCACCTTTCTCTCTTCCTCTTCCCTGTCTCCCGAAACTTTACTGGTCAGAAGGGAGTTGGCGATTTTTTCAATTACCGCATCGAAAAATTCCATATTTGCGGTAATTCCATTCTGTTTCCGTATCAACGCAATATCATCCGGAAGTTCCTCAGGGAACTCAAAGTTCCTCATCATAATCGGGATCACTGTTTTCCCGCATTTCAGCGCATGCGCAATCTCCTGCCGCACCCAGTCATCCTTGTTTACACAGCGGTCCAGCCCACCGGGCGGAAGCACTACAAGAACATCCTGGCATTCCTCGATCACTTCCAGCAGCGCCCGGTTAAAATCTCCGGAACGCAGGGATTCAATATCATAAAACACCCGATATCCCATCCGTGTAAAACGCTCATGAAGGCGTCCCGCCAGCACATCGCCGCCTTCCCGCCGATAACTGATAAAAATCTGATATTTCATAGCCCCTACCTCATAAGTTCTCTGTTGGTTTATCCTTATCTATTATTATAAATCAAACACCGGAAAAGTCTACCGCAATCACTCCTGCTCCGGCAGAATTTTCTCCATATGCACACATGCAATGTTATCACCTGTTTCGGGCATCCTCCGGATCTGATAGCCCAGCTTCTCAAAAAACTTCACGGTCATATCCCGGCTCTCCGTACAGACCCGCGTAATTCCCAGTTCCCGGAGCCATTTCTCCGCTTCTCCGACAAGAAGCTTTCCCAGTCCTCTTCCCCGATAGGACTCCAGCACCACAATCCTCCCGATCTCTGCCATCTCCTCATTCACCGGCAACAACCGGCAGGTTCCCACCGGATAACTGTCATCCAGAAGCACGATATATTTCGTATCCGGCCCGTCATGCTCATCAAACTCCTTCCGCAGAGATATACGGTGCATTCTGCTCATCCCGTGAATCCGCACAAAGTATGCTCCCGCCTGCTGCCAGAGCTCGGTAGCGCGCATCACTGCAATCTGGCATCCATCCAGAGATGTTCCCGATGTCCAGGGTCTGTCATGGCGCAGCCGCTCCGCTTCCGCACTCAGGAAACTTTCCGCATTTTCCGGAAGCGGAATATCCTCCAGCCTGTTATTCCGGAAATCACAGACAATAATCACACTGACACAGTTTAAAAATACCCAGTCAAACTGCGCCTTTTCCCGGCTCTGCCGCTGTTTCATATATTCAAACAGACTCTCCGCATCCACCTCCCGGGCATCTGCGGGATGCAGAAACAGATACAGACCGTTTCTTCTGCAGCGCCGGTAATTTGTATTCAGCTTTTCCAGCTTCCGCTCGAAGCGGTAAGACGCTTTGTAAAAATAGTTCTGTCCCTTACTGTTTTCAGGAACAATCGCCCAGAAGCGGTCATTGTAAAAATGCAGCCGGGAACCGTATCGCTCGAAAGCAGATGCCGGAAGCTCTTCCCTGAGGCAGCCCAGATACCGCTCAATAAAGCTCTCTGCCTGGCCATCGTCAGGAAGCAGCGCCTGACTCACCTCCAGTCCCAGCTCCATAGCTTCATTCACCCAGTCCGGTGATTCGCTTTTAATAAAAAACGGACGGTATTCCGGCCACAGATATTCCAGCGAAATCGCCGCATAGATTTCATTCAGTAACTTTTCATACGCCATAGCATGTCACTCTGCTCCGAAATGTTCTTTCGCGCAGGCAATGTATTCCAATGCGCTCTTTCTGTTTTGAGAAATTTCCTCTTCGGATAACGCCCTCCTTACCTTTGCAGGTGTCCCCAGCGCCATCATTCCATCCGGGATCACAGTTCCCTGCGTCACAAGGGCACCCGCGCCGATGATACAGTTTTTCCCAATAACCGCGCCATTCAGCACAATCGCTCCCATTCCGATCAGTGAATTATCCCCGATGGTACAGCCATGCAGAATCGCTCCGTGTCCGGCAGTCACATATTCCCCGATCTGTATGGGATATCCCTCATCCACATGCAGCACACATCCGTCCTGAATGTTGGTGCCCTTTCCGACAGATATCCTGTCATGATCCGCACGCAGAACTGCCTGATACCATATACTGGAGTCTTCCGCCAGCTTCACATCCCCTGTTACATCCGCGGAAGGAGCGATATAGGCGCCCTCCGCCTGTCTGATTCTCTCCATGAATAAATCTCCTGTTTTTCATCTTTCCAGCACCTGCAGCAATTCATTGTCAGATACTGTTACTCTTCACCATCCAGATGCACAATCATCGGCTCATATCCCAGATCCGGCAGAATAATCTCCATCAGATCCGCGGTTTTCAGCCGGATGCTTGAAGTGTTGATACAGGGATGACAGCCGATATACTCGCCCTTTGTCACATCCTCATCCACCACCAGACGCACCTTCTTTTCCTTATCGTTCATCAGTCCCATCACACTGACAGACCCCGGCGTAATATCCAGATACTTCAGCATATATTCATCCTTTGCAAAGGACAGACGTGAAGCGCCGATCTGCTTTGACAGCTCCTTCGTTTTAAACTTTTTGCCGCCGGGCATCATTAACAGATAAAAATCTGTCTCCTGGCGGTTGCACAAAAACAGGTTCTTGCAGATCGTTGCCTCCAGCGCTTCGTCAATCGCCGCGCAGGCCTCCATTGTCATGGCCACTTCATGGTCGATACGCTCATACTCTATATGAAGACGATCCAGATAGTCGTATACCCGGATCTCTTTCGCAAGACGTCCTTCCGGGGATTCCGGTCTTCCTTTTACACGTTCCATTTTACTGTTCTCCTTCATCTGTATATCATCTTTCGCAATGAAACTCCCCAGATTAATATCTTATCATGTTTCAGGCCGGAATACATCCGAATTCAGGAAAAATTTTATTATCCGGATAAAATTTCTGTTTCCCTTCGGATACGAATATTTTATTTGACGTTTTTCATATTGCAATGTTACTATTATTATATACCTGTAACACAGACAGATACACAGAGGGGAAGTCACAGCACAATCTGCAAGTGCAGAAAGAGGGGAAAAACAAATAGTACGTATCTCTTTCCATAAAACACGGAAGCGCCGCAAATCCATTTTTCCTGGCTTTGCGGCGCTTCTGCCTGTTTTATAATACCTTGGATAAAAATTCTTTTAATCTGGGATTTTCAGGATGCTCGAAAAAGTCCTTCGGATTATTCTGTTCCGCAATCACTCCTTCATCCATAAACAGCACCCGGGTTCCCACCTCACGGGCAAATCCCATTTCATGTGTTACCACAACCATCGTCATACCATCATCCGCCAGTTCTTTCATCAGCTCCAGAACCTCGCCGACCATCTCCGGATCCAGGGCAGATGTAGGCTCATCGAACAGCATAACCTCCGGATTCATCGCCAGGGCCCTGGCGATAGCGATTCTCTGCTGCTGACCGCCGGAAAGCTGCTTGGGGTAGGCGTCCGCCTTGTCCGGAAGCCCGACACGTTCCAAAAGCTGCATGGCCTTCTCATCCGCTTCTTTGTCGGACATCAATTTCAATGTAGTAGGCGCCAGCTTGATATTATCCCGGATCGACAGATGGGGAAACAGGTTAAACTGCTGGAACACCATTCCCATTTTTCTGCGGATCCGGTCAATATCCACTTTGGGATCCGTGATATTCTCTCCGTCCACCGTAATGATGCCGCCGGTAGGTTCCTCCAGCAGATTCAGACATCTCAGGAAAGTAGATTTTCCTGAACCGGAAGGACCGATCACTACCACCTTTTCTCCCGGATAAATATGCTCGTTAATTCCCTTTAATACTTTGTGGTCTCCAAAGCTCTTTTCCAGATTTTTAACGTCGATCACTGGCTCTCAACCTCCTCTCCACAAGACCGAGTACCTTGGACAGCGCAATTACACAGACAAGATATACGACCGCAATACTGATATACGGCATAAACGGCTCATATGTAACTGCCGTAACTGTCTGAGCTGCCTTGGTCAGATCCTTTGCGCTGATCACGGTCATCAATGAAGTATCCTTCAACAGTGTGATCATTTCATTTCCCAGAGCGGGAAGAATATTCTTAATCGCCTGCGGAATAATAATATGCCGCATGGTCTGCTTGTAATTCATTCCCAATGAACGTCCGGCCTCCATCTGCCCCTGATCCACGGACATAATGCCGCCCCGGACAATCTCCGCCACATAGGCGCCGGAGTTGATACCAAAAGCCAGAATCGCCACCATTATCGTTCTTCTGGTTGATGCGAAAATGACAAAATACATAATCATTAACTGAACCATCATAGGTGTTCCGCGGATCACCGTCAGATAGATGCGGCAGATAACATCCGCAATGTTCAGCAGTACAGTTCCAATTCCATTTTTCTTACTTCTCCTGGAATCATGCTGCGTTCTGATAATCGCCACCAGAACACCAAGCACAATACCGATGACCAGCGCCAATACCGCAGTTCTGATCGTTACTCCAAAACCTCTTAAAAAGATCTGCCAGCGGTCATCTGTAATAAATGTCTGCACAAAAGCATTGGCGACTTCCGAAAACCATTCCTGCATAACTTTCTCTCCTTTCTGCTATTTGTAAAAAAGAGGCAGCCTGCTGCTGCCTCCTTCGAATTCCCTGCTGACAACGGTATTACTCTGCTGTGATATACTTGTCAATAATCTGCTGTAAGGTTCCATCCTCTTTTAATTTTGCAAGGGAAGCATTTACCTTCTCCAGCAGTTCTTCATTATCTTTTGCAATTGCAATGGCATAATCTTCTACTACAAACTCGGTATCCAGAATCTTCAGTCCCTCATTCTGCTCTACAAATGCCTTTGCGGGTTCATTATCAATTACAACACAATCTACCTTTCCGGTCTTCAGAGCTTCCACTGCGCTGGCTCCGTTCGGGAAAGCCGCTACATGCTCCTCGCCGAATCCACCGTTCTCCGGCGTATCCGCACAATAGATATGTCCTGTTGTACCCTGCTGCACACCGATCATCTTATCATTGGCCAGATCGTCTGGAGATGTAATATCAGAATCTTCCGGAACAATGATCACCTGCACGCCGGTAGCATAGCTGTCAGAGAAGCTTACATTCTGAAGACGCTCCTCAGTAACCGTCATGCCCGCAACACCGATATCTGCCTTTCCGGTAGTAATCGCCGGAATGATAGAATCGAAATCCATGTCATCGATCTGAAGGGTCATTCCCAGATCCTCCGCAATCGCCTGAGCGATCTCAGCATCAATACCTACAACCTCATTGTTCTCCACATATTCATAGGGAGGAAATGCAGCGTTTGTCGCCATAATCAGGACATCGTCTCCGGAGGTCTCTCCCTCCGCGCTGGACTGTCCATTATCAGCTGCGCTTCCGCCGTTGGAACCACAGGCTGCCAGAGATAACATCATTGCTGCTGCCGCCGCAAGAGCCAGTATTTTTTTCATTTTCATAACAATATTCCCTCTTCTTTCTATATATATATTTACTCACAGATAGATACATTTTATCATGAAATAAAAATAAATCAAATCTTTTTTGAATATATATGCATATCCTCTGTATTTTTTCTTCAACAATCGTGAAACCAGAGCTCTTCTATGCTATAATGATCTAATCTGATATACAAAAATACTGGATTAAGAATTATGAAACACTCAAAAAAACTGTCACACTCTCTTCTGTTAATATTAACCGCCCTGATCTGGGGATTTGCCTTTGCGGCCCAGTCTGCCGGCGGCGACGCTGCCGGCCCCTATGCCTTTAACTGTATGCGTTCCCTGATCGGAGGACTAACACTGCTCCCGGTTATTGCGCTTCTGGACAGAATCTCTCCTTCAGAAAAAAAGCCCCGGACCCGCCAGCAAAAAAGAGTTCTTTTCACCGGCGGAATCTGCTGCGGAATCGTACTGTTTCTCGGAACCACCTTCCAGCAGGTGGGGCTCTACCTGGGTTCTTCTGCCGGAAAGGCCGGGTTTCTGACGGCATGCTACATTGTCCTGGTTCCGATTTTCGGTCTGTTCCTGAAAAAGAAATGCGGGTGGAATGTCTGGATCGGCGTTATCCTTGCCGTGGCCGGGCTGTATCTGCTGTGCATCAAATCCGGATTTTCCTTACAGACATCAGATTTTTTGCTTCTGATCTGCTCTGTATGCTTTGCGCTGCATATTCTTGTGATCGATCATTTTTCACCGCTGGCAGACGGCGTCCGGATGTCCTGCATCCAGTTTTTTGTCTGCGGAATCCTCAGTCTGTTTCCGGCCTTTTTCCTTGATATGCACCATTCTGCATCCGGAATCGCCGCCTGGCTTCCGGTACTGACCTCCCCCGACGCCTGGGTTTCTATTCTCTATGCCGGAATCCTGTCCAGCGGAGTCGGATATACCCTGCAGATTGTGGGACAGGACGGACTGAATCCCACCGTTGCCTCTCTGCTCATGAGTCTGGAATCTGTATTTTCTGTTCTGGCAGGCTGGTCAATCCTTCATCAGACATTAACACCGAGAGAACTGATCGGATGCGCCCTGCTGTTTCTCGCAATTCTGCTGGCCCAGATTCACTTTGAAAATAAGAAAAGCTGCCGGAAAAAGTAATTTCACACGGATTTCTTTTCAGCCGAAAATACATAAGAGACTGCAGCCTGTATTCGCTGCAGTCTCCCGTTTTTTCCTATCTGTTTTCTGATCAATCCGTTTTCCGTGCGGTCTCATCCTTACTTACATCTACCCAGCCGTCATACTCCGAACACATCTCCAGTTCCGGAATACTCAGCTCCACTGCGCTGTTGGCGCTTCCACAGGCGGGATATACCGTATCAAATCTTTTCAGAGACTCGTCCAGATATACCTTTACTCCGTCATGAATACCAAAGGGGCACACTCCTCCTATCGCGTGACCCACATACTCAGTCACCTGTTCCGGCGAAAGCATTTTTGCCTTCGTGTGAAAAAAAGCCTTATACTTATGATTATCGATCCTGGCGTCTCCCGCAGCCACAATCAGAACCGGCCCCTCTTTTGTCATAAAAGAAAGAGTTTTCGCAATCCGGCAGGGCTCTACGCCTACTGCCCGGGCCGCCAGCTCCACCGTGGCGCTGGAGACCTCAAACTCCCGTACCCGGTCTTCAAAACCGTATTTTCTCAAATGTTCCTTTGCTTTCTCAATTGCCATTGTATCTCTTCCCTGCTTTACTCTATTTCTGTTCCGCCGGCTTCTTTTGCAGCTCCGGCGAGCTCTTCTTCCGTGTCTTTTGCAACAGCCGCGGACTTCTTCGGAGTCACCATCTTATGTCCGGACCAGATACAGACAAGTCCGCTGAGAACCATAATAACCGCACTCTTTTTGTGGCACTTCATGGTTCTCTTATGCCCGGTGCAGATACAGATCAGAGCGCTGATCACCATAATAATTGCGCTGTACTTATGCCATTTCATGTACTTCTTCATTTCTGTTCCTTCCTTTCTCTGATTCTCGAATTTCCTTTATTATAACGCAAATCCGGCGCCAATGTCCACCGACGCTGATGCTTCATGAGAAAAATTCGCAATAATCAGAGAGTGACATCTGCCTGTCAATCCAGCTTTTCTGCTCTGCATCATGAACGATATCCTCCGGCCGGAGTTCTCCCACCAGAAGCGGTGAACGGGGATTGTGCAGTTTTCTGTTCCGTCTCACATTCTCCGCACTCGTATTGGCATAGCAGTATCGGCACAGATGTCCGCAGGTATCATACTGACCGATATCTCCGCTTAAAAAGCAGGCGCACTCACTTCTGGCGCCCTTTTTCTTCGGAAGTTGCAGCCGGGCATGCAGCGCCTTCTCATACACAGCCTCTGTCATACATCCGCTGCAGTCCGCGCCATAAGCCGCCAGTTCATCTCCCTCCCCGCAGGGCCGGATCATCATACCATAATTCCCGGCAATCTCTGTCATGCGTTTTCCCAGAAACAGCCGCTGCTCCCGGGTTACCCTCCTCGCCTCCGGAAAGTTCCGCTTTACCTTCTCATAAAGGTCAATAAAACTGATGACACAGACTTTCGTGTACCCGGCCAGAGCTTTCACCAGAGCTTCAAACTCCCTGAGATGCCGTTCCGCTGTATAAACTTCATTCATAAAAATGGGGTCATAGCGCCAGGCCACCGCGTCCACGCCCACCAGCTCCGACAGCCGCCGGAAATCCTCTATTACCTGCTCTTTTGGCGGGACACCAGGTTCTATATCTTTCCCATAGGGCGTAATGGTAACAAACCAGTACATGCCGTAAGGCGCAAGAAGATCCATGTGCTCCAGCATCGGTCCCGGATTTTTGGTGCAGAAGCCGATCAGATCCACTACATCCGGGGAAAGGCGGTACCTGGAAACGCTCCGGAGATCATACGGGTTTCTGACACAGACCATTCCTTCTCTCAGACGGTTGCAGAACCACTCTGAATAAAAGGCAGGAATATCTGTGCGCATCCCTGTCTGAATAATCATGGGAAAATCTCCTCCGTTATCACATGATAAAAAGCTTCCGCCAGCTTTTTGTGATTTTCCGGATCCATATGCAGTCCGTCAATATCAGAAGCCTTCGCATACTCTGCTGCATTAAAGAATCGCACGCCTTTCTCTGAAGCCACCCTGGCATATTCTTCCGGGAACTCCTTTGACCGTTCCATGGCCGCGGCGTCAAACTGTCCTTTGAAAAAAGATTTTTTCACTGCCGGTCCAATCTCAATGGGAGATACCAGAAGAATCTGCGGCCGGTATCCCTGCTTGTCCTCCAGGAATTCCAGAATCTCATCCACCAATTCTCCGGCGCCGTCGGCAGCCTGAGCCGCCCCGTTCGCAAAGAATTTTTTCAGATCATTGCTTCCCAGCATCAGGATCACAAGATCAATCGGCTTGTGGGTATTCAGACACGGCTTCAGATAAAATTTACCGTTTTTCCAGGGCTCAAAGGGATCCGTATATATGGTAGTTCTCCCATTGCACCCTTCCTCTATCACATGGTATTCCGTCCCCAGCAGTTCCGCCAGAATCCCGGTCCACCTTACATGGCGGGAATAACGCAAACCATTCGACGGGTTAAACCCATGGGTATTGGAATCTCCATAACACATAATCGTTTTCATTTCCACCCTGCTCCTTCACAGCTTCTTCCTGTTTCTCAGCTGCCAGAATGCCACCGCGCTTGCTGCTGCCACATTGAGGGAATCCACACCGTGAGACATGGGAATCGTCACGGTATAATCACAGTCGGCAATGGTGGCATCTGCCAGTCCGTCTCCCTCCGTTCCCAGAATCAGCGCCAGTTTTTCCTCGGACATCAGCCCCGGATCGTCAATGCTCACAGAATCTTCCTTCAGCGCCAGCGCCGCAGTCCGAAAACCCAGACTGTGCAGATAATCAATTCCCGGCCCCGGCCAGGTAATCGTCTCCGGAATAATCTTTTCTCGCTTTCTCCCGGATCCCCAGTAAGTCCAGGGAATCTGAAATACCGTTCCCATACTTACCCGGATCGCCCTGCGGTACAGGGGATTGCTGCAGGCATAGGTCAGTATAACGGCATCCATTCCCAGAGCCGCGGCAGAGCGAAAAATAGCCCCGATATTCGTTGGGTTCATCACATCTTCCAGTATCACGATCCGGGAGGCATTCCTGCAGATCTCCTCCACCATTGGAAGCCGCGGACGCAGCATGGCACAGAGCGGCCCCCGCACCATGGGAAAGCCGGTCACCTTTGTCAGAACATCAAATTCTGCCGTATAAACCGGGATGTCGCCGCACCGTTCAATCACTTCTCTGCCCTGAGTCTCCACATGACGGCCTTCCATCATCAGTGAAACCGGCACACATCCGGCATCCAGCGCCCGCTCAATCACCTTCGGGCTTTCCGCAATAAACATTCCATGCTCCGGATCATGACGGTTCAGCAGCTGTACTTCACTCAGCCGTCCGTAAACATCCAGTTCCGGAGCCATCGGATCTGTAATTTCTATTATATTGGCCATCTTTCTTCTCCTGTCTCAGATTCACTCCTGCATTTCCGGATCCCCGGCGGTTTTAAACTTCTCCGGATCCAGTGTCTTTATCAGTCTGGCAGGATTTCCCACAACTACGCCGCCGGCAGGCACATCATGGGTAACCACACTGGCCGAGCCCACAACCGCATTCTCCCCGACAGTCACACCGGGCAGAATGGTTGCTCCCGCTCCGATCCAGGCGTTTTTCCCGATCCGGACATCTTTAATCGTCAGAACATCCCGGTCGTACACATCATGATTGTTGGTGATCACAGATACATTCATGGCAATCCGCACATCATCCTCTATGTAAACATTTCCCGCCGACATGCAGCGGAAATATGGCATGATCACAACATTTTTCCCGATATGGATGTTTTCAGCCAGATTAATATAGACCGGAGGATTCACAAAGCTGTCAGTTCCGATATGCTTACCAAATAATTCCTTTGCAGCCTCAATACACTCTTCCGATCCGGGCAGCGCCATGTTCATCTGATGTACCAGTCTGGTTGTCCGTTTGCCCTCCCGGCTTCTGGCCGGGTTGGGAATTCTGAGATCCATTCTTCTTTCTTCCATATAGATACACATCCTTTTCTTCTCATTCTGTTTTACAATAGCAATCCAGATCAGATGTGTCAATCCCCTCCTCTGCTCAGAACCTCAGGATACGACCCTCTTTTCGGGACTTCGCTCCCGGATGCGCATCGCCCTCACGGGGATAGCCCAGCAGAAGCTGCATCACAGCGTAATAATCCGGACGGATCCCCCATTTTTGCAGGATCTCCTGCCCATAGGAATCTGCAAAAGCAGTCCATCCCTGACCGATATAGCAGGATCCAACACCAAGGGAATCTGCTGCCAGCATCATATTTTCCGCTGCTGCCGCCCTCCGGCGCTGGGCGCATACAGCCCCGCCTCCAGAATCTGATGCAGAGCTTTCTCCTCAACCTGTCTCTCATCAAACCGCCGGATAGAACGGCGGTGCAGGATTGTCTCCATTAATTCACTCATTGTCAGTCGTCCTCCTTCTGATGCACTGTTTCCGCATATAAAAAATCGAATATACTTCTGCCTTTTATTCTACAGATCCTCAGACAATCCGCAAGAAGGCACTTTTTTATAACCCGGTTATAGTTTCTGCCCGGCTTGTAAACAAATCCCATTTGCGCTATGATAAAAATAAAGATTCACACCTTTAAATTTCCGGTCGAAAATAAAAAAGCGGAGGAAATATCCATGCTGAAAAAAGAAGAAATGCCGGCCTGCCCCGTAGCCACAACCGTGCAGCTCATCGGCAGCAAATGGAAATTACTGATTATAAGAAATTTACTGATCCGCCCATGGCGGTTTAACGAATTGAAAAAAGATCTGGCGGGAATCAGCCAGAAAGTGCTGACCGACAGCCTGCGCTCCATGGAACAGGACGGTCTTGTAACCCGCACAGTTTATCCCGAGATCCCGCGGAAAGTGGAATATGCCCTCAGTGATCTGGGAGAATCCATGCGCCCCATTATTCAGGCAATGGAACAATGGGGCACCGCTTATCAGTCCATAATAGAAAAAGGAAACTCCTGACTGTCCTGTACTGCTTACAGCATATCTGCAGAAACACTGTATGCATATGAGACTCGTTTCAGATACCGGACGCCTTCACCTCTTCCGCCGTCCGGACCGCTTCCTTTTCTGCCTCCAGCATGATCGCCTCCGGATCATTTTCCTGAATATCCAGTCCCTCGGCGGAAATCCAGGCGCTGTCATGGATCCCGAACATTCTGCCCAGACCTTTCATATACTCATAGCCGTAATTCTGATCCCCGATGATTCCGCCCGCGGTGGTAATATATACCAGTTTCTCTGCCCGGCACAGCCCTTCCTGTTTTCCTTCCCGTGTATAATGGAACGTAATTCCCAGAACACTGCACCATTCCAGATATACCTTCAGCGCCGCCGGGAATGTGAGATCCCAGTAGGGCGCGGCAATCACCACCAGATCCGCCGCAGCCATCTCATATGCCGCATCAAACATGGGATCATGGGGATTCTCCCGAAAGGTCTGATCCCGCTTTTCTGCCAGAGTTCCCGTCAGTATCGGCAGAGCAGAATCCAGAACTTTCCGCTCTTTTATCCTAATATCCGGATTCTGCTTCCTGAAGGCTTCCAAAAACGCCTGTGCCAGCCGCCAGGTGCGGGAAGCACCTGCGTCCCGCATACAGGCATTTATAAAAAGGATGGTTTTCTCACTCATTCTTTCATTCTCCCTCCCAGATATCTTTTCTGTCAGAATTCCTCCTCAATCCGTCCCAGCTCGCCATAGAGGTCTTCCAGTCTTCCGTAAATCTTCTTAAACACACTCTCATACAGCTTTTCATATATGGCATGCTGTTTCATATCCGGCTCAAACACATCCCTCTTCTGAACCATAACGTCTACAGCCTCCTGATAATCGCGGAACACACCCAGTCCAACAAAAGCCGTCAGGGCGCAGCCCACCCCTGCCACCTCATAGGTCTGCGTACGTACGGTGGGAATTCCGAACATGTCTGCAGTGATCTGACAGATCTGATCGCTCTGAGAAGCGCCGCCTCCCAGTCGGATCTCCCGGAACCTGTGCCCCGCCCGGTGTTCCATCAGACGCATTCCGTCCATCAGCGCAAAGTTGATGCCCTCAATAATCGCCCGGTAAATGTGGATCCGCGTATGCCGGTCAGAAAATCCGATCACGGCTCCCCGGGCCGTGGGCATGGTAATATTCGGCGTAAAGTAAGGCTGGAACAGAAGGCCGTCACATCCTGCGGGAATCTCTTCCAGTCTCCGGTTCAGAAGTTCCTCCGCCGAACAGCCCTCTTCGGCAGCCTGGACAACCTCCTTCTCCGCAAACTCTTTTTTGAACCAGGAAATCAGCCAGTATCCCCGGAATATTTCAAATTCCGGATTAAAATACCCGGGCATGATGGAATCATAAGGCGGAATAAACCGCTCCGGCTCCATATATTGTCCGATATTGAAGGTAATGGTCGCCGTCGTTCCGAGACCGATAGCCGCCGTTTCCTTATCAATACATCCCATTCCCATGACCTCACAGGCCTTATCGGATCCTGTGGCAATCACCGGAAGTCCTTCCGGCAGTCCGGAGTCCGCAGACGCCTTTTCCGTAATTACGCCAAAAATCTCACCTGATTCCACTATCCGGCAGAGCTTTTCCTCCTCCACCGGAAATACCGGACGGGTCAGGGCTCCCTGCTTCTGCCAGTTCCTGGTTTTGCTTTCATAGGGAATATGTCCTACCATGCTGGCGGCGGCATCCGCCATCTGCCCGGTCAGACAGTACACCAGATAACCGCTGAGAAGCAGATATTTGTCTGTCTTTTCCCAGATCTCCGGCTCTTTCTGCCGGATCCAGTTGCAGTGAGACTTCTGGAACTGCAGATTTGCAGTCTCCTCCATCCCCACAGCCTTAAAAGCCATACGGATGAGATTAGACATTTTGGGTTTTCCCTCGGCCATCCGTTTATCCAGCCAGAGAATGGCCGGACGCAGGGGCTTTCCATTGCGGTCCACACAGACTACCGTATCCCGGATCGTAGTAATGGAAGCTGCTTCCACCCGCCCGAACAGGTCGGGAAAATGCTTCTTTAAATCTCTGGAACAGGCGCAGATATCCTCATAATATTTCTCCGCATCCCGCTCCGCCCAGTCCGGATTCAGCGATACATACGGCGGATCATGATGCTTCTGACTTTTTGCCAGAATCTCTCCCCTGTTATTAATCAGCAGAGCCCGGGAACTCTGGGTTCCCACATCGTAAACCAGTACAATTCTCTCCTCCCCCATTTCATATCCCCCTCTCATTTCTATCGCGTCAGTATTCTTTTCCGGGATTCGCGCGGATATTTACTGTATATCCTCCCTCAGAAACCTCTTCTCCTCTTCTTCCAGATCAAGACCCAGAGTTCCTCCCGGATTCATGATATTGTCCGGATCAAAATAATCCTTCAGCGCGCGGAATACTCCGTATTCCTTCCGGCCCAGACTTCCCTCCAGCCACGGGGCGAACATTTTTCCGATTCCGTGATGATGACTGAGGGCCGCGCCGGATTTCTGAATCGCGTCCAGAATCGTGGAATGGTAAGCCTTAAAGCTGTCGGCATCAGACATTCTGGTGATAAAAATAAAATACAGATTCGCTCCCTGGGGATAACAGTGGGACATGTGAGTGGTCACAATGGTATTCGGCAGCGCATGGCAGACCTTCCGCACTTCCCGGTGTACCTTTGCCATATTGGACCAGTTGACCGTGCATTCCAGTGTGTCTGTCATAATGCCGAAATCCAGCAGGGTATCCCGAAGATAAGGATCGTTGAAACGGCCCTTCTCCCAGCTCTTCGTCACAAAAGAAGTCAGGCTCATAGCCTTATACTTATGGGCGATTCTCCGGATATTTTTTGCCACATTCTTTGAATATCCGGCCTCCCCGTCCGTAAAGCCCAGAAACAGGCAGCGTCTCATGTCCTCAAATCCGAACATATCCAGCATTTTCCACAGGGGAGTATCATCCACATTGTAGAGACGCAGCATCAGATTGGTTTCCTCCGGATCGGAAAGACGGAATACGGAAGAAAATCCCGCCTCGCACTGCATCATCTCCCGCGCCGCTGCCCTGGCAGTCTTCCAGTCTCTGAAAATATAGGAAAAACGTTTCCGGTTTTCCGGCATATAACGGAATACTTTCAGCGTCACCTCTGTCAGCACGCCGAAGGAGCCCTCGCTTCCCATCATAATCTGATTCAGATTCGGCCCGGTGGCCTCCCGGGGATAGGGACTTGTTTTGATGGTTCCGATGGGCGTCGCATATTTCTGCCCCATCACAATATCCGTAATGCATCCATAATAAGTACTGTTCTGCCCCGCGCCTCTGGTCACCACCCAGCCGCCTACACTGCTGTACTCAAAGGACTGGGGAAAATGCCCGCAGGTGTAAGCCCGCCTTGCCCCGAACTTCTCCGGCGCATGGTTCAGCGCATACTCCAGATCCGGGCCGGAAATTCCGCTCTGAACTGTGATGGTCTGATTCTTCTCATTAAACGACAGCACTTTATTAAAGCGTCTGCGCATATCCAGGGAAATACCGCCCTTCGTGGGCTCCACGCCTCTGGTTACACTGCTGCCGCCGCCGTAAACATAAAGAGGAATCTTGTGCTCCGTACAGTAAGCCACTATCTTTTCCACTTCCTCTGTGGTTCCCGGATAAAGCACCGCGTCGGGAAGACAGTCAATCCGCCGTTCTCTTAACCGGGCCGCATCGTACCCGGTCTTTCCGTAGGCCACCGCCAGTCTGGGGTAATCCTCCGTGGTTACGTTCTGCTTTCCCACAATCTCCCCGAAAGCATCAAGATGCTCCTGGGCCAGATTGCAGGGTGCGTCCAGTTTTACCGGATCCATACCGATGTCCCCGGCATAATGACTGAAGTCCTCATCTGTCATTTTGAACTTTTCCTTCATCATCTTATACAGGGATTCCTTGGGATATTTCACAAAGTTGGGATCCCCCCAGCGGAAAATGGACCGGTAACTGTCGGCCGGCGCCGGCTCCTTCACCCATTTCGGTTCAAATCCTTTATACGGTTTCGTACTCATTTCTTCCACGCTCCTCTCAATACATTGCTCGTTGCTATCACATCTGCCTCAAGTCCCAGTACATGGGGAATAATCACATCTCCGGCAGCCACCGGATGATCCAGCACCACCCGGTTAATCTCTTTCATAACATCAAAAATCTGTTCCTTCGGAATCTCCTGTGACACCCGCACCGGCAGCACCGGAATCTCCCGGCAGGTGGTCCGCACTGTGCTGCAGATGGTGCGCATGGGGTGAGTCAGCTCTGATATGGCAAAAGTCTCTCCCCGTTTACACCTGTTTCCCGTCACAAGTATCTTTTCATCCTTCTCCTCGATCTGCAGATGGCATCCGTTGGGGCAGGTAATACAGGTCATCTCCTTCATTGTCCGCCGCCCCCTTTCCCGTTTTCCGCCGCCGTTTTACATACATCGTCATGTACCTTCTGACCCTTCGTCTCTTTTCCGTCATCCCGGCCTTCCGGCCCGGTCAGCGTCACCTGGATGCGGGAGGATTCTGAAAGCCTCAGCGCCTCCTTTTTTATGGTCAGCCGCTCCATCTCCGGCGGTTTCAGATTCGTATATTTTTTCTCAAATACCAGCTCTCCGTCTGCCCGGAACTGCAGGACGGCCCGCTCCATGGTTGTGGACGTCCGGAAATAAAAAATCAGATCCTGCGTCTCTCCGGATAACAGGATTCTCTGGGGAACCAGATACTGCAGAGTACCGTCCGTCTCCAGCGTCACGCGCCTCCCGGTTCCACGGTTCTTTCTCCAGCTGTACTCCGCTGCCGCTTTCCCGGCCAGAAGCCCGCTCTCAGATACATAATCAACCAGATCATTCACATGAAGAGCATTTCCGCAGGAAAAAATCCCGTCCACTCCGGTCATAAAGCAGTCATCCACCACCGGTCCCTTTGTATGGGGATCCAGCGGCACTCCCAGCTGTTCCGCCAATTCATTTTCCGGAATCAGTCCCACTGAGAGAATCAGGGCGTCACACTCCACTCTCTGCTCTGTTCCCGGAACCGGCTGCATCTTTTCATCAACTTTGGCGATTTCCACAGCCTCCAGCCGATCCTGCCCGAATACCCTGGTGACGGTGTGGGACAGGTACAATGGGATGCCGTAATCCTCCAGGCACTGCATCAGATTTCTGGTCAGCCCGGAAGGCTCCGGCTTTACCTCATACACCCCAAGGACCTCTGCGCCTTCCAGGGTCAGTCGCCGCGCCATAATCAGTCCGATATCACCGCTCCCCAGAATCACACAGCGGCGGGTGGGCATCTGTCCCAGCAGATTGACAAAATGCTGAGCGGTTCCCGCCGTGAAAACTCCCGATGGCCGGGTGCCGTGAATGGCCACCTGCTTCGCCGTTCTCTCCCTGCAGCCGGTGGCAAGAATCAGCGCCGCTGTTTTATACTTTTCCAGACCGCTTCTGCTGACAGTCGCAACAACAAAATAATTTTCTTTTTTCTGAATATCGGTCACAAAGGTCTGTACCCGGCTGTCAATCCCAAGATCCATGAACTCCTGTTCAAACCGCTCCGCATACTCCGGCCCCGACAGCTTCTCTCCGAAATGCAGCAGCCCGAAACCGTCATGGATACACTGTTTCAGGATTCCTCCCAGCCGCTCCTCCCGCTCGATCAAAAGCACCTGGGCGTCCCCTTTCCTGGCCGAGATTGCCGCCGCCAGCCCGGCGGGACCCCCGCCGATTACAATCACATCAAAGGTTTTCATTTCCCCACCTCCTGCTCATGCTCCTGCGTCCCGGACAGTACCTTTGTCTCTCCAAAGCTGATGACGGATTCCTCTCCGGCCTTGCGCACATCCTCCAGCGGAATGTCCTCGTATTCACTGATAATCTTTGTGACCAGCGGCATACAGAATCCGCCCTGGCAGCGTCCCATGCCCGGCCGGACACGCTTTTTGATCCCGTCTATAGTGGGTACCGGCACCGGGGAGCGCAGCGCATCCAGGATCTCTCCTTTGCTGATTTCTTCGCAGCGGCACACAATTACGCCGTAATCGGGATTGCTGCGGATCAGCGCGTCCCGCTCCTTTTCCGGAAGATTCTTCACGGAAACAATCCCTTTCCGCCTGGGATTAAAACCGGAATTCACCGGAACTTCTTTCTCCTTCCGCAGCCGCGCTACTGTCATTTTTGCCACTGTTCTGGCCACTGCCGGAGCGGTCGTCAGTCCAGGTGACTGGATTCCCGCGCAGTGAATGAGATTCTCTGTCTTCCGCCCGTACTCAATCACAAAATCCTCTTCAAACGTAGCCGGACGCACGCCGGTAAAATATGTAATGATATCCCTCTGACTAAGCTCCGGCGCCGTCAGCTTCTGCTTCTGAAATACCGCGTCCACATCCGCCTTCGCTGTGGCGAAATTCTCCTTCTCATAAGTTTCCACTGCATTCGGTCCCACCAGGAGATTGTCATGTACAGTATGAAGAATGCCGCCGCCCTTGGTATGAGCCGTATTTTTCTGCAGCACTTTGATGGAGGAAATGGATTTCACCAGACTGCCGCTCTTTTTATCCAGAATCGAATTTGTTCCCTTCCGGGGATGAATGGAGTAAAAGCAGTCCCTGGCCATTCTGGCCACATCCTCCGCGAACACACCCGCCGCATTGATCACCAGACGCGGATAAATATTCCCCCGGTTCGTCTTTACGCGTACAATTTTTCCACGCTCCACAGTCATGCCAAGAACCGCTGTGTTCAGACTGATCTGCGCTCCGTTCATCACCGCGTTTTCGCCGTAAGCAATGGTCAGCCCGTAAGGACAGACACACCCCGCTTTTGAATTGTAAAGAGCAAACTTAAAATCCGGATTCAGCCCGGGCTCTCTGCGGTGAAGCTCCTTCCCCAGAACAATTCTGGTGTCATCTACTCCGCAGACCAGCCGCCGCTGCTGCGCGTACATCCATACCAGAGGCAGCGCATACCAGTCCGTAAATCCCGCATATTGTCCGCATCGCTGAAAGGGAACATCCAGATCTCTGCACAGCTTATCAAACATCCGGTTGCCCTTCACTACATAGTGCTGCTTCAGCGTGCCGCGTCCCAGATCCACTCCCGGGTGCACCTCGCCGTCATTTCTTCCGGAGGCCTGGACAGCCAGATCCGCTTCCTTATCCACCAGCAGGATATCCAGCTTCCACCGGGTCAGCTCCCGGGCAATACTGCACCCGGAAATCCCTCCGCCGATAATCAGTACATCCGGTTTTCTGCCCTCCAGGCTGTCATCCTTCAGAGCCGGCACACGCATGCCGGGCATCCGCCTTCCTTTCAGACGGATATCATTAACCACATGCATCCCATGCTCTTTCACCACGCACATCTGACAGGCCGCAATAATGTCCTCCCAGCAGGAAAGCGTGCCGTAAACCTGTATGATACGTCCCTTCACTCTGGCCCGGACACGATTCCCGAACCGCCGCTTCAGCTTCCGGTTCAGCCGGTCTTCCAATACCTTCTCTCTCATTATGTCACCCCGCTTTTCCGCCAAGTCGGTCAGATGACCGACACTTGGTTTCAGCGTACCAGAGGGCATAGAAAAAGTCAAGATTTTGCTGTTAAATTTAATAAATTTTATCGACAGAAAAGCCTTTGCATTGTATACTTATAACAAAATAGGTAGTGTCAAGTAATCTATGAAAAACTGAGTCGAAAAAAATAGGCTCAAAAGA
>CAMLYL010000056.1 GCA_946491665.1 uncultured Lachnospiraceae bacterium | reverse complement strand
AATTATGTGGGAGATTCCATTCTGGGATATAAGGCGCATATGGGCGCCGGTTCCATTACCTCCAATGTGAAATCTGATAAAACTCTCGTGGTGGTAAAGGACGGAAAAGAGGAAATTGCCACCGGAAGAAAGAAGTTTGGAGCTATGCTGGGAAATAACGTGGAAGTAGGATGTAATTCTGTGCTGAATCCCGGAACCGTGATCTGTCCGGAGAGTAATGTATACCCTCTGTCCAGTGTGCGGGGCGTGATTCCGGCCCGGTCGATTTTCAAAAGACCCGGGGAAGTTGTAAAGAAGCAGTGAGAGACGGGGCAGAGCGGTTCTCTGCATGAAAGGCGGTTCGGCTTTTGACGGATTGCAGATGCGATATATTATGTATCATATATTTTCGGGTGAAAGGAAAAAACTCTTTACTTCATTCCGAAATATGGTAAAATACAAAGAGATGTTAAAAAAATAACAATGATTTGGTATTCATGGAAAGGAGTCTTACAATGATTTACACCAAAGAAGTACAGATGATGTGCCCGGTGGCAAAAGGCGCAAAGCACGAGCCTGCACCGATCCCGGAAGAGGGAAAGTGGGTTCACGCAAAAAAGATTGAAGATATTTCCGGTTTTACACATGGTGTAGGCTGGTGTGCTCCCCAGCAGGGCGCATGTAAGCTGACACTGAATGTAAAGAACGGTGTCATCGAGGAGGCTCTGGTAGAGACGCTCGGATGTTCCGGAATGACGCATTCAGCGGCTATGGCAGCAGAGATTCTTCAGGGGAAGACCATTCTGGAGGCTCTGAATACAGACCTTGTCTGTGATGCGATCAATACCGCTATGCGGGAACTGTTCCTGCAGATTGTTTACGGCCGTACCCAGAGCGCTTTTTCTGATGACGGTCTTGCAGTCGGCGCCGGTCTGGAGGATCTCGGAAAGGGTCTTCGTTCCCAGGTTGGTACCATGTACGGCACAAAGGAAAAGGGTGTCCGCTATCTGGAGATGGCAGAGGGTTATGTAACAGGACTTGCTTTGGATGAAAACGACGAGGTGATCGGTTACCAGTTCGTAAACCTTGGAAAGATGACAGACTTTATCAAGAATGGCGATGAGCCCAACGAAGCTTGGGAAAAGGCAAAAGGCCAGTATGGCCGTGTGGCTGACGCAGTGAAGATCATCGACCCGAGAAAGGAGTAAGGTACAATGGCATTATTTGAATCATATGAAAGAAGAATTGACCAGATCAATGCTGCATTAAATAAATATGGCATTGCTTCCATTGAGGAGGCTGAGAAAATCACGAAAGATGCTGGTCTTGATGTATACAATCAGATTAAAGGGATCCAGCCGATCTGCTTTGAGAATGCCTGCTGGGCATATATTGTAGGCGCGGCGATCGCTATCAAAAAGGACTGCCGGAGAGCGGCTGACGCAGCAGCGGCTATCGGTGAGGGACTTCAGTCTTTCTGTATTCCCGGATCTGTGGCTGATCACCGGAAGGTAGGTCTGGGCCATGGAAATCTTGGCAAGATGCTTCTTGAGGAGGAGACAGAGTGCTTCTGCTTCCTGGCTGGTCATGAGTCCTTTGCGGCGGCAGAGGGAGCGATCGGTATTGCGGAGAAGGCAAACAAGGTTCGTCAGAAACCGCTTCGTGTTATCCTGAATGGTCTTGGCAAGGACGCTGCACAGATCATTTCCCGTATCAACGGCTTTACATATGTGGAGACAAAATATGACTACAAGAAGGCAGAGCTGAATGTGGTTTATGAGAAGCCCTATTCTACCGGACTTCGCGCGTCTGTAAAATGCTACGGCGCGGATGATGTTCAGGAAGGTGTTGCTATCATGCATCATGAGAACGTTGGCGTTTCCATCACCGGTAACTCCACCAACCCTACCCGTTTCCAGCATCCGGTAGCAGGTACATATAAGAAAGAGTGCATCGAGCAGGGCAAGAAGTACTTCTCTGTTGCATCCGGCGGCGGTACAGGCCGTACCCTTCATCCGGATAATATGGCGGCAGGTCCTGCTTCCTATGGTATGACCGATACTCTGGGACGTATGCATTCCGATGCACAGTTCGCAGGTTCTTCCTCCGTTCCGGCTCATGTAGAGATGATGGGTCTGATCGGCGCAGGAAATAACCCGATGGTCGGAATGACCGTAGCTGTTGCGGTCAGCATCGAGGAGGCCGCTAAGGCTGGCAAGTTCTAAGAAATACAGTAAAAAAGTGTGTGGGCCGGGGCTCACACACTTTTTTTGATATAGTGTATTTCTGTAATCAGTCTTCTTTCTTCGGAGGTTTCTTATCACAGTCGTCAAGGATTGGTTTAATGAAGTCCAGTTTTGTTTTCAGAATTGTCTCAAGTGTAGTAAGTTTGTCAACCATATCGCCCACGGCTTTGTTGATTTCAATCAGATCTTTCAGGTCGCAGCTGAGAGAAATTGCTTTCTGAAGCTTTTCTCCTTCCGCGTTCAGAATGTGGGATATGGCGGTTTCCTCCAGTGCGATCGACTGAAGAAGGGAAGATGCGGCACAGCATTTATCAATGTGTGCGCATTCAATTTTGGGCATACTCATACGGAATTCTCCTTTTTTGTGATCCCTATATTGTATGTGAAAAAGAGAAAAAGGGAACCGGCGTCTGCTTCATTATAAAAAAATTGTCTTTCATGCCGGCATATGATACAATTTGTAAGATAATTTTAGAGGACAGGCTGAAAAGCCGGAACTGACGGGAGCAGAGGTTTATGGACAGGTCCAAAAAGAAGAGAGTTTATGATATCATACAGATCGGCTATGCGGGAGATTTTTTGAGCAAGCTGTTTGATGTGCTGATTACCGCTGCGATTCTGGTTAATATTTTTCTTGCGATTTTTGATACTTTTGATGCTGCAGAGGCTTATTCGGATGTAACAAATCTGATTGAGACGATTACTGTTGTGGGATTTACAGTGGAATATGCTCTGCGTCTCTGGACGGCGGAATATCTGTATCCCAACCTGCCAAAGGGGAAGGCGAAACTCCGATATATGGGATCATTCAACGGCATTATTGATCTTCTGTCTTTTCTGCCGTTTTACCTGCCGGTTATATTCCCTGCGGGAATTGTGGTATTCCGGATGTTCCGGGTTGTCCGTATTCTGAGACTGTTTCGGATCAACGCCTATTATGATGCTCTGAATGTGATCGGGGATGTTATCAGGAGAAAGAAAGACCAGATTTTATCTTCTGTTTTTATTATTATGGTGCTGATGGTGGCTTCATCCCTCTGTATGTACGGGCTGGAGCATGAGGCGCAGCCGGATGTATTTAAAAATGCATTTTCCGGTTTCTGGTGGTCGGTTTCCACGCTGCTTACGGTCGGATACGGGGATATTTATCCCATCACTGTGGCGGGGCGTGTTTTCGGTATTCTGATTACCTTTCTCGGCGTGGGTATGGTGGCGATTCCGACCGGTATTCTTTCCGCCGGATTTGTTGAGCAGTATACGATTTTGAAAAACTCCATGGATTACCTGATGGAAGAAGAACTGAGGTTTATTCGGCTGAATGTATCGGCGGAAGATCATCCGTGGACAGGGAAAAAGGTCATGGAGCTGCCGCTGCCTCCGGGACTGATTCTGGCGGTGATTCAGCGGGACGGAGAGACGATTATTCCCCGGGGTGATACTGTGATTACCCGGGGAGACAGCATTGTTCTCGGAGCGGAAGGCGGTTCCGGTGATATCGGCATTACTTTGAAGGAGATCGTGCTGCGGGAACGTCATCCATGGGTGGGATATGCCATAAAGGATCTTGATATTTCAAGACTGACTCTGATCGTTATGATCCGGCGGGATGGGAAAGCGCTGATTCCCAATGGTTCCACTGTGCTGCAGAGGGATGATGCCGTATTTGTGTATTCTAAGAGGAATATTACAGATGCACAGAAAATTAATATATGATTTTGTGAAGAAATAAGAATTTTGGATATGGCAGGAGGGAGAATATGAAAAAGATAGATGGAATCGGGAAGTCCCTGCCGCCGGTGATTATCGGAACTGCGCATCCGGTAATTGAAGGCATCCGGGCGGGCGCGGAAGGAAAGACGGCATCGGAGGATGGTTTTCGGCTTCTGGATGAGCTGTGGGAGATGGGGCTGAATATGTATGACTGCGCGGCGATTTACGGAGAGGCAGAGCTGGGAGCCTATCTGTCGGAGAGAAAGCGCAGGGAAGCGGCGGTGATTGTAACAAAATGTGCGCACCCCAGTATATATCGGAACCGCGTGACGCCTTTTGATATGGAAAGCGACCTTTATGATTCTCTGGCTAAATTAAAGACAGATTATATTGATATTTATTTGCTGCACCGGGACGATCCGGCGGTTCCTGTCAGTGAGATTATTGAGACAATGAATCGATTTCAGAGAGAGGGGAAGATCTGTATTTTCGGAGCCTCCAACTGGACTATTGAACGGGTGATCGAAGCAAACCGGTTCGCGGCGGAAAATGGTATGAATGGATTTTCTGTCATCAGTCCCAATTATGGTCTGGCTCATCAGATGCAGGATCTCTGGGGATGGGGGAGCACAACGCTGACGGGGCCTGAGCATGAGCGGGACCGTCAGTGGTGTGTACAGCATGAAATTCCGGTGCTGGCTTATTCCGGTATGGCCAGGGGATTTTTTTCCGGAAAGTTCCGAAGCGATGAGTGGGAGAAAGCAGGACGTGTTCTGGATGATTTCGCGAAAAAGGGTTATTATTATCCGGAGAATATGGAGCGGTTAAGACGGGCGGAGATTCTGGCGGAAAAATATCAGTGTCCGACCGCTTCCATTGCTGTCAGTTATATGTTTCAGCAGGATCTCAATGTGTTTCCCATTATCAGCGGTTCGAAAGCAGAGTATTTCCGGCAGGCGCTGGATGCTGCGGAGCTTCCGCTGACGAAAGCGGAGGCAGCCTGGCTGGATCTGAGAGAACCGGAACGGACGGAGCTGTAATTTCAACAGATGCCGGAAAGGGCTGAGGTTTCAAAGATAATGATCTGTAAAGCCTCAGCCCTTTTTATATACTTTTATTTCAGAAGATTGTCCATCAGAAGAGCGTAAACCTCGTCCTTTTGCTTCTGCCAGTTATCGCATACTGCCAGAGCCTGTTCCCGGGTGGCAACATGAAGAGTCAGATCGAGGACTGTTTCCTCCAGATTTTTGATCTGACACCGGACCTGATAGCCACTGCCGGAGGCTTTGAAAAAATCAGCAAAGGAAGAAGTTTCCTTCTTCAGCTCAAAATGATGCTCTTCGAAGTAGTCTGAGATATCTTTTTTGATCCCGGGAGATATCTTGTCGCCGAAAAAGCGCAGGGTCTCCTTCCCCTCATCAGTGATGCGGTAGCGGGTATTATTGTGCGTGGATTCCGCTGTGATCAGTTCTGAGGAGAGCAGATCGGAAATTGTCTGCTGCACAGTGAAATAATTTGTGTAATCCTTCTCCAGAATAAAGTTGGTGATCTGGGTATTGGTCAGCGGATATTCCAGCTTATTCAGCATATATAAAATCATTATGCGGTACATCGTATCAAGCTCTGTCATGTTTGTAAGCTCCAATCTGTATTTCTGTGATAGAACAGAATTTGTTTCGGGAAATTTCTGTATGGAAGGAAAATGTTACGGCTGATACCGTTTTCCCTGCCAGGTGCCGCGTTCCCTCAGTTTTTTCTGAATAGTATTCAGAACCCGTTTTTTGTCGGTGCTCCAGAGAGGAGCAATTAACAGCTTCCTGGGACCGTCACCGGTAATCCGGTGAATTACCATATGGGACGGAAGCCGTTCCAGACAGTCTGCCACCAGGTCGCAGTATTCCTCCAGTTCAGGAACCGGAAACGGGGATTTTTCATAATAGTCCGCCAGATCTGTTTCCTTCAGAATATGGAGAAGCTGCAGTTTCACTCCCTGAACAGGGGAATGCGCTGTATAGTCGATGGTCTGCAGTATGTCTTCCCGGGATTCTCCGGGAAGACCGAGAATCAGATGAGAGATCACAGGGATGCCCCGTTCCTGCAGCAGAGAAACGCCGGTTTCATAGCATTCCAGAGAAAATTCTCTGCGTATGAAACCGGCAGTTCTTTCATGGATAGTCTGAAGTCCGAACTCAACCCAGACCGGCTTTTGCTGATTCAGCTCCGTGAGAAGATCCAGAATTTCTTCTGAGAGACAGTCCGGCCGGGTGGCAATGGACAGAAGAACAATATCCGGATGGCTGATGGCTTCCGTGAAAAGAGAACGCAGGTAGGAGACCGGAGCGTAAGTGTTGGTATAAGCCTGAAAATAGGCGATAAACTTCCGGCACCTGGTCTTTCCCGCCAGTCTGGCTCTGCCGGCTTCAATCTGGCTTGTGACAGAAGCGGCGGCATCTCCTGCGAAATCGCCGGAACCGCCGCGGCTGCAGAAAATACAGCCGCGGCTTCCTTTGGTTCCGTCCCGGTTCGGACAGGTCATGCCGCCGTTCAGGGAGATCCGGTAAACCTTTTCTCCGAATTGTTCTTTTAAATACTGATCCACAGAATAAAAACGTTTTCCGGATTCGGAAAAAATATCCGGCATATGCATGGAAAGATCTCCTTTAGCGCTGAATATGGGCTTTTACAGCAGCGGCAACGGACTCAGCTACACGGGGGTCGAAGGCCTCCGGCATGATAAAGTCTTCATTCAGGTCATCGTCGCTTATCAGGGAGGCGATGGCTTCTGCAGCAGCCAGCTTCATTTCCTCTGTAATCTGTTCGGCACGCCCCTCCAGAGCCCCCTTGAAAATACCGGGGAATGCGACAACATTGTTAATCTGATTCGGGAAATCGCTCCGGCCTGTTCCCACAACCCTGGCGCCGGCAGCCTTTGCCTCATCCGGCATAATCTCCGGAACGGGATTTGCCATGGCAAAAATGATGGCGTTTTTGTTCATTGTACGAACCATATCAGCAGTTACGCTTCCGGGAGCGGAAACGCCGATGAAAATGTCGGCGCCGACCAGAGCGTCAGCCAGAGTGCCCTTTTTATTTTCCAGATTTGTTACTTCGCACATCTCTTTCTTGATCCAGTTCAGGTTCGGATTATCCCTGCTGATAATTCCCCTGCTGTCGCAGAGGATGATATGACGGAAGCCGTATCTCAGGAGAAGCTTGGCAATGGCGATGCCTGCGCTTCCGGCGCCGTTGATCACGATGCGGCAGTCTTCCTTTTTCTTTCCGGTAACCCTCAGCGCGTTGATGATTCCGGCCAGAACTACGATAGCTGTTCCGTGCTGATCATCGTGGAAAACGGGGATTTTCAGCATGGATTTCAGGCGCTCTTCAATTTCAAAGCATCTGGGAGCGGAAATGTCCTCCAGGTTGATACCTCCGAAGGTGGGAGCAATCGCAGCAACTGTACGGATAATTTCCTCGGTATCCTGTGTGTCCAGGACGATGGGAACGGCATTTACATTGCCGAATTCTTTAAACAGCACGCATTTGCCTTCCATTACCGGCATGGCGGCCAGAGCTCCGATATTGCCAAGTCCCAGAACGGCGCTTCCGTCGGAAACAACCGCGATGGTGTTTGCCTTCATAGTATAGGTGTAAGCCTCTTCCGGATGCTCAGCAATCACCTTGCAGGGTTCCGCAACGCCGGGGGTATAGGCAAGGGAGAGATCCTCCCGGGTATTTACCGGCGCTTTCGGAACCGTATCCAGTTTGCCGTTCCACTCCTTATGCAGTAATAATGCTTTTTCATTTACGTTCATAAGCAATCTCCTTTGTTATAATATATTTCCGCTGTCTTTTCCGTGAGCAGCAGGATCGGCGGGAAGATAAAATGTCCGCTTTTTCTAATGCATATCATAACATTCCTGATTTTACAAATCAAGCGGAGAGTGTAATTCTGCAGAGGAGTTACCGGGCCCGGGATC
Organism: uncultured Lachnospiraceae bacterium; assembly: GCA_946491665.1. Taxonomy (GTDB): domain Bacteria; phylum Bacillota; class Clostridia; order Lachnospirales; family Lachnospiraceae; genus Eubacterium_I. Next base: position 14,395 of record CAMLYL010000056.1, on the reverse strand, counting down.
CGGCCGCCATATCAGAGGCATTTACAACCCGGTAGAGAGGCTTGCAGATATAGACAGAGGCAATACATTTGATAATATCTCCGGCAAGGAAGGGCAGAAGGCCGGTGACGACGGCGGCCCGCCAGTCCAGATGCATAACAATCTTCATCCAGGGAATTCCCACGGCATAAATGATCAGGATTCCGGCCAGTACAGAGGCGGTATTTCTGATAATTTTATTTTTCCTGCCCTTCAGAACAGAGACAAGAATTGCTGCCAGCAGATAACCGATGATATATCCGCCGGTTGCTCCGGCCAGCACGCCGAAACCGCCGCTGCCTCCGGAGAATACGGGAAGTCCCGCCAGACCGAGCAAAAGCCAGATCCCCACTGTGATCCCGGCTTTTTTTGGTTTCAGGAGCAAAGCAATAATATTAATGATCAGCGTCTGCGCTGTGATTGGCACCGCGGAGAATGGGAGCCGGATGCTGATATAGGAGGAAACGCATAAAAGCGCTGCCAGCAGAGCCATAGTGGTCAATTCCTGTGTAGAAAATTTCTGTTTCATTTGCAGCAACCTCCGAAATGAAAATGCCTGTTATTATGATGTCATGATACCAGAGTATATCAGAAACAGCCAAAATGTCAACCTGAATAGGTGAAATAAAGTTGACAATTCGAAGGGGTTTGACAATATAAACAAATAGAATCGAATTATCAGTTGTATTTTTGGTAATTTTCCTGTATAGTAGAAGGGCAAAAGCAGCCAAAGAAGGAGGTAACTGGTATGGCTTGGTATGATGAGGCAGTTTTTTATCACATTTATCCGCTGGGACTTTGCGGAGCGCCGAAGCAGAATTCTTATGGAGCGCCGGAGCATCGGCTGCGGAAGCTGGTTCCGTGGATTTCACATATAAAGGAAATCGGATGTAATGCGCTTTATATAGGTCCCCTGTTTGAGTCCGTAGGACATGGTTATGAAACGACAGATTATAAGAAGCTGGACTGCCGTCTGGGCGCCAATGAGGATCTGAAGGATTTTGTGAAGAAATGTCATGAAAAAGGAATACGGGTGATTTTTGACGGAGTATTTAATCATACAGGACGCGACTTTTTTGCATTTCAGGATATCAAAAAGAACCGGGAGAATTCAAAATACAGAGACTGGTACTGTAATGTGAATTTTGGGGGAAACAACGAGTACAATGACGGCTTCTCCTACGATAACTGGGGCGGCTACAATCTGCTGGTGAAGCTGAATCAGAAAAATCCGGAAGTAGTTGAGTACATTTGTGATGTAATCCGCTTCTGGGTCAGTGAGTTTGATGTGGATGGGATTCGCCTGGATGCGGCAGATGTGCTGGATTTCGACTTTATGCGGGCGCTGCGTGCTGCGGCCAATGAGGTGAAACCGGAATTCTGGCTGATGGGAGAGGTGATTCACGGAGACTACAACCGCTGGGTGAATGAAGGGACACTGCATTCCGTGACAAATTATCATCTTCATAAGGCGCTGTATTCCGGACATAACGACCATAATTATTTTGAAATCGCCCATACGGTCCGCCGTCTTTATGATATGGGAGGAAACCGCCCGGAGGGCTTAAAGCTGTATAATTTTGTGGATAACCACGATGTGGAGCGTATTTATACAAAACTGCAGAACAAAGCACATTTTGCGCCGGTGCATGTGCTGCTGTATACTCTGCCCGGCGTGCCGTCTGTTTATTATGGCTCGGAGTTCGGGATCGAAGGAAAGAAAGAGCGCTGGTCTGATGATTCTCTTCGTCCGGCTCTGAATCTGGAGGATTTTGCGGGGGCGGTTCAGAAGAATTCCTGTACGGCTCTGATTGCCGCGCTGGGAAAGGCCAGACAGCGGCTGAAAGCGCTTTCCTATGGCGATTACAGAGAGCTGATGCTGACGAACCGTCAGTACGCTTTTTCCAGAAATACAGAAGATCAGTCTGTGATTGTGACGGTTAATAACGATGACCGGGAAGCGGAATTCACTCTTCCGGCAGGGAACGCCGCGGCATATGCGGGTGTGCTGTCAGGAGTAAAAACTGCAGTGAAAGATGGAAAAATTTCGGTAACTCTGAGGGAAAATTCCGGTGAGATCTGGGAGCCTCTGGAGGAGGGACAGATGCCGGAGCCGGCAGGGGAAAGTTCTGAGGAGGAAAAAATGATTCCGGGACAGAACCGTGAGGTGGAGACTGCGCAGGGACAGGAGGAAGACCGTGCAGAAGGAGAAACAGTCGAAGGCACAGAGCCTGATTCGGCTGCAGAATGCTGTTCAGTGTCCGGTCCGGTATCGGTTCCGGCAGACAAATCTTACGAAGAAATGACGGTGGAGGAACTGCAGGCGGTCATTCTGGAGAAAATGGCAGAGAACGGTCCGGTTACCGCTGAGATGAGACGGACTGTGGAAGAAAATATCTGGCACAATTCGCTGGTAAACTGGGTGAAGAGTTTCCGGTGATACAGAAATCAGCTTCCGGATTTTTACCCAATTTACAGTCCTGACGGTATACATAAGTTTCATTTTCGGGGATTTCAGTGTCTCAGATATTTAAACTTGACTGGATTATCCTCGGTATCGTAATCCTGTGTATTATCGCTATGGGACTGTATGAAGTGATTGTACTGCTGGAAAAAATGTATCTGAAACGTACCTGAAAACATTATATTGTGGAAAAGAACGGAAGTAAATTCATTTGTTTAGGGATTTACTTCTGTTTTTTTGCATATTTTGGACAAAAAAAGTCTGTATCTGACACCGGCGGGAATCAGGGAAATTTAAAAGCATATTGTATTTTGAGTTTCAAAATAGTATAATAAAATTGTATAAAAAGCATTATTTATTAATAAAAATGCATGGATTATTGTGCATTTCGACAGGAGGTGATGTGTGGTATGGAAAATTGGAGAGTGGCTTATGTAATGCAACGAGAAAGACCGGAATTGGTCGCAATGACACTTACAGATAAAAGGAACAGAATATCTGTAAGGGTATAAAGAAAGGAGTGTGTGCATGAGAAAGAAAAAGAGAGCAATCCGGCTGACGGGGATTGTGTTGGCGGTTATTATGATATTTACCATGCTGCCCATATCTGAACTGACTGCGGAGGGAAATGAAAATACTGACAGTCCTGTTACTCTGAGCTGGAAGCCGGTTAGTGAAAACTATTCAGTGGGAGAAACTGGCAGTATCAGTCTGTCAGCGAAAATGACGGCAGAGGCGGAAGAAGAACCCGTAATCGTTTCTGTTTCTCTGGATAAACAGGAGGCAGAGATGCTGGAGGACTTTCGTAATGACGATGGAAGTCTTGCGGAGCGTGTGACAGCGGACAGCGGACAGACGCTGACATTGGCGCAGCAGACAGATGGAGGTTATCTGCTGAGCTTTTCTCTTGACGGGGAACAGCCGGAACTGACGCAGTCACTGGCGATAAGCATTCTGCCGGATCACAGGACACTCAGCCGCACGCTGGAAGTGGCGGAGGATGATGTGTCAGTAACGGTGAATGGAGAACCGGTGAATGCTGTTGTTGAGACTGGAAGCGTTTCCTTCCGTTCGCCATTTGGATGGGAAGTGTCCGTCGATTCGGCAGGCGATGTCCTGCTGGCGGAGGGACAGTCTCTGACGGACTATTCTGTTCGTCTGACTGCGGCGCCGGTTGAGGATGAAGGAAGGCTGTATACCGAAAGCCAGGAGATCCATATGGTATTTACACTGCCTGAGGGCCTTTCTCTGCCTGAAGGGGAGTATGTTTTTGATCCGGCGGCCGGAGCAGTGCGTGCGGGAGATGCAGAGATCCTGACTGTAGCCGGACTCTGGGAGAATGCGCAGGCGCAGGTTTCCCGGACAGGCAGTCAGACGCTGGAACTCAGTCTGTCCAGAGAACAGGCAGATGAGAACACGGATCTGTCCGGCGCGGATTTGTCCCTGCGTCTGAAAGGAGCGGCTCTTCAGGTGGATCTTACAGCCCTGGGAGAGAACGCTCAGATTGCACTGAACGGTACGGTTGTTTCCGATGCGGCGGGGACGGAGGATACACAGGAGTTTTCTGCTTCATCTGTCATATCTGCGGCAGATACCGGAGACAGTGAGACAGAAATGCCGCAGGAGGACCGGCAAACAGCGGAAGATACAGAAGCGGACAGGACAGAGTCCACGCGTACGGATTCATCCGGAGAATCCAGTAAGATTGTTGTTGAAACATGGGAAAGGCTGGAGAGCAGGAACGTATTCTGGATAGATAATAATGATGAAGAAGGAAAGCGTCTGCAGCCGGAGGAATTTGTTCCTGAACTTTATTTTAAGGTGGATAATGAAGAACCGATGAAGCTGACAGCTGATAATCTGGATCAGACGGGACTGACTCAGATGCCGGAAGTTTCAGTGACGGCTGTGGGAAGCGGGCAGTATCGTGTATCAGTAGATACAGATCTTCCGACACGGATCAGCTGCAGAGATGAGTATGGAGATCTGACAGCAGGTTATCCGAAAAATATCAGCTGGAGCCTGAATGCGCCGGATGCGGACGGGTACAGTTTCCGGGAGATTACGGATGAAAACAAAGATGATTATCCGAGCGCCGGGGAGACTGGCTGGTATTATATTCTGTATGATAATTTTACAATAAGCATTACGCTTCGGTCCGGTTCCTTCGTTCCGGATCAGGGCGGAATTGAGAGGGCCATACTGGATCACTTTGTCCTGTATACAAGATCCGGCGGATCCGAGACCTATCTGAAACTGGCAGATCTGGCGGATCGGTTTGTGATTCAGGTTGGAGAGGATGGGAATACCGGTACCATAACCATTCGGGATCTCTGGCGGTACAATATGGACGGAACGCCGATTATCTATAAGGTTCATGAAGCGGATGGTTCCGCTGATCTTAAAGTTGAGGGAATGGAGGAAGGTGATTTCTACCAGATCGTTTATGATAATACTTCTGTACCCAATTATGGTGCAGATACCTCGGCAGTTTACAGCGGAGGTACGATCTATCTGGTGTTAACCGGTACGACAGATTATACCGCCACGAAAGAATGGCTGGACAGCGGGGATACCGCGAACCGCCCCACAGGGGAACTGCAGCTCTGGCGTTACCGGGAAGGCGCTTCCTACAGCACAGCGGCTCCGGTACGCGGAAGCGATGGCAGTATTCTGACAGTTGGGTTGGATGGAAATGATCCCCAGTCCATACATTTTCCGGCGGAATCGGCTGTCGTTGATGGTGAAACAGGAGCTCTGCCGAAATACGATGCGGAAGGATACCGGTATATCTACGTAATCCGGGAGTATCTGGATGGGGTAAATCAGGATGGTCAGTCGTCTGACAGCTATGAGCAGGTATATGGTCAGGTGAAGGAGGACGGGACAGTGACGGATACCCTTCCTTCCGGAACGGTGCGGACATCCGGGAATACATTTATCTATGATGGGGGTACGATTTCCAACCGGATTCAGGGAACGGTGCAGACCAGCGTTACAAAAACCTGGGAAGCATCGGCTTTTCAGACGGAATTTCATGACGTAAGCGTGGAGCTGACTCTGCAGAGCCGGCCGGCGGGGAGTACAGATGAGACTGCCTGGAAAGATGTGACCGGAAGCGACGGAAAAGCGGTGACTGTGCGGATGGACAACTTTTATGCGGAAAGTCTGCAGGCGTCGGTTGAGAGGAATTTGTCAAAATATGATGCGCTGGGACGGGAACTGGCTTGCCGCTGGGTGGAGACCGGTGTGTATCAGGGAGAAGATTCTGAGGAAAATCTGCTGAATGAGGACCATACTTTTGTTTTGAAACAAAGCGGAAGGGATATTCGTTACCTGTCAGAAGCTTCCTACAGCGAAGATGGACTGAGCACCAGTATTGTGAACCGTATTGCGAATACAATAGACTATGATATTATCAAGATCTGGAGAGATGAAAACGGAGAGGATACTCTTCCACCGGAGGGAACAACGGTATCTTTTGTGATTTACCAGACCCTGAGCGGAGAAACTCTGACTGACGATAAAATTGTGGCAGAGGTAACGATGGACGGAGTACCGGATGAAGAAGCTGTTCTGGTGAATGAGAAGCTGGGGCTGACCTTCCGGGAAACAGAACCCTGGATCGGTAAAGTGGATCTTCTGCCGGAGTTTAATGAAGGCGGCGCTCAGTATGAATATACGCTTCTGGAAAGCGGAGGGGCGGATCATTATTTCCCCACCTACGAAACAACACAGAGTCCGGAGGACTATGGATATGACACGACGGTGATCAATGCGCCGGGAGATGGGAATCGTATTCTGGTTCGCAAAGACTGGGTGGACGACAGTGATGTGGAGCACCGGGGAGAGATTACAGTTGGGGTATTCAGACGTTCAGACGGCAGAAAGGTAGGAGAAACCACTCTGGGAGATGGTGTCTGGACAGACTGGGTCGGGATCGGAAACCTGGACCCGGAGGATGTCTATATTCTGGAGACAGAAGCAGAGACAGACCGGGTTTATGAGACAAATGCACAGAAACTGGATAAGGATGCGCCGGAGGATGCCGTTCCGGAAACGCATACATTTGAGACTGATAATCACAGCTATGAGGTGACTTATCGGGAAGCGATGCGGGTTCAGAATGATGTTATGTACAGCGTACAGAACCGGCGGCTGGGAAATATTGATTTTACGGTTACCAAGACATGGCTGGACGGCGATGGGGAAGTAAGAGATCAGCTTGAAGAGGCTCTGGATCGGCTTCCGGAAGAGGAGAAGATCACTCCCGCACTGAGGCTGGAGTTTGCGGAAGAAGATGCACAGCAGGCCGGATATGAGATCAGCTACAGCGGTGTGGCACAGCCGGATACGATAACCCTTGGCGGATCGCATGTGCAGATTGAGGATCAGGAGGGAAATCCTGTATCTTCTGTTCAGGCGATTGATCTGAATGGTGACAGCAGCGAGTATTATTTTTTCAATTTGCCCAAATATGATACCGGCGGCGATATTGCTCACTATACTGTCAGGGAAGTCTGGGTAGAGGAAGCGAGCGAGCAGATTCTGACATTATCGGATCTGGCCGGGAGCGAATACCAGGAGATTTATGATATTGTAAGGGAATATCAGATTTCATATGGCGAGGAGACTTATACGGTTTCGGAGAAGCATGAGAGGGATACGCAGACACTGGAAGTGATTAACCGCCTTTCAGGGAGCAAGACCCTGACCTGGAACAAAGAATGGAATGACGCTTACAATGTGAAGAATAATATTCGTCCGGACATATATCTGGATATTTACCGGGTTGTACACACCGGCAAGGATACAGAAAGGACGGAGCTGTACCTGGCAAATTATAAGTGGACGGCGGCCGAAGCGGATACTTCCTATGACTGGCAGGTGGAAATCAGCGGAGCGCCGAAGTACGACGACTATGGTTATGAGATCATTTACTACGCTGTGGAAAAGACCAGTGTGGAGGCTTCTGATTTTGACTATGTGGATACGGAATATCGTCTGGAAGGAAAAGATAACGGTCAGACGACTGATCTGGGAACTGAGTATGATCCGGCAGATGGAGCCGAAGAAAATGAATATGTGATTGATATTCAGGATGTAAAAGACGATGATTCCGAGACGGAGACGCATTATGCGCTGCGGGAGGAAGGAACCTTTGTCAACAATATCAGAAATTCGGTGACGATCCGTGGATACAAGCTCTGGACCAATCTGCCTGCCCGATATAATCCGGAGAATCTGCCGGGAGTTATTTTCTCACTGATGCGAAGCACAGACGGCGGGGAAGCGGAAGAAGTTGCCACTCTCACGATCGAAAACTGGGCGGAGATTGCGGTAAACGGCCGCTACGTCATCGGATTCGATTATGAGGGAGAGAACACTTTGGCAGTTGAAAACGGACAGACTGTTATTACAGGAAATGGAGATCTGCTGGATAAGTATGACGAGGCCGGAAATCTCTATTCCTATACCGTGCAGGAAAAGGAGATTCTGTGGAAGGATGGGATGGAGCCGGAAGAATCCGATGGAAATCCGGTGTTTGTAATCAGTGCAGATGAAAATACGTACCAGTTAATTAACGGCTATGAGGGCGTACCGGGGAAGATTACGGTAAAGAAGCTTCTGCAGCTTCCCATGAACGATAACGGAGCAGAGGCATACCCGGCTGTTACATTCCGTCTGACCAGAACTTTTACGGAGAATGACGGAACGACTTCAAATCCCGAAACAGTGTCAGAGAAAACGATTTCATCAGCGGATGTGGAAGCAGCATATCATTCACAGTCATCCGGCAATTTGGACGGCAGGGTGGAACTGATCTGTGAATTTGCAGATGTGCCGAGATATGCGCCCAACGGTTCAGAGTATTCCTATACCGTGACCGAGGTGAAGACAAATCTGAACGGATATGATACCTGGGCGGCAGAGGGAGACTACAGCCTGGAACAGTGGGATGAGCTGACAGTTGAGGCGAATCTGGCCGCGGAGGTTGCCGGACTGACTGCCCGAAATGATGATACGGTTGACGCTGCCTTTGCAAACGCTCAGCCGGACACGCCGGAAACGATTACGCTGAACGGTACCAAAAACTGGAGTGATTATGGGGATGCCTTTGGTCTGAGACCGACGGAAGATGAATTTAAGAACAGTCTTACTCTTTACCGATCTGCATCCAGTCAGCCGGGACAGGGGAATCAAATAGCTGAGACTGAGGTTTCAAAAACCGTTTATGAGATTACGGTGACGAAAGATCCCTCGAACTCTTCCAAATGGACATACTCCATTACAGGAACTGGTTCTTCGAAAGAACTGGAGCGGTATGCTCCCAATGGAATGGCATGGAAGTATGTGCTGAAGGAGGATACCTCCGGTACAGTGTATGATGTGACGCCTGCTTCTGTCAGTCATGGGAATGCATCAGTAAGTGAAGGACAGGCGTCCGCCGATTTGTCTCCTATGACCAACAGCATCAAGACTTTTGCTGATTATGGAAAGGACTGGGCGGATGATACCGGAGCGGAGATTCAGGAGGACTATCTGGGAGTAGACATTACCGTAAACTTTAAGCTGCAGGTGGCGGAACTGAGCGGAGAAAACGGGACTGTTCAGACTTCCTGGACGGATGCTGAGGGGTATTTTAAGGATAATCTTGATGATGAAGTGTACAGAAAAGTGTTTGGAAGCGCTTCTTTTACTGCATCACTGACAGGCAGAATCAATGATCCTGATTCCGTATGGAAAGGAAGCTTTACAGAACTGCCGAAGATGATTGTGAAAAAAACTTCATCAGACCAGGTTACCTGGCTGTCCTATCGTGTGGTGGAAACGTCCGTAGAATATGCCGGGCATAAGCAGGAAATTACTGTGAGTGACGGAAATGGCGGCGGATATTCCTATGTATATGGCGCGGATGGGATTTTCCAATCCGGAAAAGACAGTTATTCCGCCGGCGAGAGCACTGCAGTAAATAAACTCCCCACCATAGACTTTACGGTGACAAAACGGTGGGAGGGGGATAATAACAATATTTACGGCAGCCGTCCGGAGACCGGGCGAACCGGCCATACCTGGGAAGTCAGTTTTGTTATCCAGAGATCGACAGATGGTACAGACTGGGAAAATGTACAGGTGTATAACGGAGAAGCAGTAGAGGGGGAAGACCTGATTATAACCCTGTATGGAACAGATACAGATACCAGTGTTTCCGAAACTGTCTCAGGGCTTCCCAAAACAGATTTGATGGGGAACAATTATACTTATCGGGCCAGAGAACTTCAGCCGGAAGATGAAAGCATTGTAGAAGATGATGGAGATATTTATTATGATACCTATCAGGCTGCTTACGATGACGATGCTGTTTCAAACACAACGGTTGCAACCAATACCCTGCTGACAACAAAAGTTTATGCAGAGAAGAATTGGATTGGAAGTGAAAGGACAAATGTTACTCTGAAACTCCAATATCTGGCAGAAGATGGCAGGTGGACAGATCTGGTGTCAGTGACTGTGGACGGGACGGCAGATGCGGATCCGAAGACGCCGTATTATGAGAATGAAGCCTGGAAAGCCGTGTGGTCAGGACTTCCGCTGGCGCTGGCAGGAAGCCGGCTGGATGACGCTGGCAGGACGCAGTATCGTGTAACAGAGACAGTTCCGAATGGATATATGCAGGTGGGAGATCCTGTCGTTGGTGAGAAGGAAGACTCCGGAGAAGTTTATCCGATCTATTCCTTTACGAATATGAAGACTGTCAGCCTGACAGTGGAGAAGAACTGGAGCGTCACTGACAGGTATTCAAAGGGCGAGATTACCGCGGGAATTTACCGCACCGCAGGAGATCAGAATCCTGTCGGGGTGACGGATGCTGATGGAAATTTACGGACAGTAACTTTGAATTCCGGCGGAAACTGGAAAGCGACTGTGAATGGCCTGCCGAAATATGATGAGAATGGCAATGCGTATACTTATTACGCGAGAGAACTGAAGGAGGATGGCACTCCATATGATCAGACTGAAGAGACGGATACGCTGAGGATTATTCACAGCGACAGCCAAACAGGTGAGAATTCGTTTGCAACTGCTGTTCGAAATATTGAGCGGATCACTATCGGCGGAACCAAGACCTGGCAGGATGACGGCAACGCATATGGAACCCGTCCGGAAAATCTGGAACTGACTCTTTCCAGAAATGTGGAGGGAGGAATGCCGGAGACTGTGGCGGCAGAACCGGAATGGACAAAAGACGGCGACGTATGGTCTTACGAATATACAGGACTTCCGTATACTGATGATAACGGAAATCTTTATACGTATACTGTTGTGGAAACTGTGCCGGAGGCGGCCGGTAACGGGACGCAGAACGGAGACCGTTACGAATCGGAACAGGATGGATTTGATCTGATCAATACACTGACAGGAATCACGGAAGTAAGGGGAACCAAAACCTGGAGAGACGGCGGTAATGAAGACCAGATTCGTCCGGACAATCTGACACTGACACTGTACCGGCAGGCCGGGGAAAACGGCGAATTGGAAGTGGTTGCCAATGCCGTGCCTCAGTGGAGCGGTACTGATTCGGATACCTGGAGCTATATCTACAGCGATCTGCCGAAATATAACAGAAACGGCGTGCGTTATATCTACAGTGTAAAAGAGACCATACCGGATGGTTATGCCCAGACAGAGCAGGCAGGTTATGATCTGACCAATACCGAGCTGACCAGCGTGGATGTGGAAAAGATCTGGGGAGTTGCGGAAGGAACAGAGCTGCCGGAGTCCGTGACGATTGGTCTGTACCGGTCGGAGAATGCAGACGGGACAGATCCGGTTCCAGTGACAGGCGCGGACGGAAATCAGATGACAGTGGATCTGAACGCGGAAAATGGCTGGACGGAAACCTTTGAAGATCTGCTGAAGTATAATCCGGATACCGGAGCAAGATACTATTATGGAATTGCCGAGCTTTCTGTAAACGGCGGCGAGGGTGAGAACGGAAGTATGGCTGACTACATTGTTCACTATAACGGAACAGAGGAAACAGGATTTGCGGTAACCAATATCACCCCCATTTCCATCACCGGAACAAAGACCTGGCTGGATAATGGCAACGCTTATGGAACCCGCCCGGATACGCTTTCACTGATTCTTTCCAGAAGTACAGAGAACGGCAGTCCGGAAGTGGTGGATGCGGAGCCGAAGTGGATCAGGGAAGGAAATACCTGGACCTATAGGTATGAGAATCTTCCGCTGACGGATGATAACGGAAATCTTTATACTTATGTAGTGACGGAAGAAATACCGCAGACAGCGGATGGTGAGACACAGACCGGGGATCGCTATGAAGCGGAACAGGATGGTTATGATCTGATCAATACACTGACCGGGATCACAGAGGTGAGGGGAACCAAAACCTGGAGAGACGGCAGTAATGCAGACCAGCTTCGTCCGGAGAATCTGACGCTGACGCTGTACCGGCAGGCCGGGGAAAACGGCGAATTGGAAGTGGTTGCCGATGCCGTGCCTCAGTGGAGCGGTACTGATTCGGATACCTGGAGCTATATCTACAGCGATCTGCCGAAATATAACAGAAACGGCGTGCGTTATATCTACAGTGTAAAAGAGACCATACCGGATGGTTATGCCCAGACAGAGCAGGCAGGTTATGATCTGACCAATACCGAGCTGACCAGCGTGGATGTGGAAAAGATCTGGGGAGTTGCGGAAGGAACAGAGCTGCCGGAGTCCGTGACGATTGGTCTGTACCGGTCGGAGAATGCAGACGGGACAGATCCGGTTCCAGTGACAGGCGCGGACGGAAATCAGATGACAGTGGATCTGAACGCGGAAAATGGCTGGACGGAAACCTTTGAAGATCTGCTGAAGTATAATCCGGATACCGGAGCAAGATACTATTATGGAATTGCCGAGCTTTCTGTAAACGGCGGCGAGGGTGAGAACGGAAGTATGGCTGACTACATTGTTCACTATAACGGAACAGAGGAAACAGGATTTGCGGTAACCAATATCACCCCCATTTCCATCACCGGAACAAAGACCTGGCTGGATAACGGCAACGCATACGGAACCCGACCGGAAAATCTGGAACTGACTCTTTCCAGAAATGTGGAGGGAGGAACGCCGGAAACTGTAGCGGCAGAACCGGAATGGACAAAAGACGGCGATGTATGGACGTACCGTTATACCGGTCTTCCGTTGACGGATGATGCAGGAAAAGTTTATACTTACATGGTGGAGGAGACTGTTCCTGCGGCAGAAGGAACCGGAAATTCCGGAGATTTTTACACAGCGGCTCAGAATGGCTATGATCTGACCAATACGCTGACAGGAACAACCGAAATATCCGGAAGCAAGATCTGGACGGACAACGGAAGGACAGAGAGAACGGAAATTACACTGAATCTCTATGCGAACGGAGAACTGTATGATACACAGACGCTGAAAGGCGAAGGCGATACCTGGGAATATGCTTTTACTGATCTGCCGAAGTATGACGCTGATGGAGCAGTGATCGAGTATGCGGTTCGGGAAGAAAATGTGCCGGCCGGATATGACGTTTATTATACAGAGAACGATATCGAGAATGTTCAGCAGGGTGGACTCCGGCTGACGAAGAGGGTGACCGGCGCAGGCGGAGACAGGGAAAAAGAATTTGTATTCACGGTTATTCTGGATAATACAGACATCAGCGGCGTTTATGGAGATATGCTTTTCGCTGACGGCGCAGCGGAGGTGACGCTGCGGCATGGAGAGAGCGCTCTGGCCGAAGGACTTCCGGCGGGAACCGCTTATACGGTAACAGAGAAAGGTGCGGAGGCAGATGGTTATACTGTGACCAGCCAGGGCGCTGAAGGAGAGATCAGCCCCGGTGAAATCAGCGAGGTGTCTTTCGAAAACCATAAAGATGCTGTGCCGGAAGACGGAGAAAATGTGCAAACCGGAGATGCCGGAACCCCGGGTATCTTCGTGGCATCCTTTGTGGTTGCTGTGACAGCTGCGCTGACCGCAGTTTCCCGGAGAAGAAGACGCAGAAACCGCTAAGCAAATGTGCAGCCGGCATCTGACAGAGGTTCTGGTACATTTAAAATTTAAAGAGGCTTACCAGACGGGGTTCCCATCTGGTAAGCTGTCCGGACCGGGAAAGATGAAGAACTGTGAAGAAATGTATGTAAATAAGATTTTTCTATGATAAGACTGGGTGAAAGGCTTAAAAAATGAGCTTTTCACCCTTGTTTTGTTGTCGGTGTTCGTATAAATTGGAGCGCTGACAACATATTTGCTTATACAAAAATATGGTATATAACGATCCTCTTTCTATTACTGTTTCGTATTGATTTGCCGGTTTATCAATCATATAATAAAAAGAAAACAGGAGATAACTTGTAAACGTGATTTCTGGAAGAGAACAGCGACTATGAAACGTGAAACAGATATCCAGGGTATTTGTTTGAAAGCGAGGAAGTTGTGGAATGAAGAAAATAATTATTTTGGTTATGGTTCTGGTATTGGCCTTTTCTTTTGCCGCCTGTGGAAGCCGTCAGGCTGATCAGTCAGATCTGACAAAAGAGCTTTCAGAATCATCTAATGAGGAAACTGTTGTCCTGCCGGAGGATTTTGTTGTGCCAACGATTGAGCAAACAGAACTGGCAAATGAGAAGGGAATCATTATTACAGCGAAAGAACTCATTTATGATCCGTCCGAGGGATGGGGACTGACTGTTACGATGGAAAATCACTCAGAGAATGATGTTTATATTCAGACAGATTTTTTGGCAGTAAACCATTTTCAATTAATCTATGATGGGAAAAAAGATCTATATTATTGAGAATGAATCCGGCGGCGTCAGCGTGGATTCCATCATTTTAAGGGATCAGGGCTGTGATATCAGC
>CAMLYL010000055.1 GCA_946491665.1 uncultured Lachnospiraceae bacterium | reverse complement strand
ATGAGGAATACGAGACTCTGAGCGCAGAGGATGATTCCTATACCAGAAACGATATGGTCGGAAAGTCCGGCATTGAGCAGGTAATGGAGACCCAGCTCCAGGGGAAAAAGGGATCTCAGACAGTCTACGTCAATAATGTGGGCAAGATTCTGGAGGTAAAGGATTCTACGGAATCTTCCGCCGGAAATGATGTGTATCTTTCCATAGACGCCAAGCTGCAGTGCGCGATTTACGATCTGCTGGAACAGGAACTGGCCGGGATTCTTTATGCTCAGATTGTAAATGCGAAATACGCAGATACCAGTCAGTCCATTCCAATCTATGATGTCTATAACGCATTGATTGAAAATGACGTAATAGATATAGATCAGATGGCTGAGGCAGAAGAGGGAACTTATCAGGCAGACGTTTATCAGACCTTTGCCAGCCGCCAGCCGGGTGTGCTTCAGTCGGTTGAGTCTGCTCTGAACAGTGATACTGCTTTTCAGGATCAGTCTGAGGAGATGCAGGAATATCTGACTTATATTGTCACCTATCTGCAGGATCAGGGAATCTTTGATACTACTGATGTGGATTCTTCTGATGAAATATACAATAACTGGAGAAACGGCACAATCTCCGTAAAGGAATACCTGCAGCATGCGATTGACGCTTCATGGATTCAGGTATCTTCTCTGAATCTGGAAGAACAGTATGCGGATACAGAGGAAATTTATTCGGCGCTGGTATCTTACGTGATGGAACGTATCAGCATAAGCAATACTTTCCAGCGCCTGATTTACAAATATCTGATTTATAATGATGTGATTTCCGGTTCACAGTTATGCGTAATTCTGTATGAGCAGGGGGTTCTGTCCTATGATGAAGCTTCAGTTAACGCCCTGAAATCCGGCAGCACAGGCGCGTATTCTTTCCTGAGAGAGAAGATCAGAACGCTGGAGATCACGCCTGCTCAGCTGGCTCTGGATCCCTGTACCGGTTCATGTGTAATCATGGATCCGAATAACGGAGATCTTCTGGCCTGTGTCACTTATCCGGGCTATGATACCAACCGGCTTGCCAATAATATGGATTCTGAATACTGGAATTCTCTTCTGACAGACGGTTCAAATCCGCTTTATAATAATGCGACTCAACAAACTACCGCACCCGGTTCCACTTTCAAGCTGGTAATGGCGGCAGCCGGACTGACAGAGGGAGTCATTACTCCTTCCACGCAGATCAATGATACCGGAGCGTTTGAAAGACTTGATTATTTCCTGCGCTGCTGGATATATCCGTCTGCTCATGGACTGGAGACTGTCACGACAGCAATTAGGGATTCCTGTAATACATTTTTCTGTGAGGTAGGATACCGGCTCAGCCTGATAGGCGATACTTTTAATGAGCAAACAGGTCTTTCACAGATTCAGAAATATGCAGAAATGTTTGGTCTGGGAGATAAAACCGGTCTGGAAATTGCGGAGATGCAGTCAAAAATCGCTGACGAATATCCGGTCAGCGCATCTATCGGTCAGAGTAATAACAATTATACGACGGTGGCGCTTGCCAGGTATGTGGCTGCTGTTGCAAATGAAGGAACTGTATATGATCTGACCCTGCTGGACAAGGTAACGGATTCTGAAGGGAACACTTTGGAATCCTACGAGCCGGAAGTCAAAAATACGATTTCCGAGGTATCTTCCAATACCTGGTCCCTGATCAAACAGGGAATGCGGATGGTAGTAGAGGATCATGAGCAGTTCAATGATCTTCAGGTTTCTTTATCCGGTAAAACCGGTACCGCTCAGGAGGATGAGGAACGTCCAAACCACGCTCTTTTCATCGGATTTGCGCCCAGTGATCAGCCGCAGATTGCCATAGCTACACGAATTGCCTACGGTTATGGTTCCGGAAATGCCTGCGATTTTGCTGATACAGTAATGAAATATTATTTTAATGAAGCAAGTGAAGAAGAACTGCTGAATGGACAGGCGGCAAATGTGGGAACCTCATCAAACGGATTTACCGATTAGGAATGTCTGGAGGGATAAAATGTTTAAGCAGTACAAATTAAAAGATTACCGATTCCGCCTTGTGGTTTATGTAGTAATCCTTACCATCATCGGAATTTTTGTGGTTGGCAGCGCACAGAAGTCTCTGCAGGACAATCAGATCATGGGATTATTTGCGGGACTTGTCGTAATGGTAATTGCCTCTCTGATCGACTACAGTTTTCTTTTGAAATTCAGACGGATTTTTTACCTGATGGTTGTTGGGTTGCTGGGGCTGGTTTTGACTGGTATTGGAGTAACCAGAGGCGGCGCTACCCGCTGGATTGAAATCGGCGGTTTTCAATTTCAACCGTCAGAGATCTGCAAAATTTTGCTTATTTTGTTTTTTGCAGCATTTTTCATGAAATACAGAGATACTTTAAATACATGGAAAATGTTACTGATATCGCTTGTACTGATTGCGATACCGCTTGTATTGATTTTGAAACAGCCGAATCTTTCCACCACAATCATTGTGGCTATCCTGTTTGTGTCCATGATTTTTGTGGCAGGGCTGAGCTACAAGATTGTGCTGGGCGTACTGGCTGTGGGAATACCTGCCGCAATAGTATCAATTATCCTCATGTTGAAGGAAAAGTTTCCGCTTCTTCAGTCATATCAGTATATGCGTATTCTGTCGTGGCTGAATCCGGAAAAATATCCTGATGACGCGAGACAGCAGCAGAACTCTATTATTGCCATCGGTTCCGGTCAGTTATGGGGGAAAGGGCTTAATAATTCCTCCTATACTTCACTGAAAAACGGAAATTATGTTTCGGAAGATCAGACTGACTTTATTTTTACAGTCATCGGAGAAGAGCTTGGATTTGTTGGCTGTGTCATTGTGATTATACTGATTCTGCTGATTGTCTTTGAATGTATCTGGATCGCAAAGAATGCCAGGGATCTGGGCGGCCGTCTGATTGCCAGCGGAATGGCTGCTCTGATCGGTTTTCAGTCTTTTGTCAATATTGGCGTTACCACAGGACTGCTGCCGAATACCGGCGTGCCTCTGCCTTTTGTGAGCTATGGACTGACCTCCATGGTCAGTATGTATATAGGTATCGGACTGGTTTTGAATGTGGGACTGCAGGCAAGAAAATACGGATCCGGAGATGATTTCTGATCAGAATGAGGAGGACAGAAAAGTGAAACGGTTAAAGGAAGCAGGAATATTTGGGGGACTTGCTGTCATTCTGTGTGTTTCTCTGGCAGGATGTACTCAGAGAACGGATGTTGCCGATGCTTATCAGCTTTATGAAACGACAGCAGAGTACAGTACGCTGGGAAATACCAGTTCATCCGGAAATGGAACGCTGTTTGCATCCGACTTATGTGTGGGAGGTACAGAAAATACAGAAAGCGACCAGGTGATTTCCGAGTGTGCCGAGAGTGCAGGGGTATTTATGGTGAATCAGGGTGAGATCACTTATTCCCAGAATATTTATGAGAAAAAATATCCTGCCAGTACGACAAAGATTCTGACCGCCTATGTTGCTTTAAAATATGGAGATCCGGATCAGGTATTGACTGCATCGGAAAATGCCATTAATACGCTGGATCCCGCTTCCTCGGTCTGCGGACTGAAAGTGGGGGATCAGATTACGCTTCGCGAGGCTCTTTACGGGCTGATGCTCCGCAGCGGAAACGATGCGGCAAATGTAATTGCAGAGGGAGTTTCCGGGAGCATTGACGCTTTTGTACAGCTGATGAACAGTGAGGCTCTGGCTCTGGGAGCTACCGGCTCTCATTTTATGAATCCCAGCGGACTTCCGGATGAAAACCACTATACCACTGCATATGATCTTTATCTGATTTTTAATGCGGCAATTCAGAATGAGGAATTTGTGAACCTGATTTCTTCAACTTCTCATGACACTTCATATCTGGATGCCGGAGGAAATACTGTCACAGCTACCTGGACTAACAGCAACGGCTATCTGTCCGGTGCTTATAAGCAGCCGGAGGGAGTTACTGTGATCGGCGGCAAAACGGGAACAACGCAGGATGCAGGTTACTGTCTGGTGTTATACAGCCAGAATGAATCAGGCGAACCGGTGATTTCCGTTGTTCTGAAGGGAAATTCCCGCGGAGATCTCTACAAGATTATGACTCAAATGCTTTCTAATTTTTCGAATTAACGGTTGTATTTTGAGGGTGATTATAATATAATTATTCTATAAAAAGAGCCGGGGCCCATTGGGGATGGGACAAACGGTTCGGTGTAGGAGGATAAGACAATGGTTGAAATTATTGCCGGCGAAAAAGGTAAGGGGAAGACAAAATATTTATTGGACAAGGTAAACTCTTCCATAGAGAGTGCTACCGGGAACATTGTATATCTTGATAAAAGTCAGAAGCATATGCATGAATTATCAAATAAAGTTCGTTTAATTAATGTTGCAGATTATCCGATTACAAACTGTGACGAATTTATCGGTTTTATCTGCGGCATTGTGTCCCAGGATTATGATCTTCAGGAGATGTATCTGGACAGCTTTCTTACCATTGGAAGCATTACAGATGATCTGATCGTACATGCTATTGAGAAGCTTGATATCATCAGTGAGAAATACGGAGTGAAGTTTGTACTGAGTGTATCCAAGAATGAGGCTGACCTGCCTGAGTCCGCAAAAGCACGGATACTGATTTCCTTATAGAATATATTGATTATTTCAGGTGTCTTAAGATATCTTAAGACACCTTTTTTCCGCTTTATGAATCCTTTCCTATAGAGCGGATTCGGCCAAAGGCACTGAGCATATAGATGCCGCTTAATCCTATCAACGCATAAATTACTCTGGAAAGCCAGCTCATATTCCCAAACACAAAAGATACAAGATTGAAACGGAAAAAACCGATCAATCCCCAGTTTACGGCGCCTGCGATCACCAGGATCAGAAGAATGGTATCTAATACTTTAGTATTCATTCCATTATACCTCCTTTTAATTTGTATTATTGGCATAAGATCTGATTTTATTCAGGTTCTGAGATTTTGTGAGAAAAAATATGAAAAAAAGAAGAAAAAAAAATATTGTCAAATATAGAAAACCCGTACATTTGAATATCGGTGTTGTTGTTTTTGCGTTTGTACTGATTTATTTTTTAGTTTATTTTTTTAATTTTCTGACAGATAAGCATATAGCAATATATGAAGTCGAAAATGGACGAATTATGAATACCGCTTATTATACTGGTCTTGTTCTGCGCCAGGAAGAGGTAACATACTCGGAAGAAGCCGGAAGTATCAATTATTATAAAAAAGAGAGTGACAAAACCGGATATAATGATCTGATCTGCAGCATCGATAAAGACGGAGCAATTTCACAGGAGATTACGGCTGCAGGACTTGACGGCACAACGCTTTCCAGAGATGAACTGCTGGAAATTCAGGGGATTATCACAGATTATACTTCTGTTCAGTCGGATATGCAGTTTTACAATATTTATTCGTTTAAAGAGAATTTAAATTCCAATATACAGGAGAATCTGTATCTGGCTGCACTGGAGAGTCTGTCAGATGAGATGAATCAGGCCGCCTCATCCAATACGTTTTCTCTTATTCGGGCGCAGAAAGACGGCGTGCTGGCTTTTTACACAGACGGTTATGAAAGTGTAACCGCAGACACCTTTACGCCGGAGATGTATAATCCTTCCGGTTATACGAAAAACAATCTGAAAGGAAATACAGCTGTTTCATCCGGACAGGCCTTATATAAAACCATAACTGATGAGAACTGGTATCTGATGGTTCCTATTGATGAAGAGGAAAAAGAACTGTACCAGCAGCAGATGGGTGAAGGCGAGAACAGTTTTACGATTCAGGTCACCTTTAAAAAGGACGGCCGTCAGGCCTACGCCACAGCTTCTATCAGAGATTATGAGGAAGGCAGCTTTCTGCAGCTTACGTTTAACAGCTCGATGGTCCGCTATATTTCAGACAGATATCTGGAGGTGGAGCTGGGATCTGATGATCAGTCCGGTCTGAAAATCCCCAATTCAGCGATTACAACAAAAGAATTTTTGCTGATCCCGTCTGACTATATCAGCCAGGGAGACAATTCTTCCGATCAGGGGGTCATTAAGATTACGACAGATAACCGCGGAAAAGAATCTGCCGAGTTTATCCAGACAGATATCTATGATACAGATGAGGAAAATAACGTATGTTACATTGATGAGGAAAGTCTGTCGGTAGGAGATGTAATCCAGAAGCCGGATTCCGATGAACGGTATACGATCCGTGAAACCGGGGAGAAAGAAGGCGTTTACAATATGAACAGAGGATATGCTGTGTTCCGGATTATTGAACCAGTTTCCAATAATTCCAATGAGGAATATACTATAGTAGAAACAGGCACCAGCTATGGCCTTTCTCTCTATGACCGTATCGCTCTGGACGGCAGTTCGGTCACAGAAGGAGAATTTGCAAATTAATCAAAGAAATCAGAAATAAGAGAATAAATAAAGGAGCGAACAGAACATGGTAAGAGAAAATCTGGAAGAAGTTGAAAAGCGGATCCAGGCAGCCTGCTTTCGGGCTGGACGGGATCGCAGTGAAGTTACACTGATTGCGGTCAGCAAAACAAAGCCCGTTTCTATGCTGCAGGAGGCTTATGACAGCGGAATACGTGAATTTGGCGAAAATAAAGTTCAGGAAATGATGGACAAGTATGATGTTCTGCCGGATGATATTCACTGGCACATGATCGGACATCTGCAGAGAAATAAAGTAAAATACCTGATGGGAAAGGCACATCTGATTCATTCGGTAGATTCTCTGCGCCTGGCCGAAGAAATCAGCGCTCAGTCTGTAAAACATAATGTGGTTACGGATATTCTGATTGAGGTAAATATTGCCGGTGAAACAACAAAATTCGGTACATCCAGAGAGGAAGCGATTGCATTGGTGGAAGATTTTTCCAGACTTCCGAATATTCATATCTGCGGTCTGATGACAATAGCGCCTTTTGTGGAGAATCCAGAAGATAATCGCACTTATTTTCGGCAAATCAGGGAATTATCTGTTGACATCAACGCCAAAAAAATAGATAATGTAGACATGCGTATTCTGTCCATGGGTATGACCGGCGATTATGAAGTCGCCATTGAAGAGGGAGCGACTATGGTTCGCGTCGGGACAGGCATCTTTGGTGAGCGCCATTATGGTGCAGACACATAAAAAAGGGATTGGAGATTATTTTTATGAGTGTAATGGATAAATTTTTAAATGCTATGAGACTGAATTCGGACGAAGAGGAAGATGATTACTTCGATGATGAATACTACGATGAGGAGGACGACGAAGAATATGAGGCTCCCCGTCGGACATTCCACAGAGAGCGTCCGGCAAAGAAAGAAGAGGTGCCGCAGGAGTCACGTTTTACAGTTGCTAAGGAGTCAAAAACCGCGTCAAGACAGACTCAGTCTGCGGGCAAGGTTACTCCGATGCGTCCTTCAAGAAAATCACAGGGAGGTCAGAGCGCAATGGAAGTATGTGTAATAAAGCCTACATCCGTAGAAGATGCGAGAGAGATTACTGAAACGCTGCTTGCCAGCAGAACGGTTGTTCTGAATCTGGAGGGTCTCGATCTGGAGGTTGCCCAGAGAATCATTGATTTTACTTCCGGATCCTGTTTTGCTGTGAACGGAAATCTGCAGAAGGTATCGAACTATATTTTTATTGTAACGCCTTCCAATGTGGACATATCCGGTGATTTTCAGAATATTATGAGTGCTTTTGAGGCTTCATCGCTTCAGAGCGATATCTGATTATCATTTGTGTGTACATAACATCGTTTTACTGCGGACACGGATAACTGCAGTAAAGAAACGAACCAGTCACAGATGTTTTTGATGACTGGTTCTTTGTAGTTGAAAAATTCAATTTATCAGGGAGAAAATACGGTTTCATGAAGGAGAAAAAAATCTATCCCTACATGAGTATAGGGACGGGAATTATCTTTTTTGTACTGCTTGTAATGATCGACCAGCTGACAAAAAAGTGGGCGGTGCTGTTCCTGAAAGGACAGGATCCCGTCATTTTAATCAAAAATGTATTTCAATTATATTATCTCGAAAACCATGGCGCAGCTTTTGGCATTCTCGAAGGAAAGAGCGCTGTGTTCATATGTATTACATTGATTGTGCTTGCGTTAATTGTATATTTTTATGTCCGGATTCCATTTCAGCGGAAGTATCGCATTCTGCGCATTTTTATAGTATTGATTGCTGCTGGGGCTCTGGGAAATTTTATAGACCGGATTACACAGCATTATGTAGTAGATTTTTTCTATTTTTGCCTGATTGATTTTCCTGTCTTTAATGTGGCGGATATTTATGTGACCTGTGCAACTGTTTTGCTGATTGTCACAATTCTGTTCCGTTTTAAGGATGAGGATGTTAATGAGCTTCTGCAAAGCGTCGGACTGAAAAAAAAGAAGCAGGATTAAAGGGATATGAGACAGGAATTTGAAGTAGACGAGGAATACGACGGACAGCGTCTGGACAAGTATCTTGCCCAGATTTATCAGGGGCAGTCCAGATCTTTTTTTCAAAAGCTGATCCGGTCCGGGAATGCCGAAATCAATCACAGGACTGCCGCAAAAAACAGTATTCTTCTGGAAAACGGAGATCTGGTCAGCATAGAAATTCCAGAGGCCAGATCCGTAGAAATCCTTCCGGAGAATATTCCGCTGGATATCCTGTACGAGGACGATGATCTGCTGATTGTCAATAAACCCAAGGGTATGGTGGTTCATCCCTCTGCCGGACATTACAGCGGCACTCTGGTTAACGCTGTAATGTATCACTGCAGAGACAGTTTGTCGGGAATCAATGGTGAAATCCGTCCCGGTATCGTGCACCGCATTGATATGGATACCACCGGTTCGCTGATCGTCTGTAAAAATGATCAGGCGCATACGGAGATCGCACGGCAGATCAAGGAACATTCTGTAACGCGGAAATATCGCGGGATTGTATGCGGCGTTGTTAAGGATGATGAGGGCACCATTCACGGGGATATCGGCCGTCATCCCGTACAGCGTAAAAAAATGGCTGTAACCGCCAAAAACGGGAAGCCTGCGACCACTCACTACCGTGTTCTGGAACGCTTTGACAAATATACATATATGGAATTTCAGCTGGAAACCGGACGGACCCATCAGATCCGTGTTCATATGTCAGACAGGGGGTATCCGCTGCTTGGAGATGAACTCTATGGAGGTACCGGAAAGCATTATGCTGTAAAAGGTCTCCAGGGACAGACGCTGCATGCCATGACCATTGGTTTTGTCCATCCCTCAACGCATCAATATATGGAATTTTCAGCTCCTCTGCCTCAGTATTTTGAATGTTTGCTAAATAAGTTTCGTAAATGAATGTTTTGTGCTATAATATTAGCAAATATGAACAGTATTTTCCTGGAAATACTGCGGGAAAATCAGAGGAGGTTTTTGTATGGGTAAACTGATCATTGCGATTGGAAGAGAATTTGGCAGCGGAGGAAAGGAGATCGGCGAAAAGCTGGCAGAACGGCTCGGAATCAAGTTTTACGATAAAGAATTGCTTACCCTGGTTGCAAAGGAAAGCGGCTACTGTGAGGAGATCCTGCAGAAAAACGACGAGCAGCCGACAAACAGTTTTCTTTACTCGCTGGTTATGGATACATATGCTTCCACGGGTTATGCGGCTGCCAATCATTTTACGGAGCTGCCTTTAAACCATAAAGTATTTCTGGCACAGTTCGATGTAATTAAAAATCTTGCCCGGCGCGAATCCTGTGTTATCGTAGGCAGATGCGCCGATTACGCGCTGGCAGACAATCCCGATTGTTTCAGCGTATTTATTCATGCCGGAATGGACTTTCGGGTGGAGCGCATAAAGAAGGATTATCCTGAC
Source organism: uncultured Lachnospiraceae bacterium (assembly GCA_946491665.1). Lineage (GTDB taxonomy): Bacteria > Bacillota > Clostridia > Lachnospirales > Lachnospiraceae > Eubacterium_I. The sequence goes on along the minus strand of CAMLYL010000055.1, from coordinate 12,501 downwards.
AAGGTATTTAAGGATGATAATAAAGTTATCGATTTCATCAACAAAACAGACAGAAAACGTGCGAATTATTATAATTTCTATTCCAGCAAAAAATGGGGAGATGCCAGAAGCTATGATTTGTCTGTAGACAGTTCTCTGCTTGGTATCGATAAAACTGTCGATTTTATCCTGGATTATGCAAAGATGAGATATGATCTTGATATTTGAAAAAACAGAGACTTTTGAAAGGCGTTCAGAAATGGACGTCTTTTTTCTGAGTTTCTTTAAAAATACGCCTTAACTATTCGTTAAAGCTGTCTTTTGCGAATAGTTATCCATCTGCCCTCACAGGCCGTTTTATTGAAACTATACCGGTTTCCTTAAAGCTTATCCCATTATCTGTTAATAAAATCTATAGAATTTCTTGACAAATCTTTCAAATATGCCACACACCTTTTTCACAATTTCCCGATATACTTATAACCAGAAAACGAAGAAGTCCTCCGTTGTTTGAGGGACGCCTGAATGGCGGATGAGGCTTCGCCAAAAAATAGTCCGGGTGATACATTTTCTATTATCTGGTTTACATAAATCCTATATTATCTTTTTCATATTACTTCCTTTTTTAGGGCATATGCGGCGAAGCATATGCCCGTTTTTATGTATACCTCATCCCGAATCAAAGGAAACGTGATTATTCTTCATCTGTGATAACCGTCCATACGCCGGGTCGGCTTTCATAGTAATATTTATTGCCGCGGATCCTTATTTCAGATGAACTTCCATCCTCAAAAAGCACGACCAGCTTTCCATTATTATGATTGCGGACAAATCCCGTACAGCTGTCTTCTTTTGTAATTATTTTTCCTGATATGTCATCCGGATTACAGGAAGCCGCCGGCGTATCTTCAGCCAGATTATCATCTGAGTTTTCTGTCAGTTGGGAAATGTCCTCCAACGCAGGCAGATCATCTTCTGCCTCTGTCCGGATCAGATCTTTCATATCATCAGACTTTTTTTCTTCAGAAGAATCAGCTTTCTCTTTTATGTCCGTATGGTTTTTGGGATTGTCCTTTTGCTCCTTATCATCCCCACGGCTGCTATTTTCTTTATGGCTGTTTCTGTTTTTACGTTTTCGCTTCTGGCTCTTTTTATCTCTTCGTTTTCTTTTTTCTCTTTTATTCTTTTTCTTTCTGCGTCTGTCAGATCCGGAACGCCGGCCTGATAAAACGCGGTAAAGAAAGTTCCCGAATAAAAATCCGGCGACGGCAGTCAGAATCCAGCGGACGATCTGATACACCGTGTCGGCCGGTATCCTGCCGCCAATCACGCGCAGAATCAGATATACCAGAAATGCGGGAAGTATGCCGGCAATCACGCAGATTACCGCATCAACCAGGCTGATGCCATTACAGATCCTCTGTACAATTCCGCCGACCGGCAGACGGCTGAGCAGATAACAGCCGCCGAATATAAGTCCCGCTGCTGCGGGAAGCTTTCTGCCGTTATATGCCAGCTGTACGGCGAGCACTGCCAGCACGACAGCGCCCGTGCAGGCCGCCAGCCTGACACAGATCATAAATTCATTATGCACGGGCCAGGTTTCTGCTTCTGTAATTCCGGGAAATCCGAAACATACCGCCATGAAAGCCGTAAACAGCAGTCCCTGGGGTGACAGTATTCTGCGGCTGCCGGATGATGTGTTTCGGCGCCGTTCCCGCTTATTTCTGCGTTCTCTTTTTACTGCTCTTCTGCTTCTGCCTCTGCTGTTCTTTTTATCCTTCAATGTTATCAACACCTTTCATCAAAATGATAATAACACTGATTGTACCATTTCTGAGGATAAACAGATCTTAAGATTCTGTGAATTCTTTCTGTTCCCGCAGCTTGTGATACCATGCCCTCAGCCGTTCCACAATCTTTGTCAGGTAACGCAGCACAGGCTCTGTTGCAATGGCAAATACCACAAAGAGCAGAACGCACTCCAGCGTCATGCCTGTGATTCCGAACAGATCATTCAGGAAAATACAGCTGAATACAAACGCAGCCGCACATCCGGCGAGAACTGCTGTTCTCATCCTGTTTAAAGGCGCGCTGATATGATACAGGATCATGAATCCGACGATTGCCAGAAGCATGGTCGCAGCTGTAGAAATATCCGTATCATTTACCCCGAAAACACGACCGAACAGCACCAGGGCTGCCACGGCCAGAGCATCCGTCAGCGCGGCAGGAAGCGCTTTTAACAGCACATTGACAAGGAAATGATCTTTAATCTGGTTCTTATTGGGCTCCAGCGCAAGGAAAAAGGCAGGAATTCCAATGGTAAACAGGCTGATCAGTGAAATCTGGGACGGTTCCAGCGGATAGGAAAAGCTGAAGATCAGCGACACCAGACTTAACAGCAGGGAAAAAATATTCTTTACCAGGAACAGACTGGCAGAACGCTGAATATTGTTTACTACCCGTCTTCCTTCCAGCACCACCTGAGGCATACAGGAAAAATCCGACTCCAGAAGTACCAGCTGAGCAGCCTGGGCCGCCGCATCGCTGCCGGAAGCCATGGCAATACTGCAGTCTGCGTCCTTCAGGGCCAGGATATCATTCACACCATCACCAGTCATGGCAACCGTATGGCCGGCTTCCTTAAGAATCCGGACAAATTTTCGTTTCTGATCCGGCGTAACGCGCCCGAACACAGTGTTGTTCAGTACTGCTTTCCTCATTTCCTCTTCCGTCTTCAGTTTTGAGGCATCTACATACTGATCTGCGCATTCCACCCCGGCCTCCATCGCCACGTTTGAGACTGTTACAGGGTTATCTCCGGAAATAACTTTGACTTTAACGCCCTGTTTCGCAAAATAGGCAAACGTTCTCGGCGCTGTCTTTCGGATCGGGTTTGCCAGAAGAAGAAAGCCCAGAGGACAAATTGCATGATCCAGAGGCTTTCCGTCCGCCGCTCCGTCATAAGTGCCGAAAGCCAGCACGCGGGCTCCGACAGAGGCATATTCAGCAATCTGTTCTTCATATTCTTTAAATTTGTCCAGCAGCACAAATTCCGGCGCGCCCATGATATAGACGCCGTCCGAAAAGGTAACGCTGCTGTATTTTGTCACAGAAGAAAATCCGCTCACAGATACCGCGCCGCGTCCCGAAGTCTGTTTAAATGCCGCTTTGACGGCGGCCATTGTGGCGTTATCACTGCTCATAGCCGCCGCGAAATCTCCAATCAGTTTCTCAAGTGGAAGCATAGTATCCGGATTATATTCTGCCGTCTTTCTGATTCCCTGTACTTTCATTACATTTTCCGTAATCGTTCCGGTCTTGTCCACGCATAAAACATCCACCCGGGCCAGTGTCTCAATACATTTCATATCATGGATAAGAATCTTCTGCATGGCAAGCCGGGCGGCGCTGATCGCCAGGGCCACGCTGGCCAGAAGATACAGTCCCTCGGGAACCATTCCGATTACTGCCGCTATCATGGAGGTAATGCTGGAACGGAATTCTTCTCCGTTAACATAAAATGCCTGGCAGAAAAGCAGAATGCCAATGGGGATAATAATAATTCCGACGCCCATTACCAGACGGTTCAGGGAGCGGATCATCTCCGACTGCTCGCCCTCCTGCACGGCTCTGGCTTCCAGTGTCAGTCTGGAAATATAGGAATCTCTGCCGACTTTTTCCAGACGGGCATAACACTGTCCCGACACAATAAAGCTTCCTGACATCAGCCTGGCGTCTTTTGTTTTGGCAATTTCATCTGCTTCTCCGGTCAGAAGTGATTCATTGACCTGTACCTCTCCGGCGCAGACAACGGCGTCTGCACAGACCTGATTTCCGGCTTTGAAAATAACGATATCGTCCAGCACCAGGTCCTCAGCCTTTACAACCATTTCCTTTCCGTTTCTTACCACTCTGGCTTTGGGCGCGTTAATCATCGTCAGTTTATCCAGCACACTCTTTGCGCGGACCTCCTGAATAATACCGATCAGTGTATTAACAATAATAATCGGCAGAAAAGTGAGATCCCGGAACGAACCTACGATGCACAGAAGGATCGCGAATATAATAAAAATCAGATTAAAATAAGTAAAAACATTTTCGCGGACAATGTCCTTCGTTGTTTTAGAAGGAGGTTCCACCGCCTCGTTGCTCCATCCGTGCCTCCTGCGTTCCTTTACCTGTTCAGAGGAAAGTCCCTGTCTGTAATCGGGAGAGTACCTTGTTACCGGCGCTCTCCTGATTTGTTCCTCATCTTCTTCTGTTCTCTGTACCCTGTTTCTGATCATTTTGTTAAAAACTTCCTTCCCGCCGGTACTTTATCCTGCCATTTTTAATATCTTCATTCTAACAAAATATTCCGGCAGCCTCAAGGTGTCGCCCTTTATCATTTTGTGTTTTTTCTGTTAAAGCTATGTAAATATTTTTATGTACAAAACCGCCGTGCATTCGCACGGCGGCAAAAAGTCTTCGCTAGCTATACGGCCCCGTTGAAATTTTATCATGGCAACAGCGTTCCGTTATCCATCTCATATACCCTGTCGCACAGGACTTCTATGTCCTCTGCGTTGTGGCTGGCAATCAGGATTATCTTATCCCGTGCTCTCAAGGATAAAAGCAGTCTGCGAATTTCCTGCACGCCCTTCTGGTCAAGTCCGTTCATAGGTTCGTCCAGAATCAGCACCGATGGATTTTCCATGATTGCCTGTGCCAGACCCAGACGCTGGCGCATCCCCTGGCTGTATTTTTTTACCGGAAGCCTCAGATCCGGGTCAAGCCCCACCGCTTCCATAGTCTCCCGGATTTGTTTCTGATCGATTCTGTGCCGTATACCAGCCAGCACCTGCAAATTCTTCATACCGCTGTAATAGCCGATAAATCCCGGCGTTTCAATAATAATCCCCGCGTCCGGGAGATAATCCACATCCTTTCCGATGACTTTTCCATCCGCCTGAATCTGTCCCCCAGTGGGATGTACAAAGCCACAGATACATTTCATCAGCATTGTTTTTCCGCATCCGTTATTCCCCACCAGGCCATAAATCTTTCCCGAATGAAGTTCCAGAGAAATATTGTTTAAAATCTGCTGTTTATTTAACTGTAACGATACACTGTCTATACGAATCATCAGAACCGCTCCTTCCCTCTTTCTGCCTGTCCATTTAAGTCCTCCCCGCCTGATATCGCCGCGCCGCGGCCAGGCTTGCGGCAGCCAGCGCCGCACAGATGACGCACAGGTAAAGATACGACCCTGCTATGGGAAATATTGGTTTGCTTAAGTATTTTTCATAGTGTACCCAGGGGATGCTCTGAGCCATGGGAAACAGCCACATCCAGTCTGCTTTCACAGAGGTAGATACAGTTCCAAGGATAATCAGAACTGTATCCGCCAGCAGACCCGCATATTTCTGGTTGAACAGGGACGCCAGCAGAAGGATCAGGGCCAGCAGAAGGAAATACAAAAACATCAGCAAAGCAGTATGGCCGAAGGCCTCTGCCAATGTCAACTGCTGATACAGGTCATCCATTTTCCGCACCCCGACAGCATCACCATGGACGAAACCACAAGAAATACAGTCAAAAATATCGACGCCTCCACAGCGAACAGCATCTGCCCCAGGATCCACTTCTTTTTGGACGTTCGCATCTGGTAAAAGAAATCAATCCCTCCCTTCTGAGGGAAATCTGCCAGAAGTACCAGAAAAAGCGCCGGAACAATCAGGACAATCACCCCGGAATTTCCCAGGGCAATAAATCCCTCCAGGATTCCCACCGGTTCCCCCATCCGCGCGGAACAGTCCGCAAGGGTGGTAATAATCTGGGTATGGACAAATACCAGCATCACAGCCAGTATGATGATGCGGCTGCTGCGCAGCCAGCGCTGAAATTCCGAAAAAGATATATGCCGTACAGTTTTCATGACCTTTATCCTTTCCTAGAAAACTCTCCCTCTTTTCAGCCGGATCCAAAACGCGAGCACGATCCCGCAATAAATAAGCCCGAGCACCAGCACCGGAACCGCCCAGTACCGGCTTGCCGACAGATTCGCGAAGGAAGCGGGATAAAAGGATTCCAGCCAGGCCGCAGATTCAGCTCCGGCTGCATATTTTCCGGCGACAGCCTTCTGCAGCACCTGCTGATAAATGTAATTTAACAGAAACGGCAGACAGATCAGCATATATTTATCTTCCAGAAAAACAGCTACACCGATTCCAAATACACCGGCAAATACTCCAAAAAAGAATGCTCCCGCCAGTCTGTAAATGCAGAACAGGATCACGGAATTCCCGGGATAGAAACTCAGGTAAAACCACTGCTGCTCCTCCCCAAAGGAAGAGAAGGCCGGAAAAAACAGTTTCAGCAGGAGCCCAAATAATGCGTACCCTGCCAGGAACATGACGCCGCTAAACAGAGCGCCGCTGACAGCTTTTGATACGGAGTAACGAAAATTACCCCCGCGGATCAGTTCAAACTTCATCTGTCCGTTCTGACGCTCCGATGACAGCGTTACAATATATCCAAAGGAAACCAGCAAAGGAGCGAACAGCGCCAGCCAGCTTCCAAGCCCCTGCTGCCAGATCACCGGTACACTCATGGATATATCCGGGATAATCCCTCCTTCATGAATCTGCCTCGCCAGCCCGAACAACGTCGTCTGCGCTCCTGACGGATCAAAGACTGTGCCGCAGAATCCAAGACAGGCAATCCCTGCCACAGAAAGCAGCACATATGGCCAGTGCAGATTCTTTTTCATTTCCAGACCAATACAGCGCATCACAGACTCTCCCCCCTCATCACATAGTTCCCGGTACAGTGTTTTGTAAATCACTGCTCCAGTTCAAATTCCTGATCAAATGGAGTATAACCATAATAATAAATCTCTCCGGTCAGCACATCCACATATAAATTCACCTGCTCGTCCTTTACTGTATTCCTGCCGGAAAACTTCCAGCAGGGAAAAATTATGGTTTCAAAACTATTTTCTTCAATCTGAAAAACCAGGGGAAGATAGGCCAGTCCAACAGAACTGATATCAGCATTGATTTGAGCAGCAAGGTCTTCCTCCAGAATATCTGCCGCTTCCGCCACTCCAATCAGGGAGTCTTCTGTCACAAGCGGAATCAGCCCTTCATTGTAGGGGGTTCCATTGAAGGCTGTCACACCCTCATTGTCCACAACATATGCCTTTGTTCCTTCTCCGCTCAAACTATAATCACTGTAAAATTGATAATGTCCTTCCGCTGCATATACAATCGGAACATTATAATAATTCCTTTGCACCCTGTACCTGTAAAAAAAGACGTCTTCCAACGAATAGACTTCCACCTCCGCCGCCTCATATCGGATCCCGTCCGGATGCTCCATCGTCCCCATATCCGAATAATATTCATCCACGAGCTCCGCGCCTGCTCCAATTGACAGTTCTCCGTTGATTAAGGGGTAAGACACATCAGATAATTCTTTGATAGAACCGGATACAACAGGATCCCCCACATTTTCCATATTAAGAATATCCGTTGCCTGACTGTCCGCAGCTCCCTTTGCCCTGAGATACTCACAGGCTTTGCCATCGCTCATCTGGCTCATACCGACCCGGTCAATACACATATAACAGTCCGGTCTCATAATGACAGCTCCGTCACCAGACGACAATTCATCCATACGATTATAAAAAAGGGGAACGAAATAAGCTCCCAGATCAATCGAGTCCTCCCCCTCCCTTAGTTCTCCTTCAGAACCCCTCAGGTCTATCCCCAGTTCTGTGCTGAGATTCACTTCATCCACCTTCCCGATATTTTCCAGCCAGTTCTCCGTTTCCGCAATGGTATCCTCTACAGAAATCTTCTCCACAGAAGGCGTCATAAGCACAAGACGATCTGTCTCCGGAAAATCTTCAAATTCAGCCGTCTCAAAATGCAGTTTTCCATACTCAGTTCCGGTTACAGCCTTAATTTCTTCATCATATTGTTTTTCGTAATCGGAAAGCGTGATCCGATCCTCCCGGATTCTCTTCCGATAATCTGTAACAGAATAGGCAACCGTCCCTGCTTCCTCATCCGCGCTTCCAGATAAACTTCCGCTTTCTCCTGAACACCCGCATAAGCCAAATACCATTGCCACTGTTGCCAGTACAAAAGTCATTTGTATCCTGTGCATATGACCTCCCTGCAATATATATCTGCCCCAATACTCTGTTCATCTTATTTTCCTAACTGTTTTCTTCCGTGCTTTCCACGTTATATTCTTCTCCGGAAGTCCAGGTATAATAATAAACGTCCCCGGTTAATGCATCCACATATAACGCTATCTTCTCATCTTTTACTCTGTTTTTACCAGAAAAGCACCAACACGGAAAATATATTGTTTCCGTAGGATCCTCTGACCCTTCAAAACGAAGATCAAGATATACCAGTTCTATTAAATCTACGGAAACATTGATCTGTGAAGCCAGACTCTCGCTTAAAATTTCTGCGGCTTCCGCCACACTGATCAGACTGTCTTCAGATAAAAGAGGAATCATTTCTTTCCCGTCACTGATTCCCGCATAGGCAGTAACACCATCGTGATTTGCGACATATGCCCTTCCACCTTCGCCGGCTATATGATAAGTCCCGTAGAAACTATATGTTCCATCTTCAGACGTTGCTAATGGTATACCGTAATAAAATCTTCTCATAGAATATTCATAATAATAATAATCCTCAAGTTCATGCATTTCGTACACTGCTATATTTTCCGCTTTCAGGCTTACCCCATCCCTGCGTATACGCGCATCGTCTTCCAAAAAATATTCTTCAACTGCATCGCTTCCCTCACCAATAGACATCTCTCCATCCAATAGGGTATAAGAATCCTCAGCCAGTTCTTCAATTTTTCCCGAGGCAACTTTTGTTCCAAATTCTCCCGGCGCCACAATATCATGAGCGCTGGATTCTATCCCTTTACTTTTCAGGAAGGCGCTGACTGCCCCATCACTCATAGCATATATGCCCTCAGCTCCACTTTGCATATAGCAGTCATTTCTTTCAATAAACGCTCCGGAACCATATTTTAACTCAGAAATATGATCATAAAACAAAGGCCACATAAAATCAGGATCATCTCCAAGAACAAGATCATCTTCGCTGATTTCCAGATAAGGATGATTTAGATAATTGAAACCAAGCTCCGTCTCCAGATCCACTTCATCCTCTTTCCCGATTTTCCGCAGCCAGCTCTCCGTTTTTTCAAGAATATCCTCCACAGAAATCTCTTCCTGCCCACTTGCCGCAAGCACAAGACAGTTTGTCTCCGGAAAATCCGAAAATTCAACATCATCAAAATGCAACTGCTTATAATCCATATTAGCCACCGTAGAAACATCCTCTGAATACTGGCTTCCATAATCTTGAACTGAAATCCTATCTGTCCGTAAACGCTCCTTATAATCGTTCACATCATATGATATTGCTTCATCAACAACACTGTTGTCCAAATCTTCAGAATCCTTTGTGCACCCAAAAATTCCACATAATCCAAGAGAAAGAAGGGCTATCACACCATATCTGTATCTTCTCCTCATAATCTCCCCCATTTTCATTGCTTTTAATCCATTCGGCGGTCGCCCGGGAACGCAATACACTTTATGCAAGAACTATTATTCCGGACGACCGCCATTCTTCATTTAAAGAATTCAAGCACATTAACTTTTTGCAGTAATATATCCTGTTGCAGAACTATTACTGGAAGCACTCAATGCAACTTTGAAGTTTATTTTTCCGCTATTTGCGTTAGAAGAAAAACTATACGAATCACCTGCATATCCAAAAGTCACAGATCTGCTCAAACCAACATCCGCCGTAATTGTTACTTTTTTGCCAGAAGGACCGCTGAAAGTATTACATCCAGCAGAAAATTCTGTTTCCACATTAGTAAAATACACATACTGCACCGGATTTGCAGATCCTGAAGGGGCTCCCGGCGCATAATTTACTGTCCAATTCTTTGTTGTTGATGCCAACGCACTCGTTGAAAACATTCCGACCGCCAGCATAGCTACTGAAAACATTGCTAATATTTTCTTTTTCATACCGATTATCTCCTTACTCTTTTTTCAATTTGTATTATGTCATTCCATGCCAGAAATCATTTCCCATTGGACTCCCCTCCTTTTGATCCCCATTCGTTATGATCATATCATAAAAGCAAACTTTTTATACTGTGTTACACTTCAAAAAACTATTATAATAGTTGTGTTTATTATAATAGTTTTTTAGCTGTCTGTCAATCATTTTTTGCATAACTGACGAAAATCAAAAGAAATTGACTATGAAAATTATCACTGATTCACAACTGCCTAAAAATCACGGGTCTGTACTTTCAGTCTCTCCTTCTCCGATAGCATTCCCAGACTAAAACACCACCTGGCTATACAGATGAACATTCTGCCCGCCAGGTGGTGTAAGAAATTCCTTTTTCAATAAACAGCATAGGATCCGGAAACGTTGATTGCCGTGCTCCCGGGATTTCTGATAAACACAGAATAATATCCAGTCTGCGTTATTGTGAAATCATAAGACTCGCTATGCGTTCCATTCACATATCTTTTCGTTCCCGCTGAATTGATAATTCCCATATCATATGTCTCAGAGGATGTATTTAACGCATAAACCGAAATTGTCTGCCCCTTCTGAACCTTAAACGTGGAAGTTTTCATCAGGCTTTTCGCCGGGATCCGCCAGTCAAAGGACACGGTTGCTGAACGTGCATTCTGATTCACGGTTACTTCCCCTGTATACTCGGTAATACCCGGATCTGCTTCCGACGCCGGTTCCACAATCTCCTCCGTGGGACTACTGTCCTCCGGCATTATGAATTCGCTGGCAGTGGCGCGGTTCGCGCCCTGAATCAAATCTGCCGTTTTCACAGACGCACCATAAACGGTGCTGCTGCTGAATACAATAATCCCGGCCAGCAAAAAAGCTGCCAGTGTTTTCGATCTGTTCTTCTTTTTACTGCACTTCACAATTTTCTCTATCCTTTCACGCAAAATATTTTGATTTTCCACCAACTGCGAGACCATGACTCCTGCAACGGATATTTCCTCTGCCATATCCAGAATGACACTATAATACTCCCTTGTATCTTCTGTCCGGCAGACTTCATAATCGCAGGCGTACTCGCTCCACCTTTCATATACACGCACGAACCACCATGCGGCGGGATTCATAAAATGCACCGCCCGCACCAGCATGGCAAGATTTTTCATCAAAAGATCCCTATGTCTTACATGGGTCAGCTCATGGGCGAAGATCACATCCAGCTCTCCGCCCTTATATTCTCTGGCGGGAAGTACGATGACAGGACGCATGATGCCAAACACCTGTGGAACTTCCACCTGAGAAGATTGCCTGACACAAACTTTCTCCGTTATCCTCATCTGCCTGACAGAATCCCTAAAGCGCCGTTCCACATGCCCCTCGCAGGGAGACAGCGCTCTGCGAAGCCGGGAAAGTTTCCGCAGAGCAGCTATATATCGAAGCAGGTTCACCACAACGCCAGCCAGCCAGAGCCCAAAAAGAAGCTTCCCGGCGCGGTGCAGAGCCGGAGATCCCAGAAACAGGTCGCCGCCCCACCTGCCGCAGAATACATCCCAACCGTTCAGAATCATATAGACAAAAGGACAGAGCCAGAATATCATTACAACCTTCATAAGCATATAGCTTATATATAAGAATCCGGCCTTTTCCAGCCAGCTCCCCGCCACATACCATGCCAGCGTCATACAGCTTCCGGTCAAAGTCATGAAAAAAACAATGTAAACGATATCAAGCGTCCAGTTCATTTAACAACTTCCTCATCCTTGTAATTTCATCCCCTGTAATTTTCCGGGATTCGCACAGTGCGCTGATCAATTGAACCGGGTCGTCCTCATACCAGAATCTGGTTTCCTCATTCAGTTTTTTCTTTTTATACCAGTCCTCATCCTTTTCCGCATGAATGTAGGAATTCTTTCCTTTCCGGTAAGTCGTGATATATCCCTTTTCGCTTATTTTCCCCAGAAAGGTCACTACTGTGGTTCTGGCATAGTCCTTATTATATCTTTCCCTGAGCTGAGTAATCAGCTCCTGAATAGATATATCTTTTCCAGCGTCCCAGACCAGCTTCATAACCATACTTTCACAGTAGCTCAGGTCGTTGGATTCACTCTTTGGCCGCATATATTTTCACCTCCCGTCTATTAATAACGTCATATTTATTATAATAGGCAGAAAGCGTATTTGTCAATCATCGTCCTTCATTTTCTGGATAGTTCTTCTGAATTTTGAGCCTGGAACCCGAACAGGAGACAGTCTTGATGACACGGAACAGCGTGATAAGAAGGTCGGAACGGCGCTGGAACTACAAAAAATACGCCCATTTCTACTGTAAACGGACGTAAAACCAAATGAAACCCAAAAATAATTTTATTCCCTTCTGGAAAAAGTCCCGGAAGACGTATAAACACTGACAAAAATCACACTTCAAAATAATGGAGAT
>CAMLYL010000054.1 GCA_946491665.1 uncultured Lachnospiraceae bacterium | reverse complement strand
CAATTTCGAGGCATTGAATATTCCTGCCAATCATCCGGCAAAGGATGAGCAGGACACCTTCTATATCAACGACAAGATCGTGCTGCGTACCCAGACATCCCCGGTGCAGGTTAGAATCATGGAGCAGGGAAAGCTGCCTGTTCGTATGATTGCTCCGGGACGGGTATTCCGTTCTGATGAAGTGGACGCCACACATTCTCCTTCCTTCCATCAGATCGAGGGACTTGTCATTGATAAGGATATTACCTTTGCTGATCTGAAAGGAACTCTCGAGGAGTTTGCGAAGGAATTATTTGGTCCGGATACAAAGGTAAAATTCCGTCCCCATCATTTCCCCTTCACTGAGCCCAGTGCAGAGGTAGACGTTACCTGTTTCAAATGCGGCGGAAAAGGCTGCCGTTTCTGTAAAGGCGAGGGCTGGATTGAAATTCTCGGCTGCGGTATGGTACATCCTCACGTTCTGGAAATGAGCGGCATTGATCCGAAAGAATACAGCGGATTTGCCTTTGGCGTGGGTCTGGAGCGTATTGCTCTGCTGAAATATGAGATAGATGATATGCGTCTTCTGTACGAAAACGACGACAGATTCCTGAAGCAGTTTTAGTGACGGCATTGAGAAGAACGGTTCCGGAGCCGCAGGCCGGCAGATTTTCTGATCTGCCGGAAGAAGCTGAAAGGAGATCCCGAACCGGAGAACTTAAAAACAGATGGAATGAAAATCAGAAGATATAGAAACTGAAAAGAAGAAGGAGAATAATTATGGTTACATCTTTAAAATGGATTAAAGCATATGTGCCGGATCTGGATGTGGAGCCTCAGGAATACATGGATGCAATGACTCTTTCCGGTTCTAAGGTAGAAGGATATAAGAGAATGGACGAGGATCTGGAAAGGATCGTGATCGGCCAGGTACTTTCCATTGAGAAGCATCCCGATGCGGACAAGCTGGTGGTCTGCCAGGTGAATGTAGGGGAAGAAACCGTACAGATTGTTACCGGAGCGCCCAATGTATCTGAGGGAGCGAAGGTCATTGTGGTACTGGACGGCGGCCGCGTGGCGGGAACCCATGCGGACGGAAAGACTGTGCCCGGCGGTGTGAAGATCAAGGCAGGAAAGCTTCGGGGCGTGCCTTCCTATGGTATGATGTGTTCCATTGAAGAACTGGGATCCAGCACAGACATGTATCCGGACGCAGATCCTGACGGCCTTTATATTCTGCCGGAGGACGCGCCTGTGGGAGAGAGCGCTGTCGCATATCTGGGACTGGATGATGTTGTGGTAGAATACGAAATTACATCCAACCGGGTGGATTGTTTCTCTGTACTGGGAATTGCCAGGGAGGCTGCGGCGACTTTTGGCAAAGCGTTTATTCCCCCTGTAGTGACAGAGACAGGTAATGATGAGGACGTTAATGATTATATCAAGGTAACAGTGGAAGATCCGGAGCTTTGTCCCCGTTACACAGCCAGGGTGGTAAAAAATATTAAGCTTGCCCCCTCGCCGGCATGGATGCAGAGGAGGCTTGCCGCCCACGGTATCCGTCCGATCAACAATATCGTGGATATTACCAACTATGTGATGGAAGAGTATGGACAGCCTATGCACGCTTATGATATGGATACGATTGCCGGTCATGAAATCCGTGTGCGCCGGGCAGCCCGGGGAGAGAAGTTTGTAACCCTGGATGGACAGGAGCGTACTCTGGACGACAGCGTCCTGATGATCTGTGACGGAGAAAAGCCGGTGGGACTTGCGGGAATCATGGGAGGAGAAAATTCCATGATTACAGATCACGTTCACACCATGCTGTTCGAGGCGGCATGCTTTGACGGAACAAACATCCGTCTGTCCAGCAAAAAAGTGGGACTGCGCACGGATGCATCTTCAAAGTTTGAGAAGGGCCTGGATCCCAACAATGCCATGGCGGCCATGAATCGTGCCTGCCAGCTGGTGGAAGAACTGGGCGCCGGAGAAGTAGTAGGCGGCGCTGTAGATGTTTACAGCAGACCCATGGAGGGACACCGGATTCCCTTTGATCCGGACTGGATCAATCGTCTGCTGGGAACAGATATTGATGAAGAGACGATGCTCGGCTATTTCAAGAAAATTGACCTGGATTTTGATCCGGAGACCAGAGAAGTGGCTGCTCCTTCCTGGAGACAGGATCTGATCCGCGATGCGGATATTGCGGAGGAAGTGGCGAGATTCTACGGGTATGATAATATTCCGACCACGCTTCCTCATGCGTCAACAACCGGAAAGCTTTCCTACAAGCTGCGGATTGAGGAAGTGGCCCGGGAGGTGGCGCAGTTCTGCGGATTCTCTCAGGCAATGACTTACTCCTTTGAGAGCCCCAAGGTTTATGACAAGCTGCGGATTCCGGCAGACAGCTCTCTGCGGCGCGCGGTTGTGATTTCCAATCCGCTGGGAGAGGATTTCAGCATTATGCGGACCGTTTCTCTGAACGGTATGCTGACTTCTCTGGCAACCAATTATAACCGCAGAAATAAGGATGTGCGTCTCTATGAGCTGGGAAATATTTACCTTCCGAAACAAATTCCGGTGACTGAACTCCCCGAGGAGCGGATGCAGTTTACGCTTGGCTTCTACGGAGAGGGCGACTTTTTTACTATGAAGGGTGTGGTAGAAGAGTTTCTGACTGCAGTGGGAATGGAAAAGAAACCTTCTTATGAACCGGAAGCAGATCTGCCTTTTATGCATCCGGGACGCAAGGCGAATGTGATTTATGACGGACAGCTGATCGGTTATCTGGGTGAGATTCATCCGACAGTTGCCGCCGATTATGGCATCAAGGAGAGAGTGTATATTGCAGTGATCGACATGCCGGAGATTGTAGCGCGGGCGACCTTTGACCGGAAATATGAGGGAATTGCCAGATTCCCGGCTGTATCCCGTGATCTGTCCATGGTGGTGCCGAAGCAGATCCTGGCCGGAGAGATTGAGGCTGTTTTTGAGCAGAGAGGCGGAAAAATGCTGGAGTCTTATGAACTGTTCGATATTTACGAGGGTGAGCAGATCAAAGAGGGATTCAAGTCGCTGGCTTATAAGCTGACCTTCCGTCTGAAAGACCGCACACTGGAGGAAAATGATATTACTTCTGTAATGAAGAAGATCATGAACGGACTGGATCAGATGGGAATTGAACTGAGACAGTAAGGAGAAATCATGAAAACAAGTGACTTTTATTTTGATCTTCCCCAGGAACAGATTGCCCAGGATCCGCTGGAGGACAGGTCTTCTTCCAGGCTTCTGGTTCTGGACAAAGAGACAGGGGAATATGAACACCGGATTTTCCGTGACATTGTGGAATATTTGAGACCCGGCGACTGCCTGGTGCTGAATAACACAAAAGTGATTCCCGCCCGTCTCCACGGAGAACGGGAAGGGACGGGAGCCCATATCGAGATTCTTCTGCTGAAACGGAGGGAGAATGATATCTGGGAGACACTGGTGAAGCCGGGAAAGAAGGCGAAACCGGGAACAAAGATCAGTTTCGGCGGCGGACTTCTGACCGGTAAAGTAATTGATGTGGTGGAAGAGGGGAACCGGCTGATTCAGTTTTCTTATGAGGGAATCTTCGAAGAGATTCTGGATCAGCTGGGGCAGATGCCCCTTCCTCCTTACATTACCCACCAGCTGAAAGATAAAAACCGCTACCAGACAGTTTACGCAAAATATGACGGTTCTGCGGCGGCGCCTACGGCGGGGCTTCACTTTACGCCGGAACTGCTGAAGCAGGTGCGGGAGATGGGCGTGGAAATTGCCGAGGTTACGCTTCATGTGGGACTCGGAACCTTCCGGCCTGTGAAGGTGGAGAACGTGCTGGAGCATCACATGCACTCAGAATTTTACATGATTGATGAGGACGCCGCTGAGATAATTAACCGGACAAAAGAAAAGGGCGGGCGTGTGATCTGCGTGGGAACTACAAGCTGCCGTACCATTGAGTCTGCGGCAGATGAAAACGGACATATAAAGCCCACAAGCGGATGGACCGATATTTTTATCTATCCGGGCTATCAGTTCAAGGTGCTGGACTGCCTGATCACCAATTTCCATTTGCCGGAGTCCACTCTGCTGATGCTGGTTTCCGCTCTGGCGGGGAGGGAACATATCCTGGCCGCCTATGAGGAAGCGGTGAAGCAGGGCTATCGGTTTTTCTCCTTTGGGGATGCGATGTTTATTAAATAACTATATATGAGGAAAACCCCGGTGTCGCAGCACCGGGGTTTTCCTCTGCCATCTGGCTTGAAATACTCATATCATGTAGCCTATTGGCATTGTATCATATGGAATCCAGGAAAACAATATGCAATTTTACTTTTCATATATCGTATAGTGATGTTTCTTTAACAGTTCCACAGACTTCTTATAGGTGGCCTGGTCATAAAATTCCACCTGCAGAACGCCCTGCTGGAATTCACGGTTGTGGATAATCCCGATATTCTTGATGCTGATCCCGTTGGTTGCCAGAATCGTTGCCACAGTGGCGATCCCGCCGGCCTCATCAATCAGATCCAGGAACAGCTGGTATACCGGATGAAGAGCGCCCTTATGGGAGATGTTGAAGGAATCCCGGTATTCCTTGGCGGAACTGAAGAACTGTTTGATCTCATCCTCCTGTCCTCCGGCGATGGTGTCGCGCGTTTCCTTCAGCGCCTTCATATAAAGATCAATCAGCTGGATGATCTGGTTTCTGTTGGCAATACAGATGTTTTCCCACATGGTGGGATCTGAGGATGCCACCCGGGTGATATCCTTGAAGCCCCCGGCTGCGATGGTGCGCAGAGTCTCGCTGTCGTCATCCAGATTTTTTACCAGACTGACCAGTGTAGAAGCGATTACCGTAGGCAGATGGCTGATGGAGCCTACAGAAAAATCATGCTTTTTGTAATCCAGAATCATGGGCAGGGCGCCGATGCTTTTTACAAAAGCCTCAAATTCCGCTACCTTGGAGCTGGGAACCGTCTCTGTGGGCGTCAGCAGATAAAAAGCGTTTTCCAACATATAGGGAGTGGAGTACTCATAGCCCACATGTTCGGTGCCGCACATGGGATGCCCGCCGATAAAATGTTTCTCCAGTTCCGGATACTGCTGGATATTCTCATGGATCCGGTTCTTTACGCTTCCTACATCAGTCAGAAGCATATCGTCATGAAGAATGCCGGATAAAGTCTGGACATAATCATTATTATTCAGGACGGGCGCGCACAGATAAATGTAATCACAGTCTGCGAATTCATCTGTGACGCCGCTGCATTCTTTTGAAATAACGCCTTCTTCAAGAGCCATATCAAGGGTTTCCCGGCTGATATCGTAGGCGATCAGTTCAATCTGCGGATGGATGCGGTGAATGGTTTTTGCGACGGAGCCTCCGATATGTCCGAGGCCGATAAAACCAATCTTTTCTGGAATCATAATAATGCTCCCCTCTTGGCTGCTTAAAATAAAAAATCGACTGCAACGATCATAACGCTTTTTGAGCGGAAAGTCAATAAACAGAAAGTTCGCGCTTTAACGTGTGAAAGCAAGCGGCTTAAAATAATTCCAGGTAGAATACATATCAGACAATCTTAATGCCATTTTAATGCCGTGCTTATGATACTAATACCTTTTTCACACTCTGTATGTAATAATAACTGAGAAAATATGGATGGAGGAAAAAGTATGAGATCATTTCTAAAGCGCTTATCTTCAGCACAGATTATTATACTGGGATTTGCGCTGGTAATTTTAGTGGGAGCTCTGCTTCTGATGCTTCCTGTTTCCAGCAGGGACGGAACAGTAAGTCCATTTCTGGACTGTCTTTTTACATCGACTTCAGCCGTATGTGTGACAGGTCTGGTTGTTTATGATACGGCTGTGCACTGGACGGTTTTTGGTCAGGCGGTTATTATTGCCCTGATACAAATTGGCGGTATGGGAGTTGTTACAGTAGCAGTTGCCATTACCATGGCGTCCGGGAAAAAAATATCATTAATGCAGCGGAGTACCATGCAGGATGCTATTTCCGCGCCCCAGGTGGGCGGCATTGTACGTTTTACCGGATTCATTATCAGGGGAATCATTGTAATTGAGCTGCTTGGCGCGCTGGTTATGGCGCCTGTGTATATCCGGGATTACGGATTTGCAGAAGGCTTGTGGATGGGATTTTTTCATTCCATATCGGCTTTCTGTAATGCGGGCTTTGACATTGTAAATGACGGGGTTTTATTTAATTCACTGATGGGTTACAGCGCGAATCCTGTTATAAATGTAACGATCATGCTCCTTATCATTATCGGGGGTCTGGGATTCCTGACATGGCGTGATATCTATACCAATGGCATCCATATCAGACGCTACCGGATGCAGAGCAAGGTGATACTGATGGTGACTGCCTGTCTGATTGTTCTGCCTGCCCTGTATTTCTTCTTTTTCGAATTGCAGGATCTTCCGATGGGAGAGCGGTTCTGGGGATCCTGGTTCCAGTCTGTAACGCCCAGAACTGCCGGTTATAACACAGTGGATCTGACAGCAATGAGCGAAACGGGACAGACAATGACGTCCCTGCTGATGATCATCGGAGGAGCTCCCGGTTCCACAGCCGGAGGCATGAAGGTTACGACATTTGCGGTAATGATTGCCTGCGCCATTGCGGTCTTCCGCAAACGGCAGAGCGGGCAGTTCTTCGGGCGCCGTATTGATGATAATACCATAAAAAATGCGGCTGCAGTATTTCTGATATATATATCCCTGTTTTTCTGCGGCGGTCTGGCCATAAGCAGGATCGAGGGACTTCCGCTGGTCAGCTGTCTGTATGAGAGCGCATCCGCGATAGGTACGGTAGGTCTGACTCTTGGTATTACGCCGGAACTGGGCGTGGTCAGCAAACTGATTCTGATCGCGCTGATGTACATAGGAAGAGTAGGGGGACTGACTCTGATATTTGCAGCATTCCCCGCAGCAAAAAATACACTTTCCAGGCTTCCGCTGGAAAAAATATCTGTAGGCTGAGAATTGGAGGTAAATGATTATGAAATCTATATTATTAATCGGACTGGGACGTTTCGGCAGACATATTGCCATGAAGCTGAATGACCTGAATCACCAGATTATGGCTGTGGACAGTGATGAAGAACGTATTAACGCGGTATTGCCTTTTGTGACCAATGCGCTGATCGGCGACAGTACAAACCCGGAATTTCTTACATCTCTGGGGATACCCGATTATGACGCGTGTATTGTGGCGATCGGTGATAATTTTCAAAATTCCCTGGAAACAGCATACCGGCTGAAGGAGCTGGGGGCTCAGAAAGTTATTGCGAGGGCTTCCAGAGGTGTCCAGGAAAAATTTTTGCTGAATAACGGAGCTGACGAGGTGGTTTATCCCGAAAAACAGATGGCCGCCTGGACCGCGATCCGCTGTACCTCGGATCATATCCTGTCCTATAATGAACTGGATGAGGAGTATTCCATTTTTGAACTGGAAATACCGGAAGAGTGGAATGGGAAGACCATTCTCCAGCTGGATATCCGGAAAAAATATGGCATTAATATACTGGGTATCCGGAAAAACGGAAAGCTTGGCATGAATATCACTCCGGATACCGTTCTGGATACAGGCAGATCTGTCCTGGTGCTGGGGGAACAGGAAAAAGTACAGAAGTGTTTCGGGATATAGCGGATTAATTCATTTTTTATTAGCCGTAGAATGGTTTCTGTGATAAAATTACGATCAGAATGGAGGTAAGAACATTGAACCGGGCAGAACCAGGACAGCTGAAGATATTTTTCGGATATGCGGAAGACGCGGGGAAAACCCGGGCAATGCTGGAAGAGGCGCAGGCCGCAAAAACTCAGGGGATTGATGTCCTGGCCGGTTATATTTCTCCGGATATCCCGGCGCAGATGCCCGGCCTGCTGGAGGGGCTGGAACAGATAGAACCCCTCCAGACCGGAGAGCCGGATTTTGACGGGATTATAACAAGGAATCCGGGGCTGGTGTTAATCGATGAACTGGCACATACGAATAGTGAAAACAGTCGTTACCGGAACAGGTATCAGTATGTGGCAGAATTGCTGCATTATGGCATAGATGTATATACTACTCTTGATGTGGGAAATCTGGAAAGCCTTTGTGATGCAGCGGCATCCATAACCGGAATTACCGTCCGGGAGCATATACCCGATGAGATTTTTGACCATGCATCACAGGTAGAGTTTGTTGATGTTGAGCCGCAGGAACTGATGGAACATCTGAAGGAAAAGGATTCAGAAGATTCGCAGTTCACATTAGCGCAGTTGTCTGCTTTACGGGAACTGGCCTTCCGGCGATGCGCGGACCGGGCCGGAAAAATATCTGACCAGCTGTATGAAACAGACGGTTTTCATGCGGATGAACATATTCTGGTATGTCTTTCATCTGCACCTTCCAATGAGAAAGTCATTCGCACAGCCGCAAAAATGGCGCGGGCTTTTAACAGCCGGTTCACAGGTCTGTTTGTAGAGACTCCGGATTTTGCAGCCGCTACGGAAGAAAATAAAAAACGTCTGCGTGATCATTTCAGACTGGCAAAACAGCTGGGCGCCGATCTTGAGATAGTTTACGGGGATGACGTTCCTTATCAGATCGCCGAATATGCCCGTTTTTCCGGAATTACGAAAATTGTTTTTGGAAGAAGCTCTTTCGCCCGCAGACACTGGTTTAAGAAATCTTACTTTACGGAACAGCTTCTTTCTTATGCGCCGGAGATTGATATTCATATTATTCCCGATAAAAATGCGGATGCGGCTTACCGTCCCAGAAAAGTAAAAAACGGCAGAACAAAGTCTGTTCTGAAAAATATATTCATAAGTTCAGGAATTCTTGGTACTGCCACCTTGCTGGGGTTTTTGTTTCATTATCTGGGATTTACTGAATCCAATATTATAATGGTGTATATTCTGGGTGTGCTCCTGACATCTGTCCTGACCTCTCATCAGATATACAGTCTGGTTACATCAGCCGCATGTATATTTATTTTTAATTTCCTGTTTACAACGCCGCGGCTTTCTCTGAGAGCGTATGATACAGGATATCCGGTTACTTTTGTTATAATGTTTCTAACGGCCTACATTACAGGTACTTTTGCGCTCCGGTATAAAAGGCAGGCAAAGCAGTCAGCAAAAATAGCCCGCCGGACAAAGATACTTTTTGATACGGATCAGCTGCTGTCAAAATCCGGATCAAAGGAAGATATCATATGTACAACAGCAGAACAGATTGTAGAACTGCTGGACAGGAATATAGTTGTATTTGATAATAAAAACGGCCATTTATCTGCACCGCAGTTTTACAGGGAGAATCCAATGGATGTCGGGAAATACAATGCAGACAAAGAACTGATAACTGCGGAGTGGGTATTGCATAACAATCATGCGGCCGGAGCCACAACAGATATCTACCCGGATGCCAGGTATTTATATTTTGCCCTGCGGGTCAATGAGCGTGTTTACGGTGTGGTGGGCATAGAGGCGGAGAATGCCCCTCTGGATGCTTCCGAGCACAGTATTCTGCTCTCTATTCTTGGGGAAGCTGCCCTGGCTCTGGAAAACGAAAAAAATGCCAGGGATAAAGAAGCTGCCGCGGTACTGGCGGAAAGCGAGCAGCTCCGGGCAAACCTTCTGCGCACGATTTCCCATGATCTGCGTACTCCTCTCACTACGATTTCCTGTAATGCCAGCAATCTGATGTATAATGGGGACAGTTTTGATCATGATACAAAACAGCAGATTTATTCAGATATTTATAATGATTCCATCTGGCTCTATAATCTGGTAGAGAATCTGCTGTACGCGACCCGCATTGAAGAAGGCCGGATGGTTTTGCGGACATCCACAGAGCTGCTGGACGAAATCCTGGAGGAATCTGTGCAGCATTTCAGACGAAAGCCGGGAGAACACGCCGTCTCTGTCAATTGTGAAGATGATCTGCTGCTGGTCCGGGCGGACGGCAGGCTGATTATGCAGGTGATCACAAACATTGTGGACAACGCCATGAAGTATACGCCTCCGGGAACTCCTGTGTCCATTACAGCGGGAAGAAACGGCAATATGGCGGAAGTCATGATTGCAGACGAGGGAGAGGGCATTCCGGATGAGGAGAAGGAGAAAATTTTTGATAAATTTTACTGCGGCAGTCATAAAATAGCGGATAACCGCCGCAGTCTGGGACTGGGATTATATCTTTGTAAAGCTGTTATTGAGGCACATGGCGGTACGATCCGGGTAGAGGATAACCGGCCGAAGGGCGCAGTATTCAGCTTTACACTTCCGCTGGAGGAGGTATCTTATCATGAGCAGGTTTCAGATACTTGTAGTAGAGGATGACGCGCCTGTGCGTAATCTGATCACCAATACTTTAAAAGCCCATGACTATCGTTTTATTACAGCAATAAACGGGGAGAATGCTATTATGGAGACTGCTTCGCATAATCCGGATGCCATTCTGCTTGATCTGGGACTTCCCGACATTGACGGCATTGAAGTTATCAGCCGGATCCGGAGCTGGTCTGATGTTCCGATTATAGTGATCAGCGCCAGGAGTGAGGACTGGGATAAAATAGAGGCGCTGGACAGCGGCGCGGATGATTATCTGACGAAACCATTTTCTGTGGAAGAGCTTCTGGCCCGTCTCCGTGTCACCCAGAGACGATCAGAACTTATGCATGGCAGTACCGGACACCAGTCTTTTTATGAAAACGGACCATTAAAGATTGATTACGCTTCGGGCTGTGTTTATCTGGGAGAAGATGAACTACGGCTGACTGCCATAGAATACAGACTGTTATGCCTGATGGCCCGGAATACCGGAAAAGTGCTTACCCACAAATTTATTCTTCAGAATGTCTGGGGAAGCAATCTGGAAACAGATATCGGGACATTGCGCGTGTTTATGGCGACCCTGCGCAAAAAACTGGAATCGGCCCCCGGGGCGCCTCATTATATCCAGACACATATCGGTATCGGATATCGGATGATAAAGATGGAACAGTAACATTTCAGCCATGACGGACTGACTGGAGATCTGCTCAAAGCAGAACTGTGTGACGGAACACTTCACTGCAGCAATGATGCAGATAAATTTATAGAATCCTGTCAGCAGTTATTCCAAAGTAGTAAATGTCAACCGAATGCGGATTCACATGCTTGCGTACAACTTGTTCAATTGCTTCAGACAGCTGGTATTTCTTCCAGATATGCGAAAGCAACAGGTTGATACCATTCGTTTAAAGATGATGAAGATTGCTGCGAGAGCAATTCGTTCAGTAAGATATATCACATTCAAACTGTGCAGTAGCTGTCCATATAAAAAGGAATTCTACAAGACACTGGAAAACATCCAGCAACTAACTGTACAGTTGGAATAGCAACTATTGATGTGCCTTGACAGTTCAAAATGACTCAATCAAATTTCAATGAGTAAAATATTGGATGAACTTTACAATGAGGGAAGAGAAAAAGGGAAACGGGAGCTGGTATTATCCATGGCGGAAGACGGGTTGTCTGTGGAAAGAATTGCCCGGATTGTAAAGGAGAATGTCAGTCTTGTCAGACAGTGGATTTCCGAGGAGATGATGGTGACAAGATAGATGCAGACGGTATAACTTTATCATGAAGAAAAGCGGGTTGGCGTGAAAGTCAGCCCGCTTTTTAAAACCGTGAGAATGAGATGACTTTTTTGCTGAAAATAAATTTTTTCGGATTTTATACAGAGAAGAAGATTTTTTGTCACAAAACGAAGAGAAAAAACGTTGTAATAAATAAGGGAGGAAAAATGCTGGCATTTTATATTACTTCGTTTGAGGAAGAAAAAGATAAGACAAAGTTTGAACAGATTTACGAAAAGTATCATCGGCTGATGCTGTGGCGGGCCTGGCAGATATTGAAGGATCAGCGGGACGCGGAAGATGTGGTTCATAATGCCTTTCTGAAAATCATCCGTGTTCTGGAACGGATTGATCCCGGCAATGAGTATAAAACGAAAAGCTTCCTGCTGATTATTGTAGAACATACTGCTCTGGATTTGGTGCGCAAAAAAAGACGGGAGTATGGTATTTCACTGGATGAGTTGGAAGAATGGAGAATACCTGCAGATCCGGATGCGGAGGTGCGCTTTGAACAGTGTATAGAGGAAAATCGGGTGATTGAGATAATAAAAAATATGCCGGAGCAGTACAGGGGGATCTTTTTGCTGAAATACAGTCAGGAATTTGAAAATAGAGAGATCGCGAAATTGCTGGGAATTTCAGAAGCACTGGTGAGAAAAAGAATATCCAGAGGGAAAGCGCTTCTGGAAAAAAATCTGAAGGAATGGGGAATTATTTAGAATGAAGCTTACAGACGAATGGCTATATGAAAATCTGCCAAAAGTGGAAAAAGTGATAGTAGATGGAATTCCAGAACAGCCAGATATTCCATTTTGCCTTTCTGAACGGTATCAATGCAGGATGAAGAAGCTGTTACATCAGAGTAGGTATCCGAAGTTGAACTACCGATATATGAAAACAGGAGGGCGTGTGGCAGCTATTCTTCTACTTTGTGCAGGAATTACTTGTATATCTGCCATTGGTACTAGGGCAGTGGAAGAGCTTCGGGTGGAACTGATCAACCGGGCAGAGTATAAGGATCATGCAATAGAATATTATGATGTGACCGGGGAAGGAAAGATAAAGTATTTGACTTATGTGCCGGAAGGGTATGAGATGTTGTATGAGGATAAAAATGATGATGGATATGCGGCTGAATATCGAAGCCACTCTGATGAAGATAAACATATTGTTTATGCAGCATGGGTTATAAGTGACAGTGCAGGGTATTTACTGGATACAGAATTCATTTATACAGAATACGTGACAGTTCGAAATCAGGAGATTCAGATAGGTTATAAAGAGGATGGGATGATTTGCTGTTCTTGGCAGGAGGACGGCGCAATGTATTTTCTGGATGCTACGGATCTGGAAAAAGAAGATGTGTTGAAAATGATAAGGGAAATCGAATAATTGTGTAAGATTCCTAAATATTATATTTAAATTTTGTATATTTTTTTGTCACAAATAGAACGGATGAAACGTTAGCATAATCATCGAAAGGAGGTGAGAAACAGGTGAGATTGTATCTATAACTTGTGTGCCTGTTTTTGCGGCGAATTACAGGTCATATAATAAAGTATTAGTAAAAAAAGTATCAGATTATATTTCTGGTGGATTGGTAAAACAAACTACTGGATCTGCATATAACAATGTTACTTATATATATGATAATGGGGCATTGGCATGTTGGATTGTGGATTCAAGCAATAATAGGAAAACAACAAAGGTTAATTATTCTTCAACAGGGACTAAGACAATGAATTATAATGGTAATGCTTCTGATTTGAAGGGGACATCATTAAAATTAAGAATTTCTACTGCGGCAACAAATTTTTCTGCTACGACTACAAGCGGTTCTTGGACGCCAAATTAAAATAAATGATTCTGAGTAGATTTATTAGGAATGCTGTGTCGTTTGATTCTATAAAATAAAAATTAAGACGGGGATTCGATTTACAATGATATTATCAAATCGAACCCCTGTTTGACTATAGGCAGAATTTAAGAATTGGGAGGTGAAAGTTTTGTTATGACAGTGCACGGCAATAACAAATATTTTGGTATGGGTATGCTTATTTCTCTGGTTCTATTATTTGTAGGTGTGAGTGATATCTTATTGGACGCAGTTCCGGGGATTGTTTTATATTTAATGGCTGCCGGAGGAAACACAATTGCGGTTTTTGGGATAGTGTTTCCGCTGCTTGCATGCATACCGATTTTGACAGAGTTTGTTCCTGAATTGGAAAGCGGCTTTTTTGTTTATAAAACACAAAAAATGAGTCAGAAAAAATATTATAGAAAAAGTTTTTGGGCGTATGTATTAAAAGGTGGCTGTATTTTAAGTATCCCACAGATAATCTTTGGAATTATTTGTGTTTTCCTGAAAAAAAAATATAATGGTATGCCAATTTACATGGATATATTGGTTCTTCCGGATCTGGCTGTTTCCCATCCATTTCTATATATGTGTATGATAGCAGCAAATACTTTTCTGTGTGGGTGCGTATGTGCATCCTTGGGACTGGGAATTTTTATGTTTCAGAAAAATAAGTATATCGCCTTTTGTATTCCGTTTCTTTATTATTTGTTTTCCGGGATAGTGTTGATTCGCTGGATGCCAAATTTATCACTGACTCTGTTATATGACATAAATACCGGGGGAGTCGTCGGAATGGCAAAGAGATATCTATATGCGGCAATAATTTTTGCAATTGGAGGGATTCTTTTCCATACAGGCTGTCAAAAAGAGGCGGATTTCTGTTACGGCAGATCCCGAATGGAAAAGATGAAGTGATTTCAAATAGGGAATGAAAGATGAAAACTGGAATTCATTTTGTGAAATGGAAGTTAAAAAGAAGTGGCATATTCAGATGTTTGATTCTGTTTTCTGTCTTATACATGCTGATAACAATTGTGATGCAGAATGAATATCAGGCGGAACTCTTCTCAAAAAAGTTAATAAAAGGAAATTTGCTGGAATTTGTAATATTTAATTTTGAGAATGCCTATATTGTATATTTGTTTCTGCCGGTTATTATATTATTATTCTGCCTTCGTTTTTTGTGTTTTGAAAATAGTGAATTTTATTATCAAATGAGATGTGTTCACCGAAAATATCTGTTGTTTGGTAATTTTTTTCTGATCATAATTTGCGGGGGAACTTTTGTACTGGCATTTCTGGGAGTTGCCTGCTGGTGCGGATTTATGTATGGTTTGCCGGTTATATCAGAGGGAAATGTAATTCATATGCCATATGGTTCCGTAAAAGGGATTTTGCTGATTGTGGTCAGTCTGATTGCATATTGGACTGCATTTTCTTTATGGTTTTATTCTTTTTATCTGATTTGCTGCAACAGATATCTTGCTGTTCTGCTGGCCTGTATTCCGCTTTTCTGGGGCTTTGCAGTATATAAAAATCTTTGGGGACATTTATATATATATACTTTTTTCTATCAGATTGTCCAGGGGCAAAGTAATATAAACTTTTGTCAGCGACTGGTCTTCTGGGGAGCACAGATTCTGCTGCTGGGACTGTTTTGTTCCCGTCGGATCAGGAAAATTGATTTACAGGAAAGAAGACGCAATGGTATATCGAGATAAAAAAGGAATAGTAAAATATAGCATTTTTTGTGTAATATGGGCGGCAATGACCGGACTGATATGGGGCATGGGAAATCTCAGGACAGTTTTTTTGGATTACTGTTTGGGTTACTGGTGTGGATTTTCCGGGTTAGGAACAGCGCTGTTCTGGTGGATTTTGGTTCAGTTTCCGATTTACGGGGGAAGTATATTTTATTATCAGAAATGGCGTATGTATTCCAGATATATTTTGTTAAAAAAGGGACTCATGAAAGCAGAAAAATTTTTTGTTTTGCAGATCATAAAAATGACGGGTATTTACTATGGCATTCATTTTATTGTTACGTTTTTGGTCTGGTCTGCAGGAAATGGAATTTTTCCGGGATATCTTCCATCTGAGGGTTTCTATGGATTTATAGATGTGGTTATGCTTTATTTCCTTTTGTTTTTAAATGGGTTGGCTTTTTTCTTTATGGAAACTGTTTTGTATACTGTAATCCACAATGAATATTTTTCCTTTGTTATCGTGCTGTTTGCCCATATACTGGTGAATCTTTTTTCTGCAAATCTGGACAAACTTCCGCCCTGTCTTTGGACAGTGTGCGGCAATTTAGCTGTATGTGGTGTCATAAGATGGCAGGGTTTTGTGATAAGTGCAGCATGGATTGCAGTGTCTGGTTGTTTGTTATCTGTTTTTATGTATGTCAAAAGGGAGGAGTTTTGGGGATAAGGAGGAAAATGTTATGGAGACGATAATCGAAGTCAGAAATATAGTTAAAGCATTTCATGGAGAATTTGTTTTAAATCATCTGGATCTGGATGTGAATGCTGGAGATATTTGTGGAATTATAGGAAGAAATGGCAGTGGGAAAAGTGTATTATTTAAAATCATTGCAGGCATTATGGTACCGGACAGCGGGCAGGTGAATGTCTGTGGGGAATATATTTGGAATGGAAAATTTCCGTCTGATCTGGGAATTATATTGGATAATACAGGTTTTCTTCCCTCGTACAGTGCATTCGAAAATTTGAGAATGATTGCTGCAATTAATAAAAAGGTAAGTGATGAAGAAATCAGAGAGTTGATCAGACTGGTGGGGCTGGATCCCGAAAATAAAAAAAGTGTAAGAAAATTTTCCACAGGTATGAAACAGCGTCTGGCCTTTGCACAGGCGATTATGGAAAAACCTAAAATATTGTTGCTGGATGAACCTATGAATGGTCTCGACAAAAGTGGCTGTGAATTAATTCGTAATCTGATTCTGGAAATTAATCGAGAGCTGGGAACAACAGTTCTGATGACTAGTCATATCAGTGAAGATATTACAAAATTATGCCGGAAAGTATATTCTCTGGAGGGGGGACAGTTGAAAGAACATATTTTCCAGTAAAGGGCTAAGCAAGGATTACATGAGGCTCGAAAAAATGTAAAAGAATATAGTTTTCCTGTTTAATCTGCAGTCCATGAATATCACATTTGGACATTTCATCAAAATGCATAAAATTGTTGCAAAAAGGATCAAAGTTTAGTAGAATATAACCATAGTGCGGTCAGCATTGCCAGAAAACTTTCTGCCGCACACTTTATGGTATTGGAGGAATTTTATTATGAAGATTTACACTACGGACAAGATCCGCAATGTCGCTGTACTTGGTCACGGAGGCGCAGGCAAGACGACGCTGGTGGAAGCCATGGCATATCTTGCAGGCGTAACCAGTCGTATGGGAAAGGTCGATGACGGCAATACGATCAGTGATTATGATAAAGAAGAGATCAAACGTGGTTTTTCCATCACTACATCTGTTGTGCCCGTCGAATGGGGAGATACGAAGATCAATCTGCTGGACACACCGGGATTTTTTGATTTTGTCGGTGAGGTTGAGGAGGCTGTTGCGGCGGCTGATGCGGCGATTATTGTAATCAATGGCAAGTCCGGGGTTGAGGTAGGAACTCAGAAGGCCTGGGAGATCTGTGAGAAGTATAATCTTCCCAGACTGATCTGTGTGACCGGCATGGATGATGACAATGCCAGCTTCCGTCAGATCGTGAAGGATATGCAGGAGCTGTACGGAAAGAAGATTGCTCCTTTCCACATTCCCCTTCGCGCGAATGAAAAGTTTATTGGTCTGATCAATATTATTTCAAAAGAGGCCTATAAATGGGACAGAAACGGCAATACGATTCCCACAGATGTTCCGGATTATTCTATGCCGAACCTGGAGCTGCTTCGAGAGGCGCTGATGGAGTCCGTAGCGGAGACCAGCGAGGAATATATGGAGCGCTATTTTGAGGGTGACGAGTTTTCCGAGAATGAGATCCGTCAGGCGCTCCGCGTGAATGTGACAGACGGTTCCATTGTCCCGATTTCTGTTGCTTCCGGTATCGTGGCGCACGGCGTTTACACACTGTTGGATGATATTGTAAAATATCTCCCCAGTCCCGATAAAAAGCAGTGCAAGGCCATCAATATCAAATCAAATGAAGTATATGATGCAGACTTTAATTTCGCGAAGGCAAAAAGCGCATATATTTTTAAGACCATTGTGGATCCTTTTATCGGCAAGTATTCTCTGATTAAAGTTACCTCCGGCGTTATTAAAACGGATGATGTGCTTTATAATGAAGAGAAGGGGATGGATGACAAGATCGGCAAGGTTTATGTAATACGCGGAAACAAGCCGGAGGAGGTTTCCGAGCTGCATGCCGGCGATATCGGAGCCCTGGCGAAACTGAATAAAGTTGCCACTACCGATACGTTATCCACAAAGGCGATTCCGCTGACCTTTATCAAGACAGCGATTTCTCAGCCTTATACATATAAGAGCTACAATCCTGTAAATAAGAGTGATGTGGATAAGGTTTCCCAGGCGCTTCAGAAGATGATGCAGGAGGATCTGACCCTGAAGGCTGTCAATGACAGTGAAAATCACCAGACGCTGCTGTACGGCATTGGTGATCAGCAGCTCGACATTGTAGTGAGCAAGCTGCTGGATAAGTATAAAGTAGAGATTACACTGGATAAGCCGAAGGTTGCTTTCCGTGAGACAATCCGTAAGAAATCTGATGTGGAATATAAGTATAAAAAGCAGTCCGGCGGCCATGGACAGTACGGTCATGTGAAGATGACCTTTGAGCCTTCCGGCGATCTGGAGACACCCTATGTGTTTGATCAGATTGTTGTGGGCGGCGCGGTTCCGAAGAATTACTTCCCGGCGGTAGAAAAGGGTATTCAGGACGCTGTGGAGAAAGGACCTCTGGCCGGATATCCGGTTGTGGGCGTGAAGGCAGTTCTGTATGACGGATCCTATCATCCGGTGGATTCCTCCGAGATGGCTTTCAAGACGGCTGCGATTCAGGCGTTTAAGAAGGGCTTTATGGAAGCTTCACCGATTCTGCTGGAGCCGATTTCTTCTCTGAAGGTAGTTGTTCCGGACAGCTATACGGGAGACATTATGGGTGATCTGAATAAGCGCCGGGGCCGTGTATTGGGAATGAATCCCATTGAGGGCGGAAAGCAGGAAATTCTTGCGGACATTCCCACCTCCGAGCTCTATGGATATAATACAGATCTCCGTTCCATGACAGGAGGAAGCGGAACTTACTCTTACGAGTTCGTACGCTATGAGCAGGCTCCCTCTGACATTCAGGAAAAGGAAGTTGCAGCCAGAGCGGCAGAGTAAAAATGATTTTCCCCATTCCGGGGTGAAAATGTAATATGAAACAGGAAAAGGCTGTCGTGTCAACTGATGATCAGAAACTGATGCGGCGGCCTTTCTGCCATATATGGTGATTTACAGACTGTCTGAGGAGGATGAGTTATGAAGAAGAGAGTTTTACGGAGTATGATACTGACTGCTTTGATGATTTTTATGTTTGCTGTCGGGACTCTGGCGTTTGGCGCGGAAACTGACACGGAAGCTCCGCCGGATCAGGAGATACATACAGAGCATGACTGGTCATCAAGTGAAATTACCAGAGAACCCACGTATTCTGAAACCGGAATCCGTACCTGGTATTGTTCCGGCTGTGATGAGACCAGGACAGAAGTGATTCCCCGTCTGGTAAAAAATGGCCTGGTGGAGATAGATGGTATACTGGCTTACTACAATAACGATGTGATTCAGACATCCTATACCGGATTTGCATCTTTGGGAGATGACTGGTGGTATGTGGAAAAAGGAATCGTCACAAAGGCAAGAACAGACATTCTGAACGGAAATGTAAATGGTATCAATGGCTGGTGGTATATGACCGGAAGCAAAGTCCGGTTTGTGGATACCGTGGCAAAGAATGTGAATGGCTGGTGGTGTGTCCAGAATGGAAGAGTTAATTTTGACTATACCGGAATCGCGGAAAATGGAAACGGCTGGTGGCGCATCGTGGGCGGCAGGGTGGACTTCAACTGTAACAGCGTAGAGAAAAATGAGAACGGCTGGTGGTACCTGCGCGGAGGAAAGGTTGATTTTGGTTATACCGGAATCGCGCGGAATGGAAATGGCTGGTGGCGTATTGTTAACGGTAAAGTGGATTTTGGCTGCAACAGTGTGGAACAGAATGAGAACGGCTGGTGGTATGTGCGCGGAGGAAAGGTTGATTTCGGCTACACAGGAATCGCGCAGAACCGCAACGGCTGGTGGCGCATTGTGGGCGGCAGGGTGGACTTCAACTGTAACAGCGTAGAGAAAAATGAGAACGGCTGGTGGTACCTGCGCGGAGGAAAGGTTGATTTTGGTTATACCGGAATCGCGCGGAATGGAAATGGCTGGTGGCGTATTGTTAACGGTAAAGTGGATTTTGGCTGCAACAGTGTGGAACAGAATGAGAACGGCTGGTGGTATGTGCGCGGAGGAAAGGTTGATTTCGGCTACACAGGAATCGCGCAGAACCGCAACGGCTGGTGGCGCATTGTGGGCGGCAGGGTGGACTTCAACTGTAACAGCGTGGAGAAAAATGAGAACGGCTGGTGGTACCTGCGCGGAGGAAAAGTAGATTTCGGATTTACCGGAATTGGGAAAAATTCTAATGGTCAGTGGTATATCCGGAATGGAAAAGTGGATTTTACTTACAGCGGAGAGGTGAACTATAACGGCCGGACGTACAGAATTCAGAATGGAAAGGTGCAGAATAAGGCTCTGATTGTCATTGACGCGGGACATCAGGCTTATGCCAATACCGGCAGGGAACCCATCGGACCGGGATCTTCCACATATAAAATGAAAGTGACGGCCGGAACAAGCGGAGTTGTTACCGGAATTGCGGAGCGGGATCTGAACCTGGCTGTATCGCTGAAACTGCAGTCGGAACTGGAGCGGAGAGGATACACGGTGATTATGGTCCGGACCTCCAACAATGTAAATATGTCCAATGCGGAGCGGGCTCAGATTGCCAACAATTATAATGCGGATGCTTTTATCCGGATCCATGCCAATGGTTCATCCAACCGGAATGTTTCCGGCGCGCTGACGATGTGTATGACGCCTTCGAATCCCTATAATGCTTATCTCTGGGGCAGGAGCTATTCTTTGTCCCGATGTGTTCTGGATGGTTTGTGCAGAGCAACGGGAGCGGCGAACAAAGGGGTCAGTCAGGTGGACAATATGTCGGGAATTAACTGGTCAAGGGTTCCGGTTACGATTGTGGAGATGGGATTCATGAGTAATCCGGCGGAGGATCGCCTGATGGCAACGGACAGTTACCGGAATAAGCTGGCCAGGGGAATTGCGGATGGAATTGAGAATTATCTGAATTCCAGATAGAAATTAAATGATTTGTAATAATAAAAATTGAATGTGTGTTGCCGGGAGACCGGAGGGATGTATTCCTTCCGGTCTCCTGCTTTGTGGTCTGCATGAAATTAACAGAAAAGCGCACATTTCATTCAGGTCATCCGTAATACATTACAGGAAGGACAATTCAGAATGGATTACGAAGAAATCTACGATAAACTGTATCGATACTGTTATTTTAAACTGAAGCACCGGCAGGATGCGGAGGATATTACCCAGGAGGCCATCCTGCGTTATCTGAAATCAGATGTGGACACTTCCGACCGGAAGGGGCTGCCGTATCTGTATACCATAGCGAGGAATCTCTGCATAGATAAATTCCGGAAAATCCGGACAGAGGAGCTTTCCGAGCATATTCCGGCGCCGGATCCTTTTGAGGGGCTTCACGAAAAAATTCTGCTGGAACAGGCAGTATCCGGACTGCCGGAGGAAGAGCAGGATCTGATTTTCCTGCGCTATGTCAACGAAGTGCCGGTGACAACAATATGCAAAATAACCGGAATGTCGCGTTTCGCGGTTTACCGGAAAATAACAGCCATACTGAAACGGCTGAAGGATGAGATGAAGGAGGTGTGGTGATGAACAGAAAATTGAAAAAAGAATTGTCTGAATGCTTCCGGGCGCCGGATCCCCGGGAGAAAAAAGCCTTCCTGAAAAAAATTCCCGTGCCCCGGGCAAACATGTCTTCCTTTATTCTTACCCAGATTTTCTTTATAAGAAAACGGATATGGGCAGTGTCCATTCTGATTTTTGCCGCCGCCGTTCTGGGAACTTATATCATTGACCTGAATGCCGTATGGCTTGTTTCTTCTCTTGTTCCCTTCCTGGCGATGGAAGTTGTGACAGAAAGCGGAAAGTCCGGCGCCTGCGGGATGGAGGAACTGGAGAAGTCGGCCCGGTTTTCTCTAAAAAGTGTAGTGATGGCCCGTTTCCTGATTCTTGGAATTTTTAATCTGGGAATTATGTTCTTTCTGAGCTGCATCTGCAGGGAGGCTGTAAACATGCCTCTGATGAGGTCTGTTGTATATCTGTTTGTACCATATCTGCTGACTGCCTTTATCAGTCTCAGAATTGTCCGCCAGTTCCGGAGCAGGGAAGGAATGTATGGCTGTATTGTCACGGCAGTGCTGGTTGGTGTATGTAATCTGGTGATACATCGGATTTCTGCAAATATACATCTCTCCGGTGAGTATGTCTGCTGGGGAATTGCGGCAGCCCTTCTGGCTCTGCTGACGGGCGTGGAATTGTACAAAATGCTGAAGGAAACGGAGGAGTACAGATGGAACTTGTCGTTGACCGACTGACAAAACAATATGAAAACAAAATCGCTGTGGATCGTATCAGTCTGCGTCTGACCAGAGGTGTTTACGGGGTGCTGGGAGCCAACGGCGCCGGGAAAACCACGTTGATGCGCCTGCTGTGCGGCGTTTTAAAGCCGACCGCCGGAACTATAGAATATGATCATACGGATGTGTCAACGGAAGAATATCGTGCGCAGATGGGATACCTGCCCCAGACATTCGGCTATTATCCGGAGTTTACCGGGATGGATTTTATGATGTATATGGCGTCCTTAAAAGGACTGACAAAGCCTTACGCGAAGCGAAGGGCGAAAGAGCTTCTGGAAATGGCGGGACTGGGCCCGGTTTCACGGAAAAAAATCCGCACCTATTCCGGCGGC
>CAMLYL010000053.1 GCA_946491665.1 uncultured Lachnospiraceae bacterium | reverse complement strand
CAACGGCAATCTGATTAATGCCGGGGAGCTTCGCCATGACCTGGAGTATACGGGGGCGATATTTCAGACGACGATTGATTCAGAGGTGATTGCTTACCATATCGCCAGAGAGCGTCTGAAAGTCGGAACTGTCGAGGAGGCGGTACAGCGGGCGGCCCGTCGTATGAAAGGCGCTTATTCCCTGGTTGTAATGAGTCCCAGAAAACTGATCGGGGCAAGGGATCCCTACGGATTCCGGCCTTTATGCATCGGAAAGCGGGATAATTCCTACATTATTACATCCGAGACCTGCGCTCTGGACACCATCGGTGCGGAGTTTGTGCGGGATGTGCTGCCCGGCGAGGTGGTGACGATCAATGGAAACGGCGAGATCAGTTCGGATATGAGCAATGCGATTCCACGGGAAAAGCATGCCAGATGTATTTTTGAGTATATCTATTTTTCCAGACTGGACAGCAGGTTTGACGGAGTGAGCGTTTACGATTCCAGGATTAAAGCCGGACGTTTTCTGGCAAGAGATTCTCATGTGGATGCGGATCTGGTAGTCGGAGTTCCCGAATCCGGAAATGCCGCGGCTCTGGGGTATTCTATGGAGTCGGGTATTCCTTACGGCGTGGCTTTCATGAAGAACAGCTATGTGGGACGGACCTTTATCAAGCCCCGCCAGAGCAGCCGTGAGCAGAGCGTCCGTGTCAAACTGAACGTGATTAAAGAAGCTGTGCAGGGAAAACGCATTATTATGATTGACGATTCTATTGTACGGGGAACGACCTGCAATCTGATCGTCAACATGTTAAAAGAAGCCGGAGCATCGGAGGTTCATGTCCGCATCAGTTCGCCGCCGTTTTTGTGGCCATGCTATTTCGGAACGGACATTCCGGTGCGGGAACAGCTCATCGCCTATAACCGCAGCATTGAAGAGATCCGGCAGGAGATCGGAGCCGATTCTCTGGGATATCTTGAGGTAAACCGTCTGGAAGAACTGTCGGAAGGCCTCCCGATCTGCAAAGGCTGTTTTACCGGAAAATACCCCATGGATCCGCCCAAGGAGGATATCCGGGGAAGTTACGAAAAATAATTAAAAAGGAGAAGACATCATGAGCAACGACAGATATGTCAGTCCTCTTTCTGAGCGCTATGCCAGTAAGGAGATGCAGTATATTTTTTCACCGGAGAAGAAGTTCCGTACCTGGAGACGGCTTTGGATTGCCCTGGCAGAGACAGAGAAGGAACTGGGGCTGGATATTACCGATGAGCAGATCGAGGAGCTGAAAGCTCATAAGGACGATATCAATTTCGAGGTGGCGAAGGAGCGGGAGAAGCTGGTCCGCCACGATGTAATGTCCCATGTATACGCTTACGGCGTGCAGTGTCCCAAGGCAAAGGGAATCATTCATCTGGGAGCTACCTCCTGTTATGTGGGAGATAACACGGATATCATTCTCATGTCCGAGGCGCTGAAGCTGGTTCGGAAAAAGCTGGTGAATGTGATTGCGGAACTGGCGAAGTTCGCGGACAAGTATAAGAGTCTTCCGACTCTGGCTTTTACCCATTTTCAGCCGGCTCAGCCTACAACGGTTGGAAAGCGCGCCACGCTGTGGACCCAGGAGTTTATGATGGATCTGGAAGATCTGGACTATGTTCTGGGATCTCTGAAGCTGCTGGGCTCCAAGGGAACGACCGGTACTCAGGCAAGTTTTCTGGAGCTGTTTGACGGAGATCAGGAGACGATTGACAAGATTGATCCCATGATTGCGGAAAAAATGGGATTTTCAGCCTGCTATCCTGTATCCGGACAGACTTATTCCCGGAAGGTGGATACCAGAGTAATGAACGTGGTAGCGGGGATTGCCGCCAGCGCTCATAAGATGTCAAATGATATCCGTCTGCTGCAGCATTTAAAGGAAGTGGAAGAGCCTTTTGAGAAGAATCAGATCGGTTCCTCTGCGATGGCTTATAAGAGAAATCCCATGAGAAGTGAGCGGATTGCCTCCATTTCCAGATATGTTATGATTGATGCTTTAAATCCGGCCGTTACCTCTGCCACCCAGTGGTTTGAGCGGACTCTGGATGATTCCGCCAACAAGCGTCTCTCCATTGCAGAGGGCTTTCTTGCCATCGACGGCGTTCTGGATCTGTGCCTGAACGTGGTGGACGGCCTGGTGGTTTATGACAAGGTAATTACCAAACGTCTCATGAGCGAGCTTCCGTTTATGGCGACAGAGAATATTATGATGGACGCCGTAAAGAAAGGCGGAGACCGTCAGGAGCTTCATGAGCGTATCCGTCAGCTTTCCATGGAGGCAGGCGCCAATGTGAAGCAGAAGGGATTGGACAATAATCTTCTGGAACTGATTGCCGCGGATGAGAGCTTCGGTCTTTCGCTGGAGGAGCTTCAGGCGGCCATGGATCCGGCGAAGTATACCGGACGGGCGGAACTTCAGGTGGAAAAGTTCCTGAAGAATCATGTAAATCCTGTCCTGGAAGCCAATAAGGATATTCTCGGCGTCAAAGCGGAAATTAACGTATAATAGAGAAAATATGAAAAGCGAGGATTCTGAAGTCACGGAAGCTGTGATTTTCAGAATCCTTTTTTATCAGATGTGGGAAGACTCCCGCCTCCGCAGGCGGTGAGCATAACAAATTAGTATCAGTGGCGGGAGACAATCCCCCATCTGATAAACGCTCCGCGGGGATCGCACTGTGTTGCGCGCTGTTACACTAAGCCCGAAAAAGCTCGCTAAGTGCAGTGGGTGTGCGGCGGAACAGCAACACTATGTTAAAAAATTAACTAAAAATATCAGATCATGTCTTGCCAAACCATCCAAAAGAAAGTAGAATAGTAACCGTAGAGTTATGCAATTATTACAGGTAGATTTGCATGTCCGCAATTTCAGCGGATATGTTCAATGAATATTTTTATGGAGGGCTATAGAAATGGTAAATCAGTTAATGCAGGATTTCATTGAGAAGTTCGGAGACGGCGGGGATATCCGCAAATATTTTGCGCCGGGTCGTGTAAACCTGATCGGAGAGCATACCGATTACAACGGGGGACATGTTTTCCCCTGTGCTCTGACGATCGGTACATATGCCATCGTCCGCAAGAGAGACGACAGAAAAATGCGTTTTTATTCTCAGAACTTTGAGAGCCTGGGCATTGTGGAAGGAAGTCTGGACAGCCTGGTGTATGATAAGGCAGCGGACTGGACCAACTATCCCGTAGGTGTAGTATGGGCTTTCGGTGAGAAAGGATACACGATTGATAAAGGATTTGACATGCTTCTGTTCGGAAATATTCCCAACGGTTCCGGCCTGTCTTCTTCGGCTTCCGTGGAAGTGGTGACCGGCGTGGCGCTTCGGGATCTTTTCGGATGTGACGATGTGACAATGCAGGATATTGCTCTGTACGGTCAGTATTCCGAGAACAATTTTAACGGTGTTAACTGCGGTATCATGGATCAGTTTGCCATTGCCATGGGAAAGAAGGACAACGCGATTTTCCTGGACTGCAGTGATCTGTCCTACACCTATGCGCCGATCAAACTGGATAATGCCAAGATCGTCATCGCCTGCAGCAACAAGAAGCGGGGCCTTGGGGATTCCAAGTACAACGAGCGCCGGGCAGAGTGTGAGCAGGCCCTGGCAGAGCTGCAGACAAAGCTGGATATCAAGTCTCTGGGTGAACTTACAGAGGAAGAGTTTGAGGCGAATAAGGATCTGATTCAGAGCGAAGTAAGACAGCGCCGGGCAAAACATGCCGTATATGAGAATCAGCGTACTTTAAAGGCTGTGGAAGTGCTGCAGGCCGGAAATATCGAGGAGTTCGGCAAACTGATGAATGCTTCTCATGTGTCCCTCCGTGATGATTACGAAGTGACCGGCATTGAGCTGGATACTCTGGTGGAAAACGCCTGGGAGCAGGAGGGCGTGATTGGTTCCCGGATGACCGGAGCAGGTTTCGGCGGCTGTACTGTCAGCATTGTGAAGACGGACTGCATTGACGGTTTTATTGAAAACGTAGGCAGGGCATATCTTGACAAGATCGGTTATGCGGCTGATTTCTATGTGGTGGAGATCGGTGACGGAGGCCGTGTATTATAGGGAGGAGTTTCTCATGGTAGATATATATATTGCAAAGCTTGTTCAGTACGGAATTGATTCCGGACTGATTCCGGCGGAGGAGCGCGTTTACAGCATCAATCAGATACTGGAAGTGCTGGAAAAGGATGATTACGAGGCTCCGGAGGAGACTTTTACAGATGTGGATCTGGCTGATACTCTGGAGCACATAATGGACTATGCTCTGGAGACAGGCGTGTTAAAGGACAGCGGCGTGGTGTCAAAGGATCTTTTCGACACAAAGCTGATGAACTGTCTGACGCCGCGTCCGGCGCAGGTGATCAGGACGTTCCGTGAGAATTATGCCGAGGATCCGAAGAAAGCGACAGATGAATATTATAAGTTTTCTGTTGCCACCAACTATATCCGCAAAGACCGTATTGCGAAGGACCGCAAGTGGAAGGTTCCTTCGGAGTATGGAGATATTGATATTACGATCAATCTGAGCAAACCGGAGAAGGATCCCAAGGCTATCGCGGCGGCTAAGCTGGCGAAGCAGTCATCCTATCCCAAATGCCAGCTCTGTATGGAGAATGAGGGGTACGCGGGAAGGATGAATCATCCCGCCCGCCAGAACCACAGAATCATTCCCATTACCATCAACGGCGGACAGTGGGGATTCCAGTATTCCCCTTATGTATACTACAACGAGCACTGTATTGTATTTAACGGACAGCATATTCCAATGAAGATTGAAAAAGCTACCTTCCGGAAACTGTTCGATTTTGTAAAGCTGTTCCCGCACTATTTCCTGGGATCCAATGCGGATCTTCCGATTGTGGGCGGATCGATTCTGAGCCATGATCATTTCCAGGGCGGTCATTATACCTTTGCCATGGAGAAGGCTCCGGTGGAAAAGACCTTTACGGTTCCGGGCTACGAGGATGTTCAGGCGGGAATCGTTCACTGGCCTCTGTCCGTGATCCGTCTCTGGGGAAAGGATGATGAGCGCGTCATTGAACTGGCAGATCATATCCTCGGAAAATGGAGAGGGTATACGGACGAGTCTGCTTTCATTTTTGCTGAGACGGACGGCGAGCCCCACAATACGATTACGCCTATCGCACGCATGAGAGACGGCGGCTATGAACTGGATCTGGCGCTTCGGAATAACATCACTACAGAGGAGTGCCCTCTGGGCGTATATCATCCCCATGCGGAGCTTCATCATATCAAGAAGGAGAATATCGGCCTGATTGAGGTAATGGGACTGGCTGTGCTTCCCGCCCGTTTAAAGAACGAGATGGATGAGATGGCAGAGTACATTCTGGCCGGAAAGGATCTCCGGACCAGCGAGACCCTGGAAAAGCATGCCGACTGGTATGACAGCTTTAAGGATGCCTATACCTTTACAGAGGAGAATGTCGAGGGCATTCTGCAGGATGAGATCGGAAAAGTGTTTGTTAAGGTACTTGAGGACGCTGGCGTATATAAATGTACAGAAGAAGGCAGAGAAGCTTTTGATCGTTTTATTTCGGTTCTGTAAACAGTACCGGAAAAAGGAGGATGAATATTATGACAATTTTAGTGACAGGCGGCGCCGGATATATCGGAAGCCATACATGTGTGGAACTCTTAAACGCGGGCTATGAGGTTGTTGTTGTGGATAATCTCTACAACTCCAGTAAAAAGGCTCTGGATCGGGTGCAGGAGATTACGGGAAAGACGCTGAAGTTTTATGAGGCTGATATTCTGGACCGTGAGGCCATGACAAAGATTTTCGAGGAGAACCAGATCGACGCTGTGATCCATTTTGCAGGGCTGAAGGCGGTAGGAGAGTCTGTGGCAAAGCCCATCGAATACTATCATAATAATATCGGCGGCACTCTGGTGCTGGTGGATGTGATGAGAAATCATGGCTGCAAGAATATTATTTTCAGTTCTTCTGCTACGGTATACGGCGATCCGGCTGAAATTCCCATTACCGAGAACTGTCCCAAGGGAACCTGCACCAATCCCTACGGCTGGACCAAGAGTATGCTGGAGCAGATCCTGACTGATGTCCATACTTCTGATCCCGAGTGGAATGTAGTGCTTCTGCGTTACTTTAACCCCATCGGAGCTCATAAGAGCGGAAAGATCGGCGAGGATCCCAAGGGCATTCCCAACAACCTGCTTCCCTATGTGGCTCAGGTTGCCATCGGCAAGCTGGAGTGCCTGGGCGTGTTCGGTGATGATTATGACACGCCGGACGGAACAGGCGTCCGCGATTATATCCATGTAGTGGATCTGGCAGTGGGCCATGTGAAGGCAGTGGAGAAGCTGGCAGACAAGGAGGGCGTTTCCGTTTATAATCTGGGAACCGGAAACGGCTACAGTGTGCTTCAGGTGGTTCATGCTTTTGAGAAAGCCTGCGGACACCCGATCAAATATCAGATCAAAGACCGCCGCCCGGGTGATATTGCCATGTGTTACTGTGATCCTGCCAAAGCGAAGGCTGAGCTGGGCTGGGAAGCGCAGTACGGTATAGAGGATATGTGTGCGGATTCCTGGAGATGGCAGAGCAACAATCCCAACGGATATGCAGACTGATAACCCGCAGACGGGGAGACGGATTCCGGGGGCAGTGTGATGAAATACAGGAAAGGATTATTGTTTTATGATGGATTTCAATTTAACTCAGCAGGTCAGGAAGAAGCAGAAACGTTCTTCCAAGCTGCTGGGGCGGATAATGGTGGTTTTTGCGGTAATTCTTGTCTTTTTTGGCATCATTTTTAACCGGGGATTTTTCTTTCCGGCCTTTCTGTTCGCGTTCCTTTACTATATCTTCGGATATGGCAGTGACAGCGCTTACGAGTATAATTTTGAAAACGAGCAGTTTTCTATTGATGTGATTAAGGGGAAGCGGCGCCGCAAGACGGCACATGTTCTGTATTATAAGAATCTGGAGGTGGTGGCGCCTCCGGATCATGAGTCGGTGGCGAAGTATAAGAAGAAGACCGGCACGGAAAAGATCAGGAAGTTTGATTATACTTCCTACGAGGACGGGGTACCCTATTATACAATGATCATCAAGCAGAATGACGAAAAGATCAAGCTTTTACTGGATCTGAATCAGGAAACGCTCCATTTTCTGAAAGTCCGTTATCCGATGAAGGTATTTACGCAATGAAAAAAACAAAGGGAAAGGTTGAACTGAGATATTATGATATTCCCCAGAATGAATTTCTGATTGCTCTGCAGGGAGATTACTGGAAGCGGCAGTATGGAACCAGAGACAGTCTGATGCATTTTCATAATCTTATGGAGATCGGCATCTGTCATTCCGGGAGCGGCGAGATGGCTATG
Source organism: uncultured Lachnospiraceae bacterium (assembly GCA_946491665.1). Taxonomy (GTDB): domain Bacteria; phylum Bacillota; class Clostridia; order Lachnospirales; family Lachnospiraceae; genus Eubacterium_I. The sequence continues at coordinate 15,451 of CAMLYL010000053.1, read as the reverse complement.
GAACAGGAATCCTGGCCCTATCATGAGAGCATGATCAGTGTGATTCCGCCCAATTATCCCCATAATACCATCAGCGAGGAGGATGCGGAAAGTTTCTGGGAATATCTGTTTGTGGATGTGGAAAAGATTCTTCAGTCTATGTATCCGGACGATATTCTGTTTCAGCAGAAAATGCTGGAGAGGATCAATCATAAGGCATATCTGGGCGATGAGGCGGAGGTTCCGGAACTGGCTGCCATGGTGCGCGCGATTCTGGAGGAGACCCGTCGAAAACGGGATTCTCTGTATAAGGAGAGCATCCGGGGATTATCTCTGGCACTTCTGATTCAGGTAGCCAGAATCCATTCGGATAATACGTTTCTCCCGGAAGAACTCCGGCAGAAGAGGGGGGGCTTTGATCAGGTTCGTCCCGCTCTGGAGTATATCCGGAATCATTATGCTACTCCCATGAAGATCTCGGAAATTGCTTCCGTGTGTCATATCAGTGAATCTCATTTCCGACGTCTTTTTGAAGATAATATCGGTATGACGCCGGTGGAGTATCTGAATCAAGTGAGAATCCGCAAGGCCTGTGATCTGATTAAAAAAACAGGCAATTCCATGGAAGAGATTGCTGTGAAGGTAGGATTTACGACTACTTCTACTTTTAACCGGAATTTCAAGAGGATTACGGGTACGTCTCCTTATCAGTGGAAGAAACAGCCGGATAATTATGAGAGCCGTCTGGCTCAGTGCAGTATTTTGATTGAGAAGGGATGGTAGCATCCCTTCTTTTTTGTAGTAACCGTATGGTGATTTGTTCGTAAAAATGTCGAAAAAACAGGCTCATTCTTCATGCAAATTACGAAAAAAAGTATATTTAAAAAAAACTGAAGTTGAAATTTGATAAAATGATCAAAAACAGATGGAAAAATCCCACCAAATTGGTGGTTTTTACGATAAAAAATTAAAAATGCATATTTTGTAAATGAATATGCAAACAAAGAACTCATATGCTCTGCTATAATATGTCCATGTGAAGGCGGTAACCGTTTGGAAATTTGAACAAATTTGACAAAGGGGGATTCTGCCGCACGATACTATTCTAATTTTATTCATGAGGAGGAGAACACATGAAGAAGAAAGTAATTTCACTTATGCTCGTAGGTGCCATGATCGCATCTATGGGCGCAATGGCCGGATGTGGCAGCAACAGCGGCGACAACGGCGGTGACGCAGGTTCATCAGCAGCGGCAGATGGCGGCGCAGCTACTGATGAGAACACACTGACTGTAATGGCATGGGATCCGAACTTTAATATCCCGGCTCTTGAGGCAGCAGCAGCAGATTACAAGGCAAATGTAAATCCGGATTTCAATCTTGATATCATTGAGCAGTCTGCTTCTTCTGATATCGAGACTCTGCTTACCAACGTAGGTTCCGATGCCAGCGGAAAATCTGTTTCCGAGCTTCCTGATATTACACTGTTCCAGGATCATTATTTCAAACAGTATCAGGCAGATTATCCGGATTTGTGGAATGACGCTCTGAATGATTCCGATGTTGTATGGGATGATTTCGCAGCTGAGAAACTGGACTACTCTACCGTTGAAGGCGTTCATTACGGTATGCCGGTAGACGGCGGTACTGTTATCGCAGCTTACCGGACCGATTTACTGGAGCAGGCAGGATATACCATCGATGATCTGACAGGCTGCTCATGGGATGAGTTCCTGGATATCGGTGAGGCAGTTTACAATGCAACAGGCAAGTATCTCCTCTGCATCAATGCAGACGGCAACGATCTGGTTTACATCATGATGCAGGCTGAGGGTCAGTCCCAGTTCGCTAACGGCGAGCCGAATATTGCCGGAAATGATACTCTGAATCAGATCATCGATGTTCTGACAGAGGCTGTTGAGAGAAATGTTCTTTATCTGTGCAACAGCTGGGAAGATTACACCAACCAGGCAATCCAGGGCGATATGCTTGCAGGTGTTATGAACGGTAACTGGATTATCCCGACCATTGAGGCTGTAGAAGCAAACAGCGGTAAGTGGGAGATCACCACACTTCCGACTCTTGCAGGCGGCACAGAGGGATACGCTTCCAACGGCGGTTCTTCTCTGTACATTACATCTAACTGCCAGAATGTAGACCTTGCAGTAGATTTCCTGTCCTATACATTCGGCGGAAGCCAGGAGACATATGACAATGCTCTGAAAGACGGCGGTGTTGTTACTACCAATACAAAATGTGGTGCATCTGAAGTTTATGCTGAAGGCGTAGAGTTCTTCAACAACCAGCCGATTTATCAGGAGATTGCTTCCTGGACAGCAAACGTTCCGGTTATCGAGCAGAGTGATTTCCACTACAAATGCCGTGAGGAGATCGGAAATGCGATCATCAACATCACCCAGAATGGCTATGACAGAGATCAGGCATTAGAGGAGGCTCAGACAAATCTGCGCTTCGCAATGGGTCTTGACTGATTCTGACCGGATCTGAAGTATCACTTGAAGGAATTTAAACGGGGAAACGATTTCCGTTTCCCCTGATTTTTTTAAGGGGGATTTAAAGTTGAAGAAGAAAAAAGGTATGGGTCTGCTGGCGAAGCAGTCTGCTGCCGGATGGGTATGGCTGACACCGGCCACGATACTGATCGCCGTCATGAGTTTTTTCCCCATGGTGCGCGCATTTATTATGTCGCTGAAAACCGGTTCCAGTGCGAATCTTGTATGGCAGGAGCCGCTTTTTAACAATTATGTGAGAATGTTCTCCGATAAAGTGTTCCTTCGTTCTGTAGGAAACACATTTATATACCTGGCAATCCAGGTACCGATTATGCTGATTCTGGCAATTCTGCTGGCGCAGCTTCTGAACAATAAGGATCTGAAATTCAGAGGGTTATTCCGTACCTGTGTGTTCCTGCCCTGTGCGACGTCACTGGTATCTTATGCATTGATTTTTAAATCTCTGTTCGCAACGCAGGGATTGATTAATACGATCCTTGTTAATCTGCATATTATATCGGAAAATTATAATTTCCTGGGAAATGCGTTCAGTGCGAAGGTTATTATTATCATAGCGCTGATCTGGAGATGGACAGGATATAATATGGTATTCTATCTGGCAGGACTGCAGAACATTGAATATTCTGTATATGAGGCAGCAAAGATTGATGGTGCGACCGGTCTTCAGACGTTCTTCCGCATTACAGTGCCGCTGTTGAAGCCTACGATCATCATGACATTTATCATGTCTATCAACGGTACACTGCAGTTGTTCGATGAGTCTGTAAACCTGACAAACGGCGGACCTGCCAATGCAACCATCACAATGTCACATTACATTTATAATAACTCTTTCGGTGAAAGTACGACGAACTTCGGTTATGCCTGTGCGATGTCGTTCTTCGTATTTGTCCTGGTAGCGATTCTTTCGCTCATCAATATGAAGGTAGGTGATACACGTGACTAGAAAGAAAAATAAATCTATGATTCAGCGTCGGCTGATTCCCACGTATATCTTTTTGATTATTGTATCCTTTATATCCGTGTTTCCGTTTTACTGGATGATTTCCGCAGCTACCAATCAGTCGATTGATGTGGCAAACGGACGGATCATTCCGGGCACCTACGCGCTGGAGAATTTCCGGACATTGATAGAGCGGCAGGATCTGTGGGGAGCTATGGGAAACTCCTTCCTGTACGCAATTGTACAGACTGTGCTGGCACTGTTTGTTTGTTCTCTGGCAGGTTTCGGCTTTGAGCTTTATCATGATAAGGCGAAGGACAGAGTGTTTACGATCCTGCTTCTGGCGATGATGGTTCCCCAGGTGGCAACCATGATCCCGTTGTTCCGTATGATTTCGACAGCAGGATTTTTGAATTCCGTATGGGGCTTTATCCTTCCGTCCATATCGACGCCGTTTTTGATTATGTTTTTCCGAAATAACTCGCGGAACTTCCCGATTGATACGATGGAAGCGGCGCGTATTGACGGATTAAACGAGTTCCAGATTTTTATCCGGATGTATTTCCCGATGATGAAATCTACCTATGCCGCAGCTGCAGTTATTACATTCATGAATGCATGGAATTCTTACCTGTGGCCGAAGGTTGTAATGATTAACGGTGAATCTCAGACAATGCCGATGTTGATCGCAAACCTTTCCAGTGGTTATATGATCGATTATGGTATGCTGATGATGGGCGTACTTTTCTGTTCCATTCCTACAATGATTGTTTTCTTCGTGTTACAGAAACAGTTTACAGAGGGAATGACAGGCGCTGTAAAATAATCATTCAGACAGAGAATTTAATAAACTGCCGATATGCTGTGAATTCATTTTGCAGCATACCGGCAGTTTTTGTTTTTATGATCTGATCTGTGCAATTTTATGCGTCTATGGCTTCCAGGTATAACTCTACCGGAACATAATCACCGAAACACTTTGGCATCAGAATCCCTCCGTTCATCAAAGCGTTTCCGGAATAAATTACGCCGTCTTCTCTGAGGCGGTATTTTTTGTCGGGATCAAGACCTCTCAGGTGGATCGGGTACCGGAGCATATTTGGTTCTGTTCGGAAAATCAGTCCCTGAATCAGTACTTTTTTCTGATCCTGGGAAACATACTGCCATACGGCGTAGTTATCGCGAAAAGGATTGCTGAGACGGTAGTATTTTCCATTGTGAATCAGCGGTCCGTATTCCTTAAACAGTCCGATCTGGAATTTTACCTCGTTCTTTTCCTCCTGGGTCAGTTTGTTCAGATCCAGTTCGTAGCCGAAACTTCCCGACATGGCGGTGACAGCTCTGGCCTTGATGCTGGTGATGCGCCCGGTCTGATGGTTGGGAACCGCAGATACGTGGGAACCCATGGATGAGATCGGGTAGAAGAAGGAAGTGCCGTACTGAATCTGTGTCCGTTCAAAGGCATCGGTGTCATCGCTGCACCAGATCTGAGGACAGTAGTACAGGATTCCGGCATCAAAACGTCCGCCGCCGCCGCAGCAGCCCTCGAAAAGGATGTCCGGAAATGCGCTGGTCAGCCGTTCCATCAGATCGTAAAGGCCGAGTACAAAGCGATGGGGCATTTCCTTCTGGCGGGAAGCGGGAAGAAGCTCCGAATACCAGTCGCTGACGCTGCGGTTGAAATCCCATTTTACATAGGTGATATTGGCGGATCCCAGGATCTGACTCATAACATCGAAAAGATAATCCCGTACATCCTGTCGGCTCATATCCAGAACGAGCTGGAAACGGCTCCGCGTAGGCTGGCGGCCGGGAATGCGGATGGTCCACTCGGGATGAGTGCGGTACAGGTCGCTGTCCTCGGAAATCATTTCCGGTTCAAACCAGATGCCGAACTCCATTCCAAGGTCATTTACTTTTTTCACAAGACCCTCCAGACCATCTGGCAGCTTGTTTTTATTTACATACCAATCTCCGAGACCGGAATTGTCGCTGTCCCGTTTTCCGAACCAGCCGTCGTCCATAACCAGCATATCGACGCCCAGTTCAGCGGCGCCTCTGGCAATGTCCAGCAGCTTTTCTTCATTAAAATCAAAATAAGTGGCTTCCCAGTTGTTGATCAGAATCGGTCTTTCGATCAGCTTGTACTTACCCCGGCAGACATGTTCGCGGATTATGCGGTGGAACTGGTGGGAGAGAGTTTCCATACCGCTGGTGCTGAGGGAAAGAATGACCTCGGGAGTATAGAAGCTCTTTCCGGGTTCCAGTTCCCAGCGGAACATATGAGGGTTCATACCCATTACCAGCCGTGTCTGATTTAACTGATCGTATTCTACCTGGGCCTGGAAACAGCCGCTGTACATTAAAACGGCGCCGAGACACGTGCCGCTGGTTTCAGTACAGCCTTCCTGACAGAGAAGTACAGAAGGATTGTGGTGGTGGCTGCTGGTGCCGCGCTTGCTGGAACTTTCCTGGATGCCGTGGAGCAGAGGAAGACGTTCCGGCGTGCGTTCCTTTCCCCATCTGCCGTGAAAATGTACCCATTCCCATTTCCCGTAAGGGATGTCCAGACAGAGACTGTGCGCCCTCAGAATCATGACATTTCCATGACCGTTATTGGTAATGACTGCGCTTCGGGTGATTACATCAAAATCAGGAAGTACGCCGTATTTTAAAATAACGCGTATGTCAGAAGCCGTGTCTTTTAATGTGATGGCAAGGGTCTGAGCTTCATAATCTTCTGCATAGACAGCCGGCAGTCCTGGAATAGAATATTTTCCGGGCAGGATCTCATGGTTTTCATAGCGCAGATCCAATGCGGACGCGCCGTTTTCGTAGCGGATACCAACAGAAGAGATACGGAAATCACCGATTCCTTCTGTAGAGTATTCCAGAGGCATGGTATCCAGAGAATACGTACGATTATCCTCTACATCGTAAATATTCCCGGAGAAGCTTACGTCGGGATAATCCAGCAGGTATTCCATATCCTGACTGGTTTTTGCGCCGTACCAGAGATGTTTCAGAACACCGTAGGCATCGGCTTTCATCTGATACAGCGTATTTTTGGTCTCGAGGGAAAACGTTGTCCCATCTACTCGAATTGACATACTGATTCTCCTTCCGGTTTGATATTGTCGTTTTTTTGTCAATCATTATTATAGCATGCGGCCTTTTCAGATACAATTATTTTCCTCTGAAACCGGACAAAATCAGTTGTACTTTAAATTGATAGTTGATAAAATAAAAAAGAAATTTTATAAAGGAGATACAGGAATGGCAGAAAATTTTCACAGGTTTTTATACGGGGGAGATTATAATCCGGATCAGTGGCTGGAGTACCCGGATATTTTAAAAGAGGATATCCGGATGATGAAAGAGGCTCATATTAATACGGTGACGCTGGGAGTGTTTGCATGGTCAAAGCTGGAGCCTCAGGATGGGGTGTATGACTTTGACTGGATGGAAGAAATCATAGACAGACTGTATGAAAACGGGATTTACGTGAATCTTGCCACGCCTTCCGGAGCGCGTCCGCACTGGCTGGCGGACAAATATCCGGAGGTGCTGCAGGTGGACGAGTCCAGAAGGAGACAGATATTCGGGCTGCGTCATAATGCCTGCTTTACTTCGCCGGCTTACCGGATGAAGGTATATCAGATTAACAGAAAGCTGGCGGAACGGTTTGACAGACATCCGGGGGTGATTCTCTGGCATGTTTCCAATGAATATGGCGGGGAATGTCACTGCCCGCTGTGTCAGCAGGCTTTCCGGGACTGGCTGAAGGAGAAATACCATACCATTGATGAGATTAACCGGAGGTGGAATACTGCTTTCTGGAGTCATACATATCAGAGTTTTGATCAGATTGAGAGTCCTTCTTCCATTGGAGAAAGTTCCATTCACGGGCTTTATCTGGACTGGAGACGCTTTATGTCTTATCAGATCACAGATTTCTGCCGGGCGGAGATCCGGGCGCTGAGAGACGGCGGAGCGTTAAAGAAGACGACTGCCAATTTTATGTATAATTATTCTCTGATCAATTATCATGAGCTGGCTCAGGCAGTGGATATCGTATCCTGGGATAATTATCCTCAGTGGCATCATCAGAAAGAACCGGTTACGGCTATGAAAAGCGCCATGCAGCATGATATTATGCGCAGTATAAAAAAGGAGCCGTTTCTTTTGATGGAATCCTGTCCGGGCCCCACCAACTGGTCGCCGGTGAGCAAGCTGAAACGCCCCGGAATTCTGGAGGCTGCTTCTCTGCAGGCAGTGGCTCACGGTTCCGACAGTGTTCTGTATTTCCAGATTCGGAAAGGACGGGGCGGCTTTGAGAAATTCCACGGAGCTGTGATTGATCACTATGGGAAATCTGACGACCGGGTTTATCAGGAGTGCTGTCAGGTGGGTGAGGATCTGGAACGGCTGACGCAGGTGAATTTTTCAAAAGTGGAGTCGCAGGCGGCTGTGATTTATGACTGGGAAAACCGCTGGGCGCTGGAAGAGTCCTGTGGGCCCCGGAATGAAAATATGTTTTACAAGGAGGCTGTAGAAAAGTCTTATTCTGCATTCCGAAAGCTGGGGCTGAATGTGGATGTTATCGACAGTATGCAGGAACTGGACTGCTATAAGGTTGTGGCAGCGCCGCTTCTGTATATGTTCCGGCCAGGTTTCGCAGAAAAAGTCCGCAGGTATGTGAGCGGCGGCGGCCGTTTTATCCTCACCTACTGGAGCGGTGTGGTGGACGAAAATGATCTCTGTGTGCTGGGAGGCACGCCCGGTGGGCTGATGGATGTCATGGGACTTCGCAGCACAGAGATTGACGCTCTCTATGAAGGTGAAAATAATGAGATGATTTCCGCGGGGGATGGGCGCAGATACACCTGTGAGCATCTCTGCCAGCTGGTGGATCTGAAAACAGCAAAGCCTCTGTATCTTTATGGAGGAGATTTCTATGCCGGGACGGCGGCGGCCACAGAGAATGATTTCGGCAGCGGAAAGGCATACTATATTTGTGCGGACGCGGAACAGAAGTTTTACGATGATCTGTACGCCGGGATCGTTGCGGAGGCGGGGATCAGAAAGGTATTTTCCGGTGAGATTCCGGAAGGAATTGCAGTGTCGGTGAGAACGGACGCGGAAAATGAATATATTTTTATTCAGAATTATAATCCGCAGCCGACGGCGTTTTTGCCGGAGATGGAGGATGCGGAGCTGATGCTGGGTGAGCTGACAGGTGAAATGAAGCCATTTTCAACTGCTGTTCTGAAGAGAAAAAAGAGATAATCCGGGAGAATTGACAGGATGGAGAAAGAGACCAGGAGAATTACCATAGACCAGGTGGCCGAGGCGCTGGGGGTGTCAAAGACCACAGTGAGCCGGGCGATTTCAGGAAAGGGCCGGATCGGGGCTGCTACCAGACAGAGAGTTCTGGATTACATTGAGAAATGTGATTACAAACCGAATATTATTGCACGGGGACTGGCTCAGTCCAAAACATTTAATATCTGTGTGGTGATGCCGGAGGACTATCATCTGTCGGATCTTTCCTTTTTTCAGCGGGCGCTGGTGGGAATTCAGCAGTTTGCGGGAGAGATGGACTATGATATTCTGCTCTGCATCGGAAAAGAGGAGGAGTGTACGGGACTGGCGCGGATTCTTACAAACCGCAAAGTGGACGGAGTGATCCTTCTGCGCACTTATCGGAAAGACAGGCAGATTGAACTGCTCCAGGGGGAGGGGATTCCCTTTGTGGCGGTGGGCGATACGGATTATAAGGGCGTTTATCAGGTAGATCATGATCAGAGGACTGCCTGCCGCGAGCTGACGAAACATCTTCTTTCCCGCGACAGTGCGGATGTTGCCCTGCTGGGCGGGCGGGAATCATTGATGATTACGCGGACGCGCCTGGAAGGATTCTGTGATGCCTGCAGAGAATGCGGCAGAGAAGTGCCGGAGGAACTGATCTGTCTGAATCTGGAAAGCAGACAGGCGGTGGATCTGATTGTGGAAAACGTGCTGAATAAAAAGGTCAGAGGAATGATCTGTATGGATGATGTGATCTGCAACTGGGCGCTGCAGAAGCTGCGTCAGGAACGTCGCAAGATTCCCCGGGATGTGTGGATTGCTTCTTTTTATAACAGCTGGGTTCTGGAAAATTCGGATCCTTCGGTCACAGCGCTTTCTTTTGACGCCAGAGAACTGGGGAAAGAGGCCTGTCGGAAGCTGTTCTGTCTGATGGATCAGGACGAGGTTCCTCAGCGGACGATTCTGCCTTACAGGATGGTGCTGCGGGAGTCTACGGGTGATATTTTTCGTTGAGAGAAGGCCGGATTCCGTGTTGACATTTTATGGGAGTAATGATATACTGAATATAATTTGAACAACCGTTTGCGCAACCTGCGTTTCAAAGGTTTGACAGGCGGAGAAAATTGACTGAAAAAGTCTCTGTCTGAGGCTTTCGATGAATAAAATATTTATAATGGAGGGTAAAAGGATGGACAAATTTATTCTGAATGTCATCCACCGTCCGGAGATGGTTCCGGAGTATTCCGCAACTGTGACCGGTCAGGGAAAGGAAGAGGATATTGGGGATAAGGCGCTTCTGACTGAATCTCTGGATATTTTCAAGACACAGCAGAGAATTGCTCATGAGAATGGACTGAAGGTAACGATTCACATGACGTATGCGTCTCTGTTCAATGACGAAGCGGTAGAGATTGCGAAGCACGATCATGAGGTATACGGGGATGAGATCGCGCTCTCTCTGCTGGGACTGCCCTGTGAGGAGTTCCGCGAGAAGTATAAGACAAAGGATTTCTGTATCTGGATGTTCTCCATGGAAGAAAAGAAAGCGATTGTCAACGACGTGTTCGAGAAGTTCCATGAGCGCTTCGGATTTTATCCGGAGTCTACCGGATCTTATTACATGGATGCGGATCTGACGAACTATATCAAGGAGGCATATCCGATGGTAAAATGTGCCATCGCTACCTGCTGGGAGGAGGGGCCAAAGGCTTACCATACCTGCAATAACTCCTGGTATACTCTGTTTGACGGCGGTCCGTGGGCTCCCTGGATTCCGTCCAAGCAGAACACCCATGCGCCGGCAGCCAATGAGGAGGAGGACTGCGGTATTGTTGCGATTCCGCATCTGTCCCGGGATCTGATTGCCTGCTATGACGGAAACGGCTCCAATTTCGGAACACATCCTCAGAATGTACTGCGCGGCATGATTTATGATACAAAGACATGGGAATATCCGTATCTGTACAATCTGATCGACCAGTACAGAGATCTGGAGAAGTATAATAACGGTTATGCCTACAATATGATGTTTGTGGGACCGGGCTGGATGAACAAGATGGGACGCTGGGAGGCTCCTTATGAGCTGCTGGTAAAGTCCTATACCGACGGCTGCAAGTACTACGGACAGTTAAAGAAAGAGGGCAAGCTGGTTGATATGACAATGTCCGAGTTTGCGGACTATTACCGTCAGAAGAAGACATATACAGAGCCGGAATGCGCACTCTGGAGAGATATTCTTTACGGATCGGACAAGCAGCTGTTCTGGTACTGCGATCCTTATATGAGAGCCTGTGTAAATATGGATCAGGGCGGCGCGATCGTAGATCTTCGTCCTTACGCGGCGAAACTGGAGTGGCCGGTAGGTATCGGTACAAAGCATGTGCAGGATGCTTCTTATCCTTTCCTGATTCAGGAGAAGTACCGCGCCGGTTATTTCACTCACTATGCGGGCGAGGGAACGATCCGGAGCGCGAAGCTTTCCTACAAGGGAGAGGAGGTTGATCTCTGCCTGTGCCGCACAAAGGCGCATTTCTCTCAGGAAGGAAAAACCCGTATTCTGACTCTGGATCCGGTGACGATTGAGTTCCGGGATCTGACAGTGACTCTGCAGACAAAAGAATACTTTGAAGAGGGTTCCTCCGCTATCAGGATCGAGCGGAATATTCTGGAGATGAGCAATCCGGATGCCGAGGTTTACCTGAATGAGTATATGGTAGCCTGCTATGGAACAACAGAGTATCCCGAGGATATGACGGGAATTACTCTTAAATGTGAAGGGGCTGAGGAAAAGACCATTAATTACGAGTACCGCTGCCGTGAGGAATCTCTGCAGGGAGCAACGGCTGTCAGTGCAGTGATTCCGGCCATTGAGACGAAAGTTTCCATGACTTCTTCCGCAGAGGCAGAGGGCTATATCAGAGAGGGGTATGCATTCTCTCCCATGTTTACATTAGGATATAAGAAACAGATCTCAGATAAGGAGGTATATGCAACATGGCTCAATCTGGAAAAGGCAAATTAAATTACAGATGCCCGTCCTGCTTTATGAGGGATCTGGACATCGATATGTTCTACGACAAAGATAAGGGTGAATATTACTGCATGCGCTGTCAGTATACGGGAACAGAGGAAGATGTTCTGGAGAAGAATGAGATGGTTCGGTTCCGGTATCGGGCGATGAATAAAAGATTTACCAAATTTGATTTTGATTAACAGAAAGTAACGAGTGGGAAAATGGCGCCCGGACGGAAAACAGAATGGATCATGATGCTTTCCGTCCGGGCAGTTTTTTCGCCGGGCGACAGGAGGATATGGTGCGTAAGTTTATTAAAGGAATGGATCTCTCCAGCATGTGGGAGCTGGAGAAATGCGGCGCGAAGTATTATGATCACGGCGCGGAGAAAAATATTCTGAAAATTATGAAAGATTATGATGTGGATACCATCCGGCTGCGGCTGTGGAATGATCCCTATTCTGAGGAGGGTGTTTCCTATGGCGCAGGGGAGAACAGCCTGGAGCATGTGATCTGGATGGGACAGCAGGTGACGGAAGCGGGGATGGGAGTTCTTCTGAATTTCCATTACAGTGATTTCTGGGCGGATCCCGGCAAACAGATTAAGCCGAAGGCATGGGCGCATATGGGCGTAAAGGAGCTGGAGCAGGCAGTATATGATTATACCGTGGATTCTCTGAAAAAGATTCTGGAGGCAGGCGTCCGGGTGACTATGATCCAGGTGGGAAATGAACTGACCAACGGGCTGCTGTGGCCGGAAGGGCGGCTTCCCAATTATGATAATGTCGCGGCTTTCGTCAATGCGGGCATCCGGGCCTGCCGGTCGGTGGATCCGTCAATTCCGCTTATGATTCATCTGGATAACGGCGGAAATCATGAGCTGTATCTGGACTGGTTCGATCACTATATGGAGCGGGGAGAGGATTTCGAATATATCGGTCTGTCCTACTATCCCTTCTGGCATGGGAGCCTGCAGGATCTGGCGGCAAATATGAACGATATTTCTGTACGTTACAATAAGGATCTGATTGTGGCCGAAGTGTCTATGGGCTATACCATGGAGGATTACAAAGAGTATGAGAATCTGGAGGATCATGAGAGAAAAGGCTATGCAACCCGCCGGGAACTGGTGGAAAAGCTGGATTATCCCATGACTGTCCGGGGGCAGATGGACTTTACCGGAGATTTTCTGAAAGTGCTGGAGGAGGTTCCGGAGAATCACGGCTGCGGATTTTTCTGGTGGGAGCCTGCGTGGATTCCGGTTCCCGGTTCCGGATGGGCGACGCCGGCTTCCCTGGAATATATGAAGGATCCCGGTCCCTGCGGCAATGAATGGGCAAATCAGGCGCTTTTTGATTATGACGGAAATGTACTGCCGACGCTGGAGCTGATCCGTGATTATAAAAACGGAAAATGAGAAGCCGGAAGGAAGCAGCAGGATTCCGGCAATAGAAAAAGAGAAGAAAATGGGAGGAAATCATGAGAAAGCAGCAAAATTTCAGGTGGGAACAGTTATCTCTTGGAACCTGTTATTATCCCGAACACTGGGATACCGGTCTCTGGCGGGAAGATCTGCGGCGGATGAAGGCCAACGGTATTTTTACCATTCGGATTGCAGAGTTTGCCTGGAATAAGATCGAACCCCGCGAGGGAGAGTTTACCTTTGAATTTTTTGACAGGTTTCTGGATGTGGCGGAAGAGGAGCAGATGAAAGTGATCTGGGGAACTCCCACTGCCACGCCGCCGGTATGGCTGACGGAAAAATATCCGGAGGCGCTGAACTGCCGGATGGATGGAGTGCCTTACCGCCATGGCATGAGACGTCATTACAATTATAATTCTCCCAAATATCAGGAACTGTCAGAGCGGATTGTGGAGAAAATCGCGGAGCATTACGCGAAGCGTTCCTGTATTGTGGGATGGCAGATTGACAATGAACTGAACTGTGAAGTGGATGAGTTCTATTCTGAGAGTGATACGCTTGCCTTCCGGGAATTTCTGAAGAAAAAATACGGGACGCTGGATAATCTGAATGAGGCATGGGGAACAATTGTCTGGAATCAGACTTATACTTCCTGGGGGGAGATTTATGTGCCGAGGACAACCATACATAACAGTACGAATCCTCACCAGACCCTGGATTATTTCCGGTTCGTTTCCGAAAGCTGCATCCGTTTCTGCAAAATGCAGTGTGATATTATCCGCAAATATATGAAACCCGGTGATTTTATCACCACCAACGGCATGTTTGGAAATCTGGATAATCACAGGATGGAAGATGCATGTCTGGATGTCTATACCTATGATTCGTATCCGAATTTTGCCTATTGTCTGGATGCGGATCCGAAGAATAATAAGATGCTGAAGGACCGGAAGTGGAGCATGAATCTGACAGAAGTACGTTCGATCTGTCCTCATTTCGGTATTATGGAGCAGCAGTCCGGAGCCAACGGCTGGAATACCCGGATGGAGGCTCCCGCCCCGAAGCCCGGACAGATGACTTTATGGGCCATGCAGAGTATTGCCCACGGCGCGGATTATGTAAGCTTTTTCCGCTGGAGAACTGCCTGTGTGGGTACGGAGATCTACTGGCACGGCATTCTGGATTATGATAACAGGGATAACCGGAAACTGGCGGAGGTTCAACGGATCTGGGAACGGACAAGGGCTGTTGCAGGCGCTGCGGGCGCAGACTACAGGGCTGCTTTTGCAGTTGTGAAGGATTATGATAATGCTTTTGACGCCCGGCTGGATGTATGGCATGGAAGAGTGGAAGAGAGCAGCGAGAAGGAAATTTTTGTGGGCGCTCAGGAGGCGCATACCCCTTATGATGTGCTGTATATCAATGACTGGACGGATCCGGAGGAGCTCAGGAAATATCCGGTGCTGATCTATCCTCATGCCCTGATTCTGACAGAAAAGAGGGCGGAGGTTCTGAAGGCATATGTACAGGACGGAGGTACGCTGATCATCGGAGCCCGCACCGGACAGAAGGATATGAACGGACATTGCGTCATGGCTCCCATGCCGGGGCTGCTGAAGAATGTCAGCCAGTCTGATGTACAGGAGTTCACTTTTGTGGGACCTGCGGATGAAGCAGTTGCGATGAACTGGAACGGGAAAACAGTGGAGACGGGAATATTCAATGATATCCTGGAAACTGACGGTCCGGATGCGAAAGTGCTGGCTGTGTTTGAAAATAATTTTTACGCAGGCCGCCCGGCGCTGATTGAGACAGCTGCCGGAAAGGGAAGAGTGCTTCATTTCGGGGGAACCTTTACCAGAGAGAATATCCGGGATTTCCTGGCTTACACAGGCGTGCTGGAACCTTTCAGAGATGTGATATCGGCCCCTGCCGACTGTGAAATCGCGGTTCGGGAAAAGGATGGCGTATCTTATCTGTTTGTTCTGAATTATGCTGCGGAAGAAAGAGAGATCGTACTGAACCGGGAAGCTGTGGATCTGGATGACCGGAAGACAGTGCAGGGGAAGGTGATACTTCCGGCATATGGAACAAAGGTATATCAGGTGTCAATCCCCCACCTGATATACGCTCCGCGGGGGCGCTGAACGTCCAGTGGACGTTCGCTTAGCGCCGACCGGAGTGGAACGGAGACCGCAGGGATTCGGTAAGGAAGATGTCAGCTGAAGCTGACCCGAATCCCGCGCCAA
>CAMLYL010000052.1 GCA_946491665.1 uncultured Lachnospiraceae bacterium | reverse complement strand
GCTTGGCACAAGCGCCAGTATCGCTATAGCCAGCTTCCGGCGCTTGATCTTGAGATTGTGTTCCTTTGCCAGAGCGCCGAAAAAAAGAACCGTGCCAAGCAGTGCCACGGTAAGATTGTAAACGCTGATCAGGGTATAGTATCCCCTGTCGTTCAGCTGAAAATATCTGGTCTGTGTGATCGGAAAAACCACCGACATGATGACCCCGGGCACAAACGCGAATATTTTTATCCAGGGAAAAAGTTTTGGCCTGCGTATCTCCATGCGGCTGAAATAAAGTCCGGTGATAAAAAGAGCAGGCGTCGCAAAATAATACGGCACTGCTGTCAGCACCGAATATATGCAAAGAGCCGTTTCCTCGTTCATGACTGCCGGGGCTGTTTCGGCTATCTGCGGAAACAGCGAATAGTAGAGATATTCTTTCAGAACGCCTACGCTGAAGAGCATGCCGCAGATAAAAAACCATTTATTTATCTTACTCTTTCTGTTTCCGAGATAAACGGCCAGAAACAAAACCCATAGTGTCAGTGTAAACAGCAGCAGAAATTCTCCGGGCAGGCCCTGTGACGTATTGTTTCCCACAATCAGATGTCTCCTTGGATGGTCATTTTTAAAGATATGATACCTCTCAAAGTATATAAAATTGTGTCTCCCTTTTCAAGTATATTCCTGCCACAAACACCGTCCTCCCTTCCCAAACTTTTTGGGAACCTGTCAGGCGCCCGCAATGCTATGATAGTAACAGTGATTCGGAGAGACATTGAGTCCAGTTAAAGCTGACCCGAATCCAGCGCTAAGACTTGCGAGCGTGTCTTAAATATATGTCTCAGGGAGGAGGAAGCGAATGAAGAAAGGTTATTTTGCGCTGTCCGCAGGCGCGGCGGCACTGGCTGCAGTGCTGATCGCTGCGCCCGGACTGGCGGGTGCGGATGAACAGACGGCAGAGCCGTCACCCGCGCCTGAAGCGGAAGAAAAACAGGAAAGCGAAGAGGTGCTGACGCTCACCCAGCAGGAAGGGGTGGTGACTTTCAGTGAGTCAGAAGAAGGAAACTGTCTCACTCTGTACGATATGAAACTTGAACTTCCGGCAGGGATGGTTATGGACACAGGCGTTACAGAAGAAGGCACAGCCTTTGCCTTTGCGTCTGCGGGCGGCCTGCGTCTGATGCTTAGCGCGGGTGAATCCGCATTGCTGGAGGGCACGCTGTCCGAGATGACAGAAGAAGCCCGGGAGGCATACCGCATTTATACTGATTTCGACGTGGAGAAAATGTATCTGATTGATTCCGCGCTTACGGAAATAGGCGATCAGGTATTTGTCATGAACTCCTATTATGAGGAAACGGAAAAAAGCGCGGTTATCCTTTTGAACACTGTGGTGGACGGGATCAGTTATTCCGTGAGCGGATATACGGCGGGAGAACTGCCGGAGGATGAAGACCTGGAGATTATCATGGCCCTGGCGGCGGCACTGGAGGTGGATGACTGATGAAGAGAAAGAAGCTTTATAAATGTCTGGCGTTGTCGCTTGTAGTTTCCATGGCGGTTTCTTCCGCAGTTTACGCCTCCCCGTCCAAAGAGGGAGAGGGCAGTGAAAAAGCCGTTCTGATGAGCGTGAGCGGCAAGGCAGCCGCCGTATTGGCTGACAGCGCGGAAGGTGATGGTTCCGAAGATCCTGTCCCGGTGGGCGTATGGCTGACGACTGCGGATGGAAAAGCCTGGTATTTCGACGGCGGCCTGTTCTATTCTTTGGAAAACGGAAACGAATCCTGGTTCGTGGGAGCAACTGCAGTGCAGCTGGAGGACGGAACATGGGAAATCCGGGGCGGCAAAGAATATGAATATGATGAATACAAAGCTGCGTTTGGAAAAGAGCCTCCGTATCCGGAGGGCAAGGGCGATGTAGAGGACCCGGACGATCCTGCTCCAACCCCGACTCCGGGCGGCGGGAGCGGGCCCACGGATCCGGATGATCCGGATCCAACTCCAACGCCTGATCCTGATGAACCCCAACCAACCCCCGAGCCTGATGCACCCGACCCCACACCAGAACCGACCCCGGAGCCTACCCCAGAGCCGGACGACCCTGATGGCGAGGATCAAAAACCTCAAAACGGAGATCCGGCGCCGATCGGCCAGTGGCTGCCCTCCGGTTCTACAAAGGTATGGGTTTTCAGCAGCAACCTTGCCTATGTTCTTTACTATGGAGATATGAACCAGCTTGGAGAGTGGAAAGTAAACGTTGAGTTTAAATGGAGCGACTGGAGCCAGACATATGCAATGTCTGCTAAAGACGGCTATGCAGAGTACACCTACGGCCAGTATGAGAGCAAATTCGGGACACCGCCCCCGGTGCCGCCGGATCAGCAGCATCTGATTCCGAAGCCTACGGACGATCCCATACCGGAACCCACACCTGATCCGGATATTGACAACCCGTCCCCAACGCCAGAACCGGACAATCCGGATAATCCGGAGCCTGACGCGCCGGACACCGGCGATCCGCAGCCGGATGAACCAGGCCGGGATGACACAGGCAAAGAGGGTACAGGCGATGATGTCAATGGCCCGGAAAGCGGCGGCACAGATCCGGACGACGCTCCAGGTGAACATGAAGGCAATACTGACGAACGTCCTGACTCCGAAGACAGCAGCCATGCGGGCAGTCAGCCCGATGAACTCCCCAGTGAGGAGGAACTGGTTGACGCAGTGAAGGAAGCTGCCAAGGAAGCCGGGGTGAAATACGGAAAGGATAAAATAGAAGAATGGGCGAAGAAAACCCTGGAAAAGATTGCGCCTGCTGTGAAAAACGCCCTTGATCTTGCCAAAAAGATGTTAAAAGGGATTGAGGCCTTCTTCACCGGCGTGGAAGTTGGACAGGATCTGAAGGCTGTCGGCGACGGCTACCGGGAAGGCGAGCGCAACGAAGCGATTATACCCACAGTAGAAAAGTGGACGACAAAAGGCGCGGAAGCTGTCGGCAATGCCGTTCCGGGCAGTGAATATGTCCCCGGTTACGGCGAAGCCGTAAAGCAGACTTCCGAGCAGGCCGGAAAAGACACGGCACACGTTTTGAAGACGATACAGGATGGCGGTTTCAGGTCAAAGGATACTTTGCGTGAATTCAAATCCCAGAATCCCGAGCTTGATCTTCCCACCTCCTGAAAATAACCAGGTTTCACTCTTGTATTTGCGCGCCCTAACATAAGGAATCCAGAAGAAAAGAGACAATCCCGCCTGAAATTCGAGACTTCATAAAGTCTGCATTTGGCGGGATTATCTCTTCTTTGCGTATCATCGTTCAAAAATTCGTATGAACCGGCAGCTCTTCTGTCCGTTTATGCTTCCACCATGCACTCAATCTCTACTTTCGCCGCCTTTGGCAGTTCTTTTACCGCCACGCAGGAACGGGCGGGATAGTTTCCTTCAAAAAAACTTCCGTATACTTCGTTGACTTTGGCGAAATCTCCCATGTCCGTCAGAAAGATCGTGGTCTTGATTACTTTCGTCTTGTCTGTGCCCGCCTCTTTCATAATGGTCTCCAGATTTTTCAGAGAATTGGCAGCCTGATCCTCCACTGCCTCCGGAATGCTTCCGTCCTTCATATCGAATCCCAGCTGACCGGAAATGAATAAGATCCCATTGCTTTTTACCGCCTGCACATAGGGTCCGATGGCCGCCGGCGCTTTATCTGTACAGATGATTTCTTTTGCCATGTTTCAGTTCCTCCTGTTTTCTCAAAAAATAATTCCGGATTCCAGGGGTTCCTGCCCCCTGTTGTCCGGATTCATTATACCTCTTTTTTTCCTTCTTTTGCAACGCCTGTATTTATCTGTCATTTTATGGATTATTATATTATTTTTCTTATATTTCTTGACTTCCCAAACTTTTTTACGCATAATAATAGTATCAATCAAGAGAAAGAAGGGATTGCCGATGGATATTACTATCTCCGGGGATACGGACTCAGAGTTTCTGGAATGCGTGGATGATATTCTGCGGAACCGGGAATTCCGCAAACTGGTCTGCTATAAGCAGCATTTCAACACCACCCGGTTTCTCCACTGCCTGAATGTTTCTTACATTTCCTGGCGCCTGGCAAAAAAATTCCGCCTGGATGCCAGAACTGCCGCCCGGGCGGGACTGCTCCACGACTTCTGTCCCTACGATTTTAAGGAGCCTGTTCCCACGGGAGAGCATCAGGCCTTTTATCATCCCAAGGCGGCTGCCTACAACAGCGCGGCCAATTTCCAGATTACCGAAAAGGAGCATGCGGCGATTCTGTCCCACATGTTTCCTCTGGGGCCCATCCCCACATCCAGGGAGGCCTGGATCATTACCTGCGCCGACAAACTCTGCGCCACAGTGGAACTCTTCCAGATGCCCATTGCCATGGCCAGACCCGGAAGGGTAAAGATCCACGCTGCCTGATCCGCAACGTTGTCCTCCGGACATCACAGAAGGCGTCCTGCCGGGATCCGCATTTCGCGGACCCGGACAGGACGCCTTCTTCCGTAAAAGGAAGCTGTCAGGACAGTTCCAGTTTTCCTGTATACAACTGATAATAGGTACCGTGCTGTTTAATCAGCTCCTCATGGGTACCTCTCTCAATAATCCTTCCGTGTTCCAGAACAATGATGGCGTCACTGTTGCGGATGGTGGACAAACGGTGGGCAATGACAAATACCGTTCTGCCGCTCATAAGATTATCCATACCCTTCTGGACAATAGCCTCAGTACGGGTATCGATGCTGGAGGTCGCCTCATCCAGGATCAGTACCGGCGGATTGGCGATGGCCGCCCGGGCAATGGCCAGAAGCTGCCGCTGTCCCTGGGAGAGCTGCTCTCCGTCTCCGCTGAGCATGGTGTCGTATCCCTGAGGAAGTCTCTGAATAAACTGATCCGCGTAGGCCAGTTTCGCTGCCGCGTAAACTTCCTCATCGGTAGCGTCCAGTTTTCCGTACCGGATATTTTCCATGATAGTGCCGGTAAACAGGTGAGTATCCTGCAGTACAATGCCCAGAGATCTTCTCAGATCCGCCTTCTTGATCTTATTGATATTGATATCGTCGTAACGGATCTTTCCGTCCTGTACATCGTAGAAACGGTTGATCAGGTTGGTGATAGTGGTCTTTCCGGCGCCGGTGGAGCCTACAAAGGCCAGCTTCTGTCCCGGTTTGGCGTACAGGCTCAGATCATGGAGCACGATCTTGTCAGGGGTATAGCCAAAGGACATATCGTAAAAACGCACATCTCCCTTCAGCTCTGTGTAGGTGACGGTGCCGTCCGCCTGATGGGGATGCTTCCAGGCCCACAGCCCGGTCCGCTCCGGACACTCGGTGATATTTCCATTCTGATCCTTTTTGGCGTTGACCAGGGTCACATACCCATCGTCCACTTCCGGCGCCTCATCCATCATATTGAAGATACGCTCGGCGCCTGCCAGAGCCATGATGATGGAGTTGAACTGCTGGGACACCTGCATAAAGGGCTGAGTAAAGCTCTTGGTAAACTGCAGGTAGGCCACAATGGTTCCGATGGTAACGCCGCCGATGTTGTTCAGCATCAGGATGCCGCCCAGAACAGCGGTCAGCACAAACTGCAGATTGCCCAGATTTCCGATCATGGGAGCCATGACGCTGGCAAAGGTATGGGCGGTGGAAGAACTCTCATAGAGTCTCTCATTGAGCTGGTCAAATTCCACTTCGGACATTTCCTCATGGTTAAAGACCTTCACCACCCGCTGGCCGTTCATCCGCTCCTCGGAAAAACCGGTGATGGCGGCCAGATCCATCTGCTGGCGGATAAAGTACTTGCCGCTGCTGCCTCCCAGCTTTTTGGCTACCAGATACAGAATAAAGATCATCACCACCGCCAGAATCGTCAGCAGCGGGCTCAAGATCAGCATGGAGATAAAGGTAACCACAATGGAGAAGGCGGACATCAGCACCTGGGGAATGGACTGGTTAATCATCTGCCTTAAGGTATCGGTATCGTTGGTATACAGACTCATGATAGATCCGTTGGTGTTCTGGTCAAAATAGCGGATGGGAAGAGTCTGCATATGCTCAAACATCTCATCTCTCACCCGTTTCAGCACGCCCTGGCCGATGCGGACCATCAGGCGGCTGTAAATAAAGGAGGAGATAATACCCATTACAAAGATAGCTCCCAGCACAGTCAGGGCCTGGTAGAAGCCGGCGTAATCCGGATTTGCCTGGCCGATCAGGGGCATAATGTAGCTGTCCAGCATAATCTTCATGGAGAAGGACACCGCGATATTGGCCACAGAGCAGAGCAGGATACATATGAACACAACAATAAACTCTGCCTTGTAGGTTCCGGTCACATATTTCATCAGGCGGGCAGCTGTCTTTAATGTATTTTTAGTAACCCGGGCTTTGGCATTATTTCTATCCATTATTCTTCCCTCCCTTTCACCTGAGATTCATAAACCTCCCGGTAGATCTGGTTGGTCTTGAGGAGTTCCTCGGAGGTTCCCACGCCGTTGATCTGGCCGTTGTCAATGACAATGATCTGATCCGCGTCCTCAATGGAGGAAACTCTCTGGGAAATAATGATCTTGGTGGTATCGGGGATCTCTTCCCGGAAAGCCTTACGGATCAGAGCGTCGGTCTTGGTATCCACAGCGCTGGTGGAATCATCCAGGATCAGAATTTTGGGCTTCTTCAGCAGAGCTCTGGCAATACACAGCCTCTGCTTCTGTCCGCCGGACACATTATTTCCTCCCTGGACGATCATGGTCCGGTAACCGTCCGGAAATTCTTTTACAAAGCCGTCGGCCTGGGCCAGCTTGCAGACTCTCTCTACTTCCTCATCGCTGGCGTTCTCATCGCCCCAGCGGATATTGTCGTAGATCGTTCCGGTAAACAGCACGTTCTTCTGCAGAACCACGGAAACCTGATCCCGGAGAGCCTCCATATCGTAATCCCGCACATCGATGCCGCCTACCTTTACGGAACCGCCGGTGACGTCATAAAGTCTGGGGATCAGCTGCACCAGAGAACTCTTGGAGCTTCCGGTTCCTCCAAAGATACCGATCATCTGCCCGGATTTGATATGCAGGTTCACATCCTTCAGGGCCAGCTTGCCGCCCTCTCCCGCATAACTGAAATCCACATGGTCAAAGACAATATCTCCGTTGGGAACTTCCTTTACAGTCTGCTCCTTGTTGGCCAGATCCGGCTCCTCCCGCAGCACTTCCGCGATACGGTCCGTGGAGGCTCCCGCGATCATATTCAGCACGAACACAAAGGACACAATCATCAGAGAAGAGAGGATCTGCAGGGCGTACACCAGCACGCTGGTCAGTTCTCCGGCCTCCATGGTGCCCACAACGATATCCTTGCCGCCCATGAGGACGATGAGAATAATCACGGAGTACATCACCAGCATCATCACCGGGTTGTTGAAGGCTACAATCTTCTCAGCCTTGGTAAACAGCCGGAAGACAATGCCGGAAATCCCGTGGAATTTCTCGATCTCATGATCCTCCCGTACATAGGCCTTGACCACTCTGGCGGCGTTGACGTTTTCCTGTACGGTGTTGTTCAGCACATCGTACTCGTCAAAAACCTGCACAAAGTATTTGTGGGCCGTCTTGGCGATGAAGATCAGGGCAAATCCCAGCACCGGAATGGCTACCAGGAAAATCATGGCCACTTTTACGTTGATGGTCATAGTCATGATCCAGGACAGGATAATCATAATCGGCGCCCGGGCCAGCATACGGATGGTCATCATGTATGCCATCTGCACATTGGTGATGTCCGTGGTCAGCCTGGTCACCAGTCCGGATGTGGAAAAGTGATCGATATTTTTAAAAGAAAAGCTCTGCACCTTATAAAAAATGTCGTGGCGCAGATTCTTCGCGTAGCCGGCTCCCGCCTGGGCGCCGAACTTTCCGGCCAGCGCGCCGAACATCAGAGCCAGCATGGCTACCAGAGCCATGAGAATGCCCATCCGGATCACATAGCCGAGATTCTGTCCCTGGATTCCCTCATCGATGATCTTCGCCATCTGAAAGGGAATCAGGACCTCCATGAACACCTCAAGAATTACGAACAGCGGTGTTAAAATTGATTGCTTTTTATACTCACGTATGGATTTAAACAGCAGCCGATTCATATAATTCTTCCTTTCTTGTTATTTTCTGTACTTTCTTACCCATCATAAAAAGCAGAACTGCCTTTTATTCTTCCTCAGTGATGTTTTCATACATCCTCCGGAGATAATTCCGGAGAGTTTCCTGCTCCTCCTGGCTGAAGCCTCTGATCAGGCGCTTTTCCATCTCCTGGCCGCCCCGGATCACCTCTTTGACGAAGCCTTCCTCCTGTCCGGTCAGGGTGACGATTTTCATTCTCTTGTCCCTGTCGCTGACCGAGATCTCAATGAAGCCTTTACTCTCCATAAGCCGCAGAATACTGACAACAGTAGGATGAGCGATCCGCAGGTGATCCTGGATCTCCTTCTGGCTGGTCTCCTGCTTTCCCTCCCTGCCTTTCAGAAAATGAAGGATCCGCATCTGCTGCATGGTCAGATTAAAGCCTTTGCAGTCCCGGTTCACTCGCTGTCCCATAGTTTCGCTGAGAATCTTCACCAGCGAACCTATGCTCTGCCTCTCCATTGTTTCACCTCCCTCTTTAATTGTCGCATACTACACTTTTTCTGTCGTATGCTACATATTATAGTAATGAAAATTTTTAATGTCAATAGACTTCCGGCAATCCTTTTCATTTTGTCATTTTTTATTTTTTCCCCGGAAATCCCATAAAGATTTTCTAAAATCTGCATAAAAACAGAAGAGGCCCCGGGGTCTCTTCTGTCTTTCTTTCTGATAGAAATTTCCGCGTATTTCCGAATTTTTTTACTGAATATCCGCCAGCTCGATGCCGTAGGTCAGGTATCCGGTGTAATGAACACCCTTCTGGATTGTCAGATTGTCCGCGGTTGAATCCGGATAGTTCAGAGCTGCCGGGCGCAGTTCATAATTCATAGTGCCGTCCTCCGTGAAAGAGGCGAGCTCCATACCCCTGATCTGATTCTCCAGGGCGCCCATCTTGAACTCTCCTTCAGTGCCTTTTACATACAGAGTCATCATATACTCTTTGCCGGTCTCCTCGTTGGTTCCCTCCAGATACAGTCGTCCGAAGGTTCCGTTTCCTCTGTCCAGAGTCACGCTGATCTTCTTGCCTTCGGGAATGTACTTCACATCGCTGGCGGTAATCGGTACCTGGGTGTTCTCGGTGGCGCTGAGCGCTACGGTCTCCGGAACGGTGATGGTGTAAACCGGATCATTGGGAACGTACAGAGTCAGGTCGGTTCTTCCGCTTTCGGTGTTGGCCGCGCTTACGGTTGCCACGGTGGAGATCACTGCCACTGCCATTGCCGCTGCCGCTGTAAATGCTTTCTTCATTGTCATATCCTCCTTGAATTTAAACCACATGCAGAACAGCCTTTACATCCGCCCCGTTTAAGGGGGAGAGATTTTCATCCATGGTGTAGGCGGAGATATTCAGATGAATCTCGTATTCTCCCGCCTCCAGGGGTTCTGATACCTGAAATTCTGTAATGGCTTTTCCAGGCTCGATAAGATCGGACTCATAGATGGGCGTCTCCGACTCATCGATGGTAATGGCGTACTGAAAATAACAGTTGTTGCCTTCCGGGTTCAAAAGGGTGATATTCCAGTGAGTCTCCCCGCTGGCCACCGTGATCTCCCCGTATCCGGGAATTTTGATCCCCTGCTGGCCGCCGGAAGCGTCCTCCAGTTCTTTGTTCCACTCTTCCGCCTCATCGGAAACCACAAGTCCTGCCGCCTGCCGGCCAGGATCCTCTTTTTTCTGGGAAAACACCAGCCAGAGGATCACTGCCGCCGCCACCAGGATCACTGCCGTCAGGGCAAGGATCAGAAGCTTCTTTTTTCCAGTCTGTTTCTGCATCACACTATGTTCTCTACTTTCTGTTTTTCTTTCTTTTTAAAACTCTTTCGGAAGCCTCAGGAATCTGCTTTCTGCCTCTTTTGATTCAGAAACGCCAGCCCTGCGGATCCGGATACTGCCGCCGCCAGAAAAATCACAGCCTCACTGCCCGCCTCATCGAAGGTTCCGGGGGCAGAAATATCTTCCTCTTCTTCCTGATTTTCTGACTCTTCCGGAAGATACAGTTCTAGCCGGGTACTTTCAGCGGCTGCTGGCCGACTGCAGAGGAACAGCAGCCCGGCCAGGGCCAGTATTGTAAAACACTTCTTTCTGCACCTGGATCTGTGCATCTTTTATCACTCCGCGTCCACAACCGCGATGCCGAAGGTAATGCTTCCTTTGTAGTCTACGCCTCTCTCAAGGAACTCTGTGGAAAGGGGTTTGATCTGATACTGTCTGGTCTCGTTTCCTGAAAAAGATACCACCTCTTTGCCCACTGCCGTATCCTGCCCTGTGGTCTCGATCAGTTCCCCGTCATCCGAGATAATCTGATAGCGGAGCTGACGGACTTTTCCGGCACTGACATCCTCTCGGTCTGCCTCTACCACCAGCTGGTTCCTGTAATAGCTGGTTCCGGCGATGGTCACAGAGATCTTCTGCCCCTCCTGCAGATTTTCCACATCCTCCGCCACTACGTCTACCGCCGTTCCATTCTGATCCATAGACACAGATGAGGGGATCGTCACGGTATAGGTGGGATCCGCGGTTAAGTTCACGGTAATCGTCTGCTCTGCCTCCTCTGCCATAGCGGTAACCGGTACTGCCAGGCAGGAAACTGCTGCCAGAAGAACTGCCAGTCCTTTTTTCTTCATACATTCTCTCCTTTTCTGCACGCTGCTGTTGCTTCTATTCTCAGGGCCGCTTCGAATCAACTCCAGTATAGTAGATTCTGCGTAAAAAAATATTCCGCTTTCTTTAAAATCTATGTTAAATCTTTCCGTTCTCTCTTTTTTCCAGGAAAAGAGCCGCTGCTTTGCAGATCTCTCTGCCTGGCAGCGGCTTCTTCCGTCTGTTTTTCTGTATGATTGACCCGGCACAGATTTTTACTGTACATCCACCACTTCAATGCCGAAGGTAATGCTTCCGGTGTAATCCACGCCGTACTCAAATCTTCCCGCCAGCACCGGCTTGATCTGATACTGTTTCGCGCCGTCCCCGGTGAAAGATACCACTTCTTTGCCGACACCGACAGCGCCGGTGGAAGCATTGGTTTCAATCAATTCCCCTGCGTCCGAGATGATCTGATATCGAAGGGATGTTCTGGGGGTAGTCTTTGCCTCCACTACCATCTGATCGTTGTACCCACTGGTTTCGGCAATGGTCACGGAAATTTTCTGTCCCTCCTGCAGGTTTTCTACGTCCTCTGCCACTACCTCCACGGCTGTTCCCTCTTTATCCATGGATACAGAAGCGGGAATGGTCACGGTGTAGGTGGGATCCGCGGTTAAATTTACGGTAATCGCCTGCTCCGCTTCCTCCGCTATGGCGGTAACGGGCACTGCCAGGCAGGAAATTGCTGCCAGAAGGACTGCAAATACTTTTTTCTTCATGGGGTCTTCTCCTTTTCATGCAATGATGTGGGAGCCGACAGGTCATCTCACTCCCGTCACTTCTATTCTCAGGGCCTCTGTGAATTGCCGCCAGTATATCAGACACTCTGCAAAAAAGTCCTCTGCCCCATGTTAAATCTTCATTAAATCCACCGTTTTTTTCTTCGGCTTCTCCGGAGGATCAGCTGGGCGCAGCCCCCGGTAAAAGCGCCGGCAATACATCCGGCAGCCAGTAAAAAGGGAAGATACGCCAGCATTCCCGGCCCTGCCATCAGACAGGCCACCGCCATCTGTCCCAGATTGTGGAACACCGCCCCGAAAGCGCTGCAGAGCCAGAGCTGCTGTTCCGGAATCACCCGCTTCAGCAGCAGCATGCCGGCCAGACACAGCAGAGCCCCCGCCAGACTGTACAGAAGCGTCAGCATGCTGCCGCCGAAAAATGCTCCCAGAACTACCCGGCAGAATACAATCATGGCAGCCTCCCCGGCCCGGTAATGATACACCGCGAATACGGTTACAATATTGGCAAGCCCCAGCTTGACTCCCGGCACCGGCACCAGGTTGGGCAGACGCATTTCCACAATAAACAGGATCAGAGCCAGGGCTGTCAGCAGGGCCAGCTCTGTCAGTCTCTTTACTTTCAGAATCTTTGCACCTCAATTCCTTCTGTCATCTCTCAGCCCGCCACACTGTCCACCTCTCCGGAATGCTTCGCAAAACGGATCAGAAGATGATTGGGCAGGCAGACAATGGGCGTCTCTGAGTTCAGCCATCCCATCTCCACACAGGTGTGGTCCGGGCACTCCGCCTCTGCCATGCGGATCCGGTGATCCCGGATTTCCACCGTATTGGTCCTTCCCTCATATTCAATCTGAATCGTCCGATCCTTCTCTTTGCTCAGATCCAGCCGGTACAGTACTTCCCCGTCCCGGAGAATCTCCACCTCCCGGCTGTGGGAAGGCCGCAGGGCCAGAAAACTTCCTGCCAGACCCGCGGCAAGGATGATAAAAAAAAGGATCAGAGGCCATTTTTTCCGTTTCATCAAAGATCCCTCCTGTCCGGACAGATTCTTTTCAATTCTTCACTGCGTTTCTTTTTGATATTTCCATACATATTTGCCATTCTCCGTTTTTTCAGTTCGATTATACCCTCCTTACAAGCGCCCCGTCAATTTCTATGTGGCAAAGATTCAAAAAGAGTGCCGGGTATTTGGACTCGACACTCTTTCTTTCCCCCAGGCAGCAAGCCAGGCATGCAAACCCGTTTAAATATTTCGGCCATATGAAAAAACACTTTTATTCAGCCGGAATGCGGACTGATCAAATTACAACTCCCAGACTTTCCCACAGCTCCAGAATCGTTTTTTCCGGATTTTCCGCCGTTTCATACTGATCGTCCACAAACACAATCTGCCTTTTTTCTGATGTATATTCCGGCCAGGGATTTTTTTCCGTACTGGGATCACCGGTACGCATAAACTCTGCAATCGATGCGGCCAGCTGTCTGGAAACCATTTCATCCTCCTCATACATCACCATTCGGAAGAACAGCGGCAGGTCAGCAGTGTGGTAGGCTCCGAAGATCCCGCCTTCAATCTGGCATTCATGGCAATATATATACCGGTATACAGGCGCCCCTGTACTTTCGCTCAGAAGATCTGCAAGCCGGGCTGCTTTATTCCCGAAAACTGTATCCGTGCTGATTCTGAAATATATATCTGACGCGGAGTAATCCGGATATACGCTTTTATAGGTTTCAATAATTTTCTGCGTATTCCCGCCGTAGCTTTCTTTCAGCATATCTGGAAGTGTCTCCCAGGTAATATCAAAAAGATCTCTGTTTCCATTTCCGGAAAGCCATTTCATTTCATCCCTGGCCGTAGTAACCATAACAGGTACGCCTGCCGCAGTCTCCGCCAGCAGTTTTCTTGCGTTTTCATCGCTCTCGTATAAATTTCCTTTCAGGTTTTTACCGTCTATAACAGGACTGAACTCCGCTCCGGATTCCTGCATAGCCGTCCACAGTTCTTCTGTGGTAAAATCAGCCAGTCTGTACAGCTCATCCGTTCCTACCCCCAGGATATCAAGAACTGCTTTTGCATCGTCAGAAGCTTCCTCGGGAGTTCTCCAGCCGTCTGAGCCAACCGCGCTCATAATTACTGCTTTATGAAACAGGCCTCTGGCCTCCTCCATCAAAAGCAGTGCCTGCATTTTTCCGCCGCCGCCGGATTCACCCATAATGGTAACATTGCCCGGGTCACCGCCGAAATTTTCAATATTATCCCGCACCCACTCCAGGGCTTTTACAACATCCAGCATACTCACCATACCGGAATCCGCATATTTTTCATCAAAAGCCCCCAGATACAGATACCCGAAACTGAGACGGTGGTTCACTCCTACAATTACCACATCTTCCTCTCTTGACAGATTATACGCTCCTGCCGTAATCGCGTTGGATCCCTGGGTATATCCGCCGCCATGCACGTATACTACTACCGGACGTTTTTTTGAGTCCAGTCCCGGTGTTACTACGTTCAGGTTCAGACAGTTTTCGTCATCATACTGATCATTTAATGTCAATTCCCCGATTCGGCCGCCTGCGAAATAATCACCCACATATTCCTGAAATAAATTCCCGTGTCCGCTCCTTCCAACGCTTTGTACGGCCCTCGCTCTCAGATATGTACAATCCAGCGGCTCTGTCCATGGCTGTGGATTTTCGGCTCTGAGAAACCGCTGTTCTCCGTCCACATTGCCGCCGTATGGAATCGCCCGAAAATTTGCCACCCCATCCTCTGTCTTTCCCATTACCGGCCCGTAAGCAGTCTGGACAATCGGATTTTTTTCAGTTACCATCCCAAAGTTTTCTGGTTCTTCCAATACGGTTTCTTCGTTTTTTTCAGTCTTTTCTATATCGTCCGCGCTGGCTGAGCCTGATACGGGCGCATCAGCATCTGAGGCATTTTTACCGGAAGGAGAACCGCTGCATCCCGGCAGAGAGATAAGCATGATCGCTCCTAACAGACACGCCGCTATTCTTTTTAATTTCATCCATTTCTCCTTTCTGTTCACGCAGACGTTTCGTCAAAGACAATCGATCCGTCTTCACTTCTGGTGAATCTGCTCATCCATTCCCACATGTAGACAGATTCCTCATACATGTACGTATGAGGGAAAAATTTAATTCCCGCGTACTGTACCAGCGGTATGCCGTTTTTCTCATAAACCAATTCATTAAAACGTTCTGTACTTTCAAATTCCGCGAAATTTTCTTCCCAGTTATCCGGCATCTCCGTCCCGTTCAGTTCCGTCCAGAGTTTTATCGTTCCTCCCAGCTGATTTGTCTCATTCGGGACATAATCCAATCCCAAAGCGCTGAGATCATATTCTCCATTCAACGTAAGAATGGGCGTTTCCGTATCAGTACGATTCTGTACTTCTTCCATTTCCATTACCTGCGCCGGATCCACAAACAGGGAACCTGACGCGGAAGTAATAGCCGCAAACAGTTCCGGCCGTGTGGCAAATACCAGATTTGACAGACTGGAGCCGTTTGAAAGTCCCATCAGATAAAATCTTCCCTCATCCGCCATTGGATATTCTTCTAAAATTTTATCCTTCAGCTGTGCCAGAAACGCTACGTCATCCTGCCCGCTCATGGAAGACATCCCCAGGCCGTTCCATCCTGAGAAATTTGGATTTTCCGCGGAAAGCACCGGATACTGCGAGGGATAAACCACAATAAAATTTTTTTCTTCCGCCAGCTTATAAAATCCTGTACAGTTTGCGAACACATCTCCCTGGGTTTGGTATCCTGCGCAGCAGAACAGCACCGGAACTTTCATATCCGGATGACTTCTAACATTCTCCGGAACATATACATACCAATTACGGAGATATCCGTCAATTTTTTCTTCGTACCTGACAAATCCGATTTCTTCCACGTCATGCCAGATTCCCATATCGCCTCCCGGATCTCCATACCATTTCATGATTGTATCCAGAAAATCGCTGTAAATGGTTTCAATTAAGTCTTTCCCGCAGTTTTCCGCCGCTCCCGGCACATCGCTGTGATATACCGTATACGCTGCTGAATCCTGGTTAACTGGATTTTCAGGCTGCTCCCGGCGGATATATGCTTCCCGTCCATCTGCAGCTTCCGCAGCGGTTTCCGTTCCGTTTACTGTCTTCCAATATTCCAATACCGCGGCATTCGCGCTCTCGGCTCTGTCTGAATCATCAATAATCCATACTGCGACCGGGAAATCACTGAGTTTAAAACCGCTGTTTTCTACTGAAAAATTCCCCAGATTTACCGCTTCTGCTTCCCGGGCAGCAGCCATATATTCATCTGTTACATTGGATCCTCCTACCGTGGCCAGCGCAGAACATTCAATAGGATTCACCATGGCGGTCATATGCGCCAGCGTGCCGCCGTCCCCATATCCATACACATACGATTTGGCTTCAGAGATTAAAAACAGATCCTGGTTGCCGCTGAGTCCCTGAGTGCCAAACAGTTCACTCAGATACTCAACATCCCCCGCTTTTGTTCCATAGTCCTCCGTAATATTCCATTGTCCGCCATTTAACGGTTCCGCAAAGAAAATCATGGGTTTTCGTTTCTGAGCATCCGCAAATTCTTTCCATCCGCTGGACTCATATGCTTCCATAGCGGTCATTCCGCTGTCCGGAATCACAAGAACACCCGGTCCCGCCGAAGGGATGGCGCCTTCCGGTATATAAATTAAAAACGGTCTTGTGGTTCCATCGCTGAGCGTAACAGTTCTTTCATGAATACCGGGCCAGATTGTTTCGTATGGATTATCCGGATCCAGATAATTAGCTACAAATAAAGTATATTCATTTGTGACGGTTCCATCACTGACGCCAATCAGGTATTCTTTACCGCCTCCGGAGGTATTATCCAGATCTACGGTACACTCTCCGCTGTCTGCGACAGTTCCGTCTACTGTAATTGAAAAATCCGCGTCTGCCTCTGCTTTAATTGTAATCTTTTTTTGATCCTTTGCCGTTTCTGTAAGCATAGCCAAGATCGGAGTTTCCGAAATTTCACCCAGCGCTTCATCATATAGAATTTCATCTCCAGCTAACACCTGTAATCGTTCTAATACCGGTTCCGCATTTTCTTTCTGGGGCTGCGGGGTTTCTTCTGTTGTTTTCAAATCCGTTTTTGTTTTTTCTGAACAACCTGTGAAGACTCCTGCGGTCAGCAATACAAAAGTGATTGCCAAAATCTTTTTTCTCATAAAAGCACCTCCTGTCCTACTGTATTTTTGTAATTTCAGCGTAACATTCCATGCCTTTATTCACAATTCTAACTTCTTGCGCTTTTTGCACATTATTGCTGTTATTATTTATTCTTTTTGAGGCTTCGTTTGATTTCGCCGACGGTTTTGCCTGTATATTTTTTTACAACTCTTGAAAAATACCCTACATCATGATAACCTAACTTCTCAGCCAGTTCTCTTACTGTGTACTCTTTTTTCTGAAGCAGCTGCATCATATACTGCATCCGTAATTGAAAAATATAACCAGTAAAATCACTTTTCAGTTCCTTGTGAAACAGATGGCTCAGATAATATGGCGAGATTCCCACCTGATCCGCGATCCGCTGCAAAGATAGATCTTCCCGGAAGTGTTCTTTTATATACAGTAAAGCTTCCTGCAGACGTACGTTATAAATCGGAGCAGGCTGCTTTTCCTCCTCTCTCAGCGCAAGTCCTGACGCGCTGTTTAAATTTTGAATTTCGCCTGCAAATTCAGAATCATTTCCGGCCACCTCAGCATCCGTAAGGTTTCCCTGATAAAAAACGAATGGCTTCCGGCGGTTGGATACCGCGGCTGCCTGCCAGCTTTCCTGATAAGAAATATACAGCTTCTCTATTTCACTGTAGGCCTGTCCTACTCCGATTCGTATCAGTACCCCATAATTCATAAAAAAATAGTCCCTAATTTTTTCCGCTGTCTTTTCAGCCGCGTATTGATACCAGATCAGGCTTCGAACAGATGGGGAAACCACAAAAACACTATAGCGGATTCCTGCATCCGCACGCAAAACCACCGTTTCTTCATTCAGTTCTTTCAAGGCAGATTTCAGGGATTTTTTAATCTGTTCCGGTGATTTCTCCCGAAGATGATCTTCATTCTGGATCTGCACCGCAATAAAAAAGCCAGTAAGCCTGTCTATCCCCATCTGCCGGATCCACTCCAGCGGTACATGCTGCTTTGCTTCGAACGTCAGCAGTTTTCCGATTACGTCCTCCAAAATATATTCCCGCATCTTTTTCGCCTGGTTCTTCTCTTTCAAACGTGCTGCCGCTGCCTGCCGCTCTTCCTGTCCTTCTTTCAGACAACATACTATCACTTCCCGCAATTTTTCCGTTCCCACAGGTTTTAGTATGTACGCGTCCGCCCCGCAATTCAGCGCTTCCTGCGCGTAATCAAAATAATTGTAGGCTGTCTGAATAATGATTTTCCCTTTGCAGCCTTTTTCACGTATCATTCTGAGCAGAGTCAGACCGTCCATATCCGGCATCTGTATATCAAGGATCAAAAGATCTGGCTCTTCCCTTTCAATGATCGACAGACCTTCTATTCCGTCTCTGGCTCCCTCCAGCAAAAGTACTTCCGGAAAATAAATCGCCATAAATTTCTGAAATGCTTTCTGCTCAATTTCGTCATCCTCAATCATCAGCACTTTCTGCATAATCTTCCTCCGTTATAAAGGGAACCAAAATAAATACTTCCGTATAGACATAAGGCTGACTTTTAATCTGCACATCGACATCTTCCCGAAAAAAAATTTCCAGACGCCGACGGATATTTTTCAATCCCACAGATCCTGCCGGACTATTTTCCGTATATTTCAGATTTTCTAACTCCTCTTCTGTCATCCCTTTTCCATTATCATATACGCGAATCTGCAGCTTATTTTTTAATTTTGATATTTCAATCCCAACAATCAGTTCTTTTCCCTTATGACTCATACCATGGATCACAGAATTTTCCACCAAGGGCTGCAGAATAATGAGGGGAAGCAGCGCTTCGACAGCCGAAGGATCCAGATAAGCTTGAAACTCAAGGCGATTATTATAACGAATCTGTTGAATCTGCATATAATCCCTCGCATTTTCCATTTCCTGTTCTGCTGTCGCGTATTTTTTTCTGCTGATGCCGTAACGAAGCAGTTTAGATAGAAGTTCCACTGCTTTCATGGTTTCTTCAGGCTGACCGATAAACGTCAGCTGCTGAATCATATTTAATGTATTAAACAAAAAATGCGGATTAATCTGCGCCTGCAGAACCTGATACTCCAGTTCTCCTTTTTCTTTTAATTCCAGCATCTGGCGCTTCATCTGGGTAACCATATAATCAAAACCGGATGCAAGTATCTGAATTTCTCTTCCGGATCCCTGTATCTCTCCCGCGAAAACCCACTGTCCTCTTCCGATTTTCCTGGCAGCTTCCGCAAGGCTCAAAATCGGACGAGTCAGAGATTCGGAAAAATAGCGGCTGTACAGCACACTGGCAGCCAGTACCGCAGAGATCGTAAATATCATTACTGCTGCCATAAGAATCCGCTCATTTCGGAACCGCTGCATCTCTCTCCGCCCGATCAGGTCAAGTTCATCATAAACCTGATTAAATTCTTTTTGTATCAACTCACATATATAATCTGCCTGCTCAAAATTTTTCTGACTTTGTTCTAAATCTGTATGCCGAAGCTTAACTGCTTCTGCCGCGTATGTAAGATAGGTCTCAGTCTGACATTGCAGGTCATATAAAATTCTGGAAGAATAGTCCTTCCTCAGCTGACCGGCAATTTTTTTAAGATGATCCGCTGTTTCTTCAAAATTTTGCCGATATATATTTTCCCCGAAAAACAGCATGCTGCTTCGTAGATATTCATGGGTTTGATTCAGCTTTTGATAAAAACTGCTGAAATGCATCTGGCGTTCCTGCTTCTCAAGATATTGCTTATTCTGAGAAAATACACATCCCATGGAAATTATCCAAAAAAAGCTCAGGCAGAGAATCAGCAGGCTTAGGAAAGTATTCAACTGCTTTCTCAACGACTTCTCTCTATTTTTTTTCACATTTTAGTATCCTTTTTTCTTTGAAACTCCTGTACATTTTCTTCTGTTACCAGAATCGTATCCGGTATCACGATTTCTTCCGGCTGCTCCCCCCTATGATAGGCATCCAGATTTTTTACCGCCTGATAGCCCATCGCATATGGCTGCAGATCAATCGTCGCGTCTAATGATCCATCTTCGATTCGTTCCAATATCTCAGTATCGCTGCTAAGTCCAAGACATAAAATTTCATTTTCTAATTTCAGTTCCTTTATTTTTTGCGCAACCCCTTTGGGCGTTGTTCCATCAATACAGAAAAATGTGTCAACCTGCGGATACTCTTCAAGAATCTGCGCAGCTGTCTTGGCTGCTTCCAGCGAATTCCCGGCAATTTCCGAAACAACAATCTCCATCTCCGGATATTGCTCTACTACTGATTGAAGCCCTTTTGTCCGATCAATAAAGTTTAAAGCCTGCTCACCAAGGCTTATAACAGCAATCTGGGCCTTTCCTCCTGTCTGCCGCGCAATAAACTCTCCTCCGTCTGAACCCAGCCTGAAATTGTCCAGACCAATATAACAGATCCTGTCTGAATCCGGTATATCTGTATCGATCAAGACTACGGGAATGTTTTCCCTGGCTGCCTCTGATATTTTTGTTTCAACTTTCTCAGAGGTGCCCGTGGATATAATTCCCTGAACTCTGGCCGCAATCGCTGTATCAAACGCCCCTATCCATTCACTGTCTATTTTTTCAGGTCCGACCATGTTCACATCTATATTTCCAATCTCTTCCGCTGCGTCCTGCATCCCTTGAAACGCCGCTTTCCAATACTCATCCCCACTGGAAATCGGGCATACAAAAGTAACGCGCAGAATGTCATCCCAGTCCTTTTTTATATATTCCCTACCTTCTTTTAGTGTCAGCACTAATATAACCGGCGCAATCATCCCGGCTGCCAGCAAAATAGAAGCGATACCCAGCATTTTATGATTCTTCATTTTATACGCAGTTCCATTTCATAGTTTGAGACAAGCGGCAAAAGGGCATGCGGGCTGCGCTGGCGCAGGCAAGCATGACATTATGGCCTTAAACCCCACTTATGAGCAAGCTCATATGGGTTTAGGCCTTTTGACCCTGGCATCATAGTTTTTCACAAATTATTTTATATTGCCTATAATATACATGCAATATAAAAGTTTTGCGTTTTTTGTATATTATTGCGCAGGAACCGACACCAGCCAAAACCTTCGTGAAAACATGCAAGTTCTCTGATTGGCGGCTTGCAGATTTCCGCCTGCCGTCAATAATGCAGCTCTGTATTGACAGTGCAGCAGGCAACGAATACAATAGTCATGTCAATCAAAGCCGCCCCAAAACTTGCGGGCGGGTCTTGAACTTATACCGAAAAAAACAGTGAGGTAAAAGAATATGAAAAAGAAATTTCTTATTTGGATACTTGCCGCCGGATGCGCGTTCTCTGTGACAGGATGCGGAAACAACGGCGCTGCGCAGCCGATCGCGCAAAGCGCGGAGCAAGAAGAACCTGCACCTGAAAGCAGTTCATCGAATCCCCAGACAAGCAGCGATTCAGAGCAGAATTTGGAAAATAATCCGGAATATATCGCCCTTATGGAAAAGATCAGGCGATCAAAAGCAGGCGTTCCGGATGAAAATGGAAATTATACCATTGGAACATATGGAAGCCTTCATTCCGCTTCTATCACCTTGCTTCCGGATCAGGCGTTTGATATTTCAGCAACCAACTATCTTATAACAAAAAATCCGGACGCAGAGGATACCGACTACACGCAGGTGCAGTATTCATTCGCAGAGGATGTATCAAAAGAAGAGATAGAAAGTTCCGCAACAGACGATACCCAATATCAGGAAGAACGCTACAGCGATGTTGAAATCAGTTCCGTGCAGACAATGGATGTCAACGGGATGTCCGTGTCGTGGGTGAAACATAGCTACACTTATTCTTATTTCACTCAATACACACAATATTATGCCTGGACGGAAGCAGATGAACATACGATATTCTTAGTACGCATTGAAATCTGCGGGGACGCAGGCTTAGATGCAGGTGACAACTTGCTTACGCAAGCATTTCAGGGCGTTTCCATAAAATAGCCGCATACCGCTGACTCAATTAGAAAGAAGGTGTTCTCTTTGCGTGATTGTTTTTGGATCTTTTTGCCGGTGACCTGTCTTTGCGGAATGTATCGTCCAGCACATGGTGCAGACGGTTCTCTACTGCCCAGTGCTCCCTTTTGATCCGCCCCATTTCTTCTGCTGTCAGTTCCAGATCCGATATCATCCCCGTTTCCTGGATATCTTCTCCCATCTGTTCGTTCCGGACAGGTCTGGGCCTTCTCCTGGATCCTTTTTTTAAAAGCTGTTGATATCCGGCGTAATATCCTTCCCTTCCGCGTCTCTTTCCATCGGTATCCGTACCTGGCGGTCCATTCCTGCTGTTTTTATAAAAGGCCATTCCTCCTGCGTCCTGGTCAGCAGGCTGCAGTCCGTACATACGCTGTACCAACGGTATTCCTGTCTGTCACGGTTGCGCTCCGTCTGGCTGATCTCTTCATACTTTCTCTGCATCTCAGGGTACCTGGGTCTGTAATCTTTCTCTTTTTCCATCCTTTTGCGGTCTTCTGACATCTCTCAAAAATATTTCACGATCTCCCCGTAAGCCTGCGGCTGGTTCTTTTTGACCATCATCACAAAATGTCCCTCCTGGGAAAGGATCTGCCGTTCCGGTATCGCTGTGATCTCACACCCCTTATCCTTTATGGGCTGCCCGGCCGCATCTGGGATCCGGCACCGCCTTCATATACTCCAGGAGCGGCTTTGTCCGGAAGTTGTTTTCAGAACATGGAGAGGTTCACTCCTGTTCTTTTTAAATCCGTCTGCTCAGGGATGCCGCCTGGGCTGGAAACTGATAGTGGTAATCCTGCTCCGTTTTCAGCTCCCTTTCTTTTGCCAGGTATGTTTCCGCCGACCACTTCTGCACAAGGATCGAAAGGACATCTTCCCAGTCATCCCCCAGGGGCTCCTTCCATCCCCGGGGACAGAGTTCCCATACCGCTCTGGAGAAGCCATACTCCTTTACTTCAATCCCTCCCAGAGATACCTTTTTCTTTCCGCTTTTTATTACCCCTTCCGGAGTAATGATGCCGATATAGGTATCTACCGGCTGGGGAAATTTCTTCCCGGGAGTGCGTCTGGAAGTCCGCTTATAAAGGTAATAAGTATCCCCTCTCTTTGAAGTTGTACTCATTTCATTTAACTCCTCCAACGTGGGATTTTGGAGTAACCAGGTGCAGCAAAAGCGTCCAACGATATCGAGAGAAGCGCAGCTTTTGTAACTATGGGCATCAGATAGGAAGTGAATTACTCCAGGTATCTGAAGTATCTCACAAAAGTTGCGTATCTGCTATCCGGGCGATTATAAAGCGCTTACGATTCACATTGATCAGGAGCGGTTACTTTTTGCATAATCTATATTCAATCAATATCATAGGCATAATATCGACAACCATCCGTTCATCGGACTGTTTTACTATGATCTCCTATGTAATTTACAACTATTCCGTTTCT
>CAMLYL010000051.1 GCA_946491665.1 uncultured Lachnospiraceae bacterium | reverse complement strand
CCAGTACCCTTCTCACATCTGCCATTATGTGCCCACCTCAAATCGTACACTTTCTGTACTGTACATTTGTATGAAAATTATAGCATGTAGAAAATAGATTTGCCATTGATTTTTGTCACAAGGGGCGACAAAAAGTCTTCCATCTGTCTGCAAGGATCTTTATAATGCTTCAAAAAGCTGCTCTTAACTTCATATTATCCTCTTAATGCGAACGATCTAACCAATTAGCACAGCCGGATGTTCCCGCTTGTCCAAAAAATTAATCATTGCCTTTCTCACGCTCCCCTTATCCGGATGTTCCAGCAAATACTTTGCATAACTCAGACTCACATATGGATCAAGCGTTTTGTCCCGTACGTATAACCAGTGTTTCAATATCTCATAAAACTCATCTTCATTCTGACTGAGCCAGACAGCCGTCAGCATTTGCTGCATACTGCAGAACATGGAGAAAAATGCTATATCCCGGGGTCTGACGTTAGAATCCGCGTCAGAACCTGTACATTTCCTGATCTCCTTTGCCATTGCATTCAGTTTATCTAACTGGCTCTGACGCCCGGAATCCACAGCCATAAAGTCAGCTACCAGCAATATCTCTATCAGTTTCGATGAAAAAGAACCACTGGTAAGAAACGTATATTCCGGATAACAAACGCTGATTTTTAACGCCGGCATTTTAGCCGGATCATAGCTTATCACCGAACCATTCCCCAGTTCCATTTTTCCATTAACCTTCAAATAATGCTCATGACCAAACAGCTGCTTCTGCGCCCGCACCATGCCAAACGCCATATTCTCAAGAACGGTCACATCATCCAGCGCATCCATTTCATCGCCAATATCTTTCTTTTTAATCTCAATGAATACCAGCCTTTTATGGTCCAGAACCAGATCACATTCCCCTTCACGAAGAGCGTTCTGCCCTTTATATTTGCCATATTGGATGGAATATCCTTTTTTCTGCATTTCATTCCTCAGCATCTGCTCCACAGCCTCTCCCTGCTCCCTTTCCAGACGAGGATAATTGCATCGGATAATCTCACTGGCCGCATGCAAAAAACCGATCCCGCAAAAATGCGGATCCAGAAACACAAACTGCTCAAAAGGAAACGCTATAACCGGACGGGAAAACAAATTTGTATTTCCTTCCAAATCCGTAAAATCACGATTCACATCTCCAGAAGGAATCGATATATCCTTCAAGATCTGCCTGATCCGGTATCGGGCAATCCCTGTTACCTTTCGAATTACTTCAATATCCACGCGGCCCAGCTGCACACCGTTTTTCAGCACCCATTCCGCCAACCGATAATAATCATCGTATGAATACGGTCTGCCGCCATAATGAAACCAGGGCTTAATCAGGTAATCCAAAGACAGCAGAACAAACTGTGCACTGTACTGCCTGGCCGCACATATTTTATCAACAATCATCTCATTACTCAGATACAGCGGAAATGACTCCAGAGAAAACATGGCGTATTCCAAACTGGAGCTGCCCTGAATATCCAGTATATCCAGAAAAGCCTCCGCAAGCCGGATGATTTCTTCGATGTATTGCTGCTGTTCTTCCGTCATTGGCACTTTCCTGGGCTTCACATACTTTGCCGCCAGCTGAAAAAGAAGATTAAAGGGTTCATTCCTTTCTTCATCCAGCGTTCTTCCGCACAGATACCGATCTATTGAAGGAATATAACGCAAATATTCCGGCATGATCTTTTCCAGCAAATTTGTACCACCGATCGTTGCGATCTTCTTCTCCAGTAAACAAAATATCTCTTTCCTGGTCTCCTCAGAACATACTGTTGTCCCTTCTTCCACTGCAATATCAAACCCTAAATTCCGCAGATACACTGCCGATTCAGCCAGGCACACATCATATTTCCCCGGAATATATTCAAATTTCCCCGCCCAGTTTTGGCCTGACTCCCATAATTGGAGCAGCCTTTCCTTATTTACCGCAAAATAATATTGATTGCCAGTAAAGGCATGAATGCCCGCCAGCGTATCACATATCACTTTTGTATCCTGACCCTCCAGAGCACCAGAAAGGTAAAAGTGCCTGGCCAGACGCACGCAGATGTGGCTGTTGACAATATCACCGCTCTTTTCTCCCGCTGCAATCTCTTCTCTGGTCTTCTGACTGAGGTCATCCCCATTCATATAGACAGACAACAAGGACAGCTTTCCTTTGATCTCGTCCCTGCCCTCCGTTCCAGCAGAATGCTTACTCTCCTTTGGTTTTCTCCATTGAACCTCATTCAGTGATTCTAAAAGGACCACCCACACCTGAGACATCTCACGCTGTTTCATCGCTGCCTCCTTAACTGCATCTCCCCCAGGCTTCTCAATAGGGATGGCGTCCAATATGTCCTACTAATACTTTTTCGCCTTTACCCACTTTATCATCACACCACCAAAAATAAATTCGCAGGTCTGAGTCCCTCCGGATTAATTTCAAATGCGGTTCGCACAATACCGCTTTCTCCCGTTTCACCGTTTCCCCATCCAGCAGTTCGATATATGTAAACGGAAACCATAAATGTTCTCTATGGTTTGGATCATCACTGCACTCCAAAAGCATTGACGTAAGGATGCGCTCTGCTTCTTTCAGATTATTACGGTACTGCAAAAAGAGTTTCAGCGCTTTATCATTTAATACTGCCAGGTTTTTCGTTATCTCCTCTGTGTGATAAGAAAAATCCTCTATATATTTCATTCCCTGTAAAATATCAGGAGCAAAACAGCTGTTCAAAAAACAAGAATGCATAAATGCTTCATATTCATCCGGTTTCTGTATTTCTGAAAGGATTTCCCGTCTTCTGCCCACATACGTCTTCCCGTCCGAAACCCACGCAGAATCCTTGCCTAATCCGCAATTTATCGTACGCACATTTTCGTCTTCCTCTAAATACACTGCTGTTTTTTGCTTACTGAAAATTTCCATCAGCATTCGGCGGTCGTCTTCATTGCCGCTGCCCTTTTGTTCGTACAGCCATTCCCAAAATTCAATGCCTTCTTCAATCTTTTCATAAAATACATTGTCCTCATCATACAGCAAATTCTCCTGAATCTTCGAACAATAGTCCGAAATCTCCGAAAAATCTGCAATTTTATCGCTGCGAACAAGTAAATTGGGCTTATCTTCCGTATATCGCAGGCTCTCTGCAGCAAAAACGTTATTTACGTGCATTTTGTCTCCTTATTTCAAACAGCTTACGTAAATCAAGGCTTTTCTGATCAAAAAATCCCTCTGGCCATTCCGACAATTCTCCGCTCTCGTTTAAAGAAATTTGTTTCTCTTGAATCTTTCCTTCACATGAAGAGAAAAAACATATCTCCACCCTGTCTGTAGACTTTCCCCAGGCTGCCTGCAGACGTACTCCATCAATCACATGCTCGCTGTGTGTTTCTATGATAACCTGAACGCCGGATTCCGAAACTAATTCCAGGAATTTGCCCATATTGCTCTGCGCTCCCGGATGAAGATGGGCCTCTGGATTTTCCACAATCAGAACGGCGTTCTCAATGGATGCACACCATAATCCCGCTGTGATAATAGATAATATATAACTGATTCCAAAGCCTGTCATCGATGGCAAAACTCCCTGTTTCGCCATCGCGTTTGCATATTTTACATCGGCAACCGCTCTGCCCAGATCCGTAGATACAAATAAATTAATATCTCCCAGAACAGCGTCCATCCACTGCTCTACCTGAACAGAAAACTTGGACTCAGGTGAACTGAGCGCCAGCAGTGCCGGAACCCTGCGTCCTTCCAAATCAGCCCGGTCAATCAAATATGCCGCATTGGAACCATCTTTCAGAATTTCATCATCACTTTTCGCCGGATATGATAATCTGGGACCGCAGCGCTCCGCATTCAAATAAAATACTCTGCTGACTAAGTCGTCCCCTGCTCTGTCAGCCAGTAATTTCAACGGCGACAATTTGTCAATATAATAGAACAGTTCCCTGTATTGTCCCCTCTCTTTTAATGCGATATAAAAATCGCCCTTTTCCATGTCTTTGGGCTCCTGGGAAATCAGTGTGCGCGGATCCCCGATAGCGATCTTCATAACGGATGATACATCGATCATTTTCCCATTATTATGCATGGTTCCATCAGCTAAAAGAAGTGCCTGGATGATGCTGGACTTTCCTGAAGCATTTGCGCCTGCCAAAACAGTCATCTCCGCTAACGGAAGTGTCAGCTCAGGAAAACATTTAAAATTTTCAATTTTTATCTGCTCTATCATAAATTCTCCTCTACTATACCCCGGATTACATCCAGCGCTTCAAGCAGATGCCGCTTTGTGCCTGTCGATGAAGTAATCGCATTATAGAACGTCATATTCTCATTTAATTCCCGCCAATACTGCCGGAAAATAGCCTCCGCATTGTTCCGGATCTCTGTCTCCCTGTTTAAATATCTTGTCAGCACAACCGCCCAACTGCTAAATAAAGAGTTATTAATCAACCGAGAACCCGGTTTGCAAAATGATCTTTCTCCCAGAATCAGGTAACATAAATCCATCACCTGTCTGAAATGCTCCACAATATCCATAAGGACTTCCGCCTGACAGGTATTCAATTCCAGAATCTCCGCATCCATTGACTTCATCAGTCCATAATAATGCTGAAGTTCCCTGTTCTCCCACTGATAACAAGATAAAATCGTCAGATACCGAAGGCACAGCTCCTGGGCTCCCATTCGGACATCATTGATCCTCCCTCCTGTTGCCTTCAGAAACTCCTTGCACTCTGCCATTTCCCGTAAAAACTGTCTTACTTCCGGCACTGCCATCACATTTCGAATTTCCTGAAAATTCAAGGGAAGACCCCCGGTGTTAACCCGTCGGAATACATCGAATTTTACCATCTGCGGACACCGTTCATCCAAAATATTTATTGACAATGCTGTATCCTCAATATATGCTCGAAATTTGCGGTTCAGCTGACTGAATGTTTTCTTTTCGCAGGCAGTCAGATACTGCATATTGCAAAGGGAAAAACCATCATTTAAAAATTCGTGAATTGCAGATAGTCTTTGCATTCCGTCAATTACACTCTTTATTCCGCCTTTGTCCTCATCCAGGTAAAATGCAGGAATGGGGATTTTCAGCATCAGCGACTCAATCAGTGCTGATTTTCGTTTATAATCCCATACCAGATTTCTCTGATACTCTGGTTTCAAATTAAGAATCCCCTGCTGTATCCAATGCTCAATCTGGAATACCGTGATCATCTTCTGTTCAACACGAATATTCTGCACATTATATGGCATTTCATCCTCTTCGGAGTCCTCCTCCTGTTTTTCAATGCCAATATATATAGATTCCCCTTCTTTTTCTGCGTTCAGATACTCCCAAAAATTCGCTTCTTTCATTGCCACGCTCCATGAACTGTTAATGGTGACCAATAATGTTAAGATTTATTGTACCATAGACAATGCTGCGGCGCAAGTCATCCAGTTATTTCCATTTTTTGATTTCTATAGCCTTTTGCATTTCCCGATCATCGCGAATATTCCGCAGCATTCCTTCCGCATCCGCCGCCACGGATATTTT
The DNA here is from genome assembly GCA_946491665.1 of uncultured Lachnospiraceae bacterium. Lineage (GTDB taxonomy): Bacteria > Bacillota > Clostridia > Lachnospirales > Lachnospiraceae > Eubacterium_I. The sequence goes on along the minus strand of CAMLYL010000051.1, from coordinate 17,866 downwards.
CTATATGCTCCGCAAGGCGTTCCAATCCGTCATCTCTGCCTGCCTTCCAAAGGCTCATACCATCATCCGTCTGGAAGAAGAGCTCGTCCGGCAGCGCCAGGTCCTCATCAAATATCTTCCGCCCGAATGGGCAGATGGGCTGCAGTCAGACATTTTAAACAACATTTCCCGTGATTTTAAAGAAGAGCCGGCTTATGATCTATATGTCAGCATGGTATGCAACGGTATCGATCCCCCATAGTAGGAAAGCCTCCATTGGCAGAGCAGATCCTCCGGTTGTTCCGGTAGCTGAGGAAATATCTCCAGATAAGATATCCCTCTTTATACATACGTAATCCCATCTTACAGATCGGGACGCCATCCTCATCAATGGTGGGTCCTTATAAGTGAAATGTCCGGTATTGAGGTCAATAAAGGGCGTAATAGTTTCCCGTCCGCAGTATTCATAGGCAGCATAAACCTCATGAGCGGAATCCAGGAAGAGTTTTTCAATACGGAATTCCGGAAGGTATGCTTTCATGGTGAAAAAGGAATGCTAAAAATCATTGATGAACATGGAGGCTGTACCGCAACTGCGGCACAACCTCCCCTTCTCATTTTTTCATTATTCCAGCATCTCATCCAACATCAAAATCGCCTTCACATAAATTTCAGCAGCATACAGCAGGTTCTCCACACACACACATTCGTCTGGCTGATGACCTTTTCCATGCCCCGATGGAACCGGCTTTTTCTGAAAGGGCAGCCCTGGGCCATATCCAACTGCATTCGGAAGCTTTCTTGCATATGTCCCGCCCCCCATACAGTAAGGTACAAAAGTTCTTCCATAAACCTCCTGGCAAATATCCGTCAGCCGCCTGACCTCCCGGCCATCATTGTCTCGATAATACCCGGGATTGCCCTCGAAACTGCAGATCTTCCAACCATATCCTTCAATAACCTTTCGAACAATTTTCTCCACCTCCTGCAGATCAGCAGTAATCGGGCACCGCATGTCTATACACAGGCACGCAACCCTGTCATTAAGCTGCAGGCTGCTCCCTACCGCTGTAAGACGGCCGGAAATTTCATCTTCATATTCCGCCTTCAGCCCACTTCCATAAAAATCAGGAAACGCTTCCCATAGAAATCGGAAAATCTCACTGTCATCTGCATCCAGAAGGCCGTTCTCACAGATAAACTTTGCCAGCAGTACAACTGCGCTTTCACCATCCTCTGGCTGAGCCGCATGTGCCGCCCGCCCGGAAGCCTCCACCCGGAGCTTCCCCTTCTCTTCTCCGATTCGAATAAAAGGCGGACAGCTGACATTCGTCCTTTCCACATCCAATCTATCCAGCACAATTTCTGCTTTTTCCGGCACAGAATTTTCCCCATCTCCGCCCTGAAGCAACAGAATCTTATCTGAAATCCTCGTCTCGCATATGATACGAATCCTCCCCTTTTCGCCAATGCACACAGGGAAGGAACAGTCTGGAACCAAAGAAAATACCGGCGGTATCCGATGATTCAGGTAATATTCTATATCCTTCATTTTCCGCTCCTCATCGCAGCCATAAAACTGGCGCAGAGTATGCTTCAGGCTTATCCCGCTTTCTTTTAGATAACGCAATGCATATAAAACCGCCACTGCCGGTCCCTTATTATCCGCACTGCCCCTCCCATAAATCCAGCCATCTTCTGCGACTGGATGATAAGGCTTCGTCTTCTCCCATCCCTTACCTTCCGGCACCACATCCAAATGAGAAAAGAATCCAATCTCCCGGGCACTTTTCCCTTTAAGGACAGCGCTGCCGCAGTAATCATCAAGATTCTCCACATCCAGTCCATATCTTTCCGCCATGGCAAGCGCCATGCGCAGCACTTTCCTGCATCCTCTCCCAAAGGGGAATCCTTCTTCTCCCGGCCTGCTGACACTCTCAATCGCAGTAAGGGCTATTACATCTTCAATCATTTCTGCCCGGTGAGCCTGCAGCCATTCCTTTATCTCCATTCAGCCAGCTCCTTCACTGAATCCACTACCCAGCGGATCCGATCATATGCAATTTCTGTGGGAAGCGTGCAATCAGATCCAATAATCATCCGCTTCCCCTTCATTTCGTTCAACACCTGCTTCGTATGGTTAAAGACCTCCTCACGGCTCCCATCCACCAGAACACCTTGCCGATCCGGAAATCCGCCCAATATAATGCTTTCTGCAAACAGCTCGCTGCCCTGTGTAAGGCTGAATCCATTTGTATAAACCCCCCAATTAACAATCGTTGGCTTCAGCTCCACATACCGTTCAAATCCAATCCCATTTTTACAGATATGAAGAACGTCAAATCTCGTTCTGGTTTTTATGTAATCATAAATCTTCTTTTCATAAGGAAGCACAAATTCCTGATACTCTTCATCCGTAAAATACCGTTTTTCTCCGCCTAATGCTGCATAGAAGATTCCCTCCGCTCCCGCTTCCAGAGAGCAGTCCACAAGTTCCATAAGCGTTTCCGCAATCATTTCAAACGCCAGCTTCATCTCATTGGGCTGCTCTCGGCAGAACAGAGCCAGACAATACCCCATACTGGTAAAATTCCCAGCAAACCCGGTTTCATGAAAAGCAGACGCTAAAAGGCCGTGTATTGTAGCCAAAATCGGATATTCTGCCTTTGAACACTCGCTGATTCTCCTGATGATTTCCATCTGATCCTGAAAAATCCGGTCTTTTTTCCCGAATCCTCTGAATTTTCCCACGTCCCTGGAGCTCATGATTTTTGTCTCACCATCATATAGGATATTTTCATTCATTACTTTCATGATGTCCGTATCCGTCTGCTTCATAAATTCAAGGTGCGCCTTAACCGCCTGCTCTCCGTGTCTGCAGGACTGTGGGAAATGAACCCAAAAACCAGAAGGACAATAATCCACTTTCCTTCCATTGATCAGATTATACAATCGCTCTCTCCTTGTCATTCAGCAGCCCCTCCATTTTCAGCCATTCGCTGTACGCCATCATGCACATGGAAACACCATGGGCATTGTCATCCTTTACCGCCTCGCTCAAATAGTATTCCGCACTCCCATCCCGCTCATCCTTTGGACCCAATCCGGCGCTGGCACAGGTTCCGGTAAGATGAAATTCTCCATTGGAAACCTTCATCTTTTCCGCCTCCAAAGCAGCCAGAATTCGGACTCCCTTCTCATAATACGCTGTACTGTCCAAAATCCCAAGTCTGCAGCCCTTCATCACCGCATACGCCATCATAGCGGAGCCGGAGGTTTCGAGATAATTATCCTCCAAGTCGGTGCGGTCAACCAGCTGATAAAAAAGCCCGCTATCTTTATCCTGATATAAGAATACTCCCTGGACTGCCTCTTTTAACAGCGTTCCCAGCACAGCCTGTGCATCCAAATCCTGCGCAATTTCATAGCAGTCGCAAAGAGCCAGCAGATACCAGCCAATGGAGCGGAGCCAGAAGCAGGGAGATAATCCCGTCTTCTTATCGGCCCATATCATCCTCCGCTTTTCATCGTACGCATGATAATACAGCTGTTTCTTTTCATCGAACAAATACTTTCTCACATTCCTGAATTGATTTAAGCTATCCTCATAATTTTTCTTCTGGTTAAACCGACGCTCATACTCCATGTAAAAGGGCTGTACCATGTACAGGCCATCCAGCCATACCTGATAGGGATATATCTTTTTGTGCCAGAAATTTCCAAAACTTGTGCGAGGCTGATTTTTCAGGTTTTCCATAATTAAATGGATTCCCTTCAGATACCGTTCTTTTCCTGTTTCATCATAAAGAAAATAAAGGAGCCTCCCACTTGCCATCAAATCAACATTCTGTTCCTTTGCACAGAACCCCTGGATTACCCCATTCTCATCTACATACTTTCTTCCAAAATTTAATACCGCTTCTCGATACTCATCCTTCCCAGTTATCTCATATAAACATTTCGCACCGATAAGCACACAGCCCCAGTGATAATTCCATCTCTCCATTTCCATAGAATTAAAAGCCTTTAAATAATCTGAAAAGTAAACTGTAAAAACCATTCCCATCCATCCTGTCATTTTGTATTTTCCAGGTATGCTTGCTGCTCCTGTGTCAAAAATTCAGCCCACTTATCAAGTGCTTCCTGAGAAGTCATATCCCCCAGCAGAACCGCTTGAAAATCAGCCGTCATGTCTGTATTAATAAAGTTAAAGTAAGAGGACAGCCAATACGGATTCTGGATCTGAACAAAATTTTCATCAGCAATAATTTCCTGATAAAGAGGCATAAATTTATCATTCACAAACCAGTCATCTTCGAAATTGTCAGAATTTACCGCAATTCTTCCCAACTTGCTTCCGACTTTTCCCACCACCTCTTTGCTGGAAAGGTACTTGATCAGTTCAAAAGCTCCTGCATAATCTCCATCCGGCCCCTTTGTGTTGGTAACGCAATAAATCTGTGGCTGAATGGCAGAAGTATAGTATCTTCCTGCGTCATTTGCCAGAGGCTTTGCCGCTGCAAAATTGCCATCACCTAAATTCGCCTCATGAGTTTTTCTGGATGAGGAGTTGTGGGTAATATACATTGCCGTCTGCGAACCAAATTCAGCCACCATCTGATTAAAGTCATTATTCACACAGTCTCCTGATACCCAGTTGTTTTTGTAAATAGACGCATACGCATCCAGCGCCTCTGCAAACTCCGGCCTATTAAGAATACACTGATTATTCTCATCAAAATAAGATCCGCCGTACCCGGCTCCATCCGTGTAAGTAAAAAGCCAGCCCAGCAAATTATCATAGGGCTTTACGCCTCGTAGGCTATAGAAATACGTTCCGCCATCCGGGTCTGCATACTCCTCACAAAGCTTCAGAAATTCTTTCTGGGTTTTTGGCACAGTAAGATTCTTTTCTTCAAAGAATTTGGTATTATACCAGGAAATATCCTGATTGTAATTATAAGGCACGCCATAAAGTCTGCCATTCCCAATTCCTTTCAGGGTTTCCACCAAAGACGGGGTTATCTTTGAAGAACCCTCCCACTCATTAAAATAGTCACTAATATCAATTAATGCATCCTGAGCCACATAAGTCATCACATTTGAAAATCCCAGGCTTACCACATCTGGCATAGTCTGCGTGGCAATGGCCATCGTAAACTTGTCCGGAAAGTCCTTATTCGAAAAACCCGTATACCTGGCCTCATACTTGTCCTGCGAGCGGTTAAATTCGTCCATAATTTCTTCATAAAGCGCACTGGAATTTTCATCCGCTGCATGAAACCAGAATTCCACAACTTCTCGCTCTTCCATAGTGTTTTCCTTTTCTGTATCTGCAGGCGCTTCTGGCGTGCTCTGCTCCCCGCCGCTGCATCCAGACAGAAGTCCCAGAACTATACCCATTGTTAAAAGAACCGCATACCGTTTTTTCATCACACTCTCTCCTTTTTGATTTATTTTGACTTTACTTCTATCCCTTAACTGCACCGCTGGTGGCTCCTCCAGCCAGATTCTTCTGAATAAACGCAAATATCACAAGAACCGGGATAAGCGCTACCACACAGCCAGCCGCAAGTCCTGAATAATTGGTATTAAATTCCCCCTGAAAAATATTCAGTGCCAATGGGATAGTGTACTTTGTTTTCTTCGTTATAAATGCCGTAGCATAGATAAATACATTCCATGAATTGATAAACGCATAAGCTCCTGTAGCCACTATACTGGGCCGCATTGTGGGAAGCAGTACCCGAAATACTGCTCCCAGCAGAGAACATCCGTCTACCTGGGCTGCCTCCTCCAGTGACCGCGGAATGGAATTGTAATAGCCCATCATCATAAATAAACAGAAGGGAAGGTTAGTCACAGAACAGGTAATAATCAGTGACAGCAGGGTATTAATCAGCCGTAATTTATTCATAGTCTCAAACAACGGAATCATCAGCACAACCGCCGGAAACATCTGCGTAAACAAAAGCAGTACATAGACCATCCCTTTTCCTTTAAACCGATACCGAGACATTGCATACCCGCCAATCAGCGCCAGAATGCTCACAATGCAGGTAGTCGATATGGATACAATCAGACTGTTCATAAAATAGCCGTCAAACCCCAGATCTACAAATAAATATCGATAATTATCAAAGGTAAGTTCCCTGGGCCAATACGTAATAGGCCGTGCAAATACCTCTGTACTGGTTTTTAATGACGTCACCAGAATCCAATAAAAGGGAGCTAAGGTAATCGCAATAAAAACCGCCAGCAGCAAATACAGCCAAAAGATTCTCCCGATCCTTCTTTTCTGCCTGACATTCATCAATACATCTCCTCCTTTCCCATCCTGCTTCCCTTAATATAAACGAATGCTACAATCATCATAATAAAAGTGGCAATTGCTGCAAGAGACGATGCGTAACCATAATCCAGTTCTCCTTTAAACTTGGACATGATATAAAGAGGCATGGTCATGGTCGCATTATTGGGCCCCCCATTCGTCAGGCTGTATATTAAGTCCACCGCGTTGAATGTCCAGATCGCTCTAAGAAGAGTAGTAAGCACGATAGTATCTTTTATCACCGGAATGGTGATTCTGAACAAGGTGACAAAAGTTCCCGCTCCGTCAATTTTAGCCGATTCATAAATATCATCAGACACGCTGGAAAGCGCTGACAGATAGCTGATCGCGAAAAATGGAATCCCTCTCCAGACATTTGCCATGATGGCGGCCATCATGGCTCTCCCACCACTGGAAAACCAGGAAATATTCCGGTCGATCACACCAATTTTCTGCAGGAGATCATTTAATACACCGTAAGTCTCCCCCAGAATCAAGCTCCATATGATTCCCACCATAACCCCTGCCACAGCCCAGGGGGATAATACCAGCGCTCTGCAAAGGCCTCGGCCTCTAAATTTTTTATTAAGCAAAAAAGCCAGCCAAAATCCAAGAATCGTCTGCAGGCTCACACTGACAAGCACCCACACTGCTGAATTTTTCAGTCCCTTATAAAAAAGATCATCTTTGGTAAAAATTTCAATATAATTTGCCAAGCCGATAAATGCCCGGTCTTCTGGCTTAATCACAACATAATTTTGAAGGCTCATAATAAACACGTTCACCATAGGCCAAAGCATAAATAATGCTACAAACAACACCACCGGCAGGAGCAGCAGATACGGCACCGCCGCTCGTTTATAATACAATTTGCTTTTCTTTCCCTTGTTCTGAAGACTTTGTTCTCTCTTCATGAATAACCTCCTCCCACCAACAGTTTTCTCTTTTCTTGTTTGTTTTATCCATTTATGATTATATTTGCTTTCTTATTTTTATGCAATTGGCACGATAACCAAAAAAGAACCAGGCATTTTACACAAATCATGCACAGGTTCTTTGTTGAAATTTATTCCTTTCATTTGTCTGTCAAATCAATCATTTTCCTTTCACATTGCAAGCTTTTTTATTCCAGCCTATACTTTTTCATCCGTCTCCACAAGGTAGATGTACTGATATTCAATGCCTTTGCAGTCAGAATCCGGTTGCCGTTGTAATTGGCCAAAGCCTCCTTCAACCGCTCAAGCTCCGTATTCCCGACATTTCCTTCTGGCTCTGCGGCAGGAAGAGCATTCTCCACATCCTTTCCATGATACAGATCATCTAAAAGATACTTTACATATTCCCCGCTTATCTTCCGCCTTCCCGCAGTCAAAACCAGGCGTTCACAAAAAGCCTCCAGCTGTATGTCATTCCCTTCCCAATTATAATTCACCAGGATATCCCTGGCCTCTTCCGTGAGAATATGATATCGGGCATATAAATTCATATATTTCTTCATATGCTCTCCAACCAGAACCCTAACATCCTCCTTCCTGTCTGAAAAGTCCGGCACTGCCAGACGGAAGGTCTGAAGCAGATAATACAAATCCTTTCTGAATTTTCCACTCTTCAGAACTTCCTGCAGCCGCTTGGAAGTGCATCCGATAATTCGTATATCCAGCTCCTGAATATAATCATTATCGATCGTTGAAATCGAGAGACGCTTCTGCCGGATAGCCTGAAGAAGGCGGTACTGCGCATTTAGAGTCAATTTATCAATCGCCCGGATAACCAGTGTACCGTAATTGGCCTGAATCAATATTCCTGACTTCTCCCCTTCACCAAACAAAATCCTCATCTGATCCTGTTCCTCTATCCCTGCCATATTGATCACCACAAAAGGGCCGCCTTTTCTGAGACTGTAATTATGAATTCCCTGACAAAGTTCCTCCATCTCCTGACCGGTTTTTCCCACAACCAGGATCGGGCTAGATGACTGGGCATAAATCTTGGCCGCGTCCACCGCAGCTTTAAGACTTGGCCTTTTTGCTGTCAGCTCATCCAGATTTCCTCTCGCCGTCAAACCGCGCAGAAACTGCTCCTGCACATTTTCTCCCTGGTTCCAATTCATCCTCTTCATCTTATTGCAGGACACGATTGTTCCGGTGATTATCCCGTCTACTACAATCGGTTCAATCACCACCACCAGCGCCTGATTCTTCGTATTAATAAAAGTTGAATAATTGTCCATGGCGCCCTTGAGCACACGTTCAAAAATCTCCCGGTCAAGTCCCTCGAGAACATCTACAATATACTCTCCCAGGACCTTTTCCGGACGGATATCCAGAATCTGTTCCATCACCCTGTTCATCAGGAGGATTCTTCCCTCATCGCTGGTCTTGATAATTCCATTAAAAGCGCTGTCCAGAACAGAAATAAACTGCGCGTAGTTCTGCCGTTCAATCAAGGACATGCGGTAAAGCTTTTCCGCACTTCTTACCGCAAGACGAAGTGCCTCCTGTGTTGTGTGAAACACCATCGCCGGAATCCCTTTCTCGTTGGCATACCTGGCACACATTTCCCCGCTGATCAGGAAGTCAATCCCCTCTGCAGCCGCCCGGTCAATCATCTCATGCCAGGAATGCTCTCGATCCAGATCCTTTTGCAGGATTCTCACTCCAAACAATTCATCAAGATCCTCTGTGTCACACAGCATTCCCTTCCAGAAGAAAATTCCAATCAAAGGATTCTCTTTTTTAACAATCCGCTTCGCCTTTACAATCGCCAGTCCCAGTTCTCTGGCCGTAAGCATAATCTCCACAACCGGAATGTTGGTATTAATCTTAACCTCATAGGCCTGGCTGCCCCTGGCAACTACAATATTCGCCCCCATGGCAACCGCCTTCTTTGTCTCCAGCACCACATTATCAATCTTGGTCTGCTTAATATAAATAATATGGTTTTCTCCATGATTCTCTCCAGAATCAATCATTTTCCTTGCCTGCCGGCACATTTCTTCTTCTGGTAAAAGCAACGCAATCCCTGCCATCTGTATTCCCCCTCAGTTGAGTCTGTCTTAGATCTATCATATTCAGTTTACCAGATATTTGCGGGGAATTCTGCTGATCGTTCGTTTAAACACTTCACTCTCCGATAGTTGATCTTCTCCACCTTTAAATCCACCCCCGCCGGCTTAACCACCTGCACCGCAATCTTCTCTCCATCTTCCAGCGGAATTCCATTCAGCGTAATACTTTCCTTATCCTCCGGCAGCACGGCTTCTGCCAAAACACTTGCCTCCCTGTTCGAATGAATGCAAAACCTTGCATTTTCCCCTGCGTCGCCCTCACTCGCATAGAAAAGCGTTATGTCATAAATTCCCTTATCACACTCCAGATCTGTGCCCTCCAGAATACATCCAGAAAAATCTCTTTCCGCCACCAGCCATCCATTCTCATCAATCGCTCCATTGATCTGGTACTTTCGCGCATAAGGCAGATCTACAGCCACATCCAGGCATGCCGGCGGCAGACCGCTCACATCGTCCCAGATATTTTCCCGGGAATAATATACCACGCTTCCGTCTTCCATCTGTGCGCAGGGCTCATACACCCGTTTTACATATTCAGGCATCTCCAGGAATTCCTCTTCCTTACAGACCAGAAGCGTACCTTCTCCGGCATTTCCATAATCTCCAAAATATTGGTAAAAATTCCCGTTAGCGATAACATGCTTATCACCATCCACTTTAAGCTTCGCATAATACCGATTCATATCCATCGCCCGAAGAAGGAACGCCTTCTCTTCGCTTTCCCCAGTCAGATAGATTGCCTGAGCCTGCTTTTCCTCTGCCGTTCGAATTAATGACCACTCCGCGCTTCTGTCGATCTCCCAATGGGAAAGGATAGCAAACGCGCCCAGATTAATGGCCGCAGCCGCGGTCAGAATTCCTCCGAGAACACATTTTTTAACCCATATGTTTCCACAATAATCAAATTCAACAGCCAAAACTCCAACACACAACAGCATCATGCTTATCCATAAAATGTGATAACGATACTCAAAGATCTCCGCCCCATAATTTGTATTTGTCAGCGCAAAGACACACAGATGCACAAATGCCGTTATTCCAGCCAGATTAAGAAGCTGCATACTCCCCTTCTTCTTTTTCATCCATATCCAGATTAAAACGCCAAGTCCTGCCGTAAACACGAATTTCAGCACGCACATTATCCCTGCCGCAGAAAATAATGCTCTTCCTTCCTCGTTGACCAAACCGCCCATGAGCATGAAAATTCCTGTAACAGAATTCTGCAAATTATCAAAAAACTTTCCTGCCGGAATCAGCATCAGCTGACTTCGTGAAGACTGTCCCATATAATGATTATGCACCATCCATCCCAGGAAACTGATTATCCCGCTCCCCAGAATAATCCCGGCCGTCCGCATACGCAGCCGGATTCTCTGCTTTGCCACGGAGTCCACAAATACATAAAGAATAAACGGCGATATAATCATAAACAACACGTAATTTCCCGCAGATAAGGCAGTCCAAAAATTCAGGCAGGAATATGCCAGCACTCTCACTGCAAACTTCCAGTTTCTCTCTCTGTTATATTCGCAATACAAGACAAGATCCGTCAAAAAAAGCAGCAGAAGCACACGAAAAGCATACTGCCCGGCAGAAAAAAAGAGCATATTCGCCCACTCCAGCTGACCTACCGAATACGGCGTAAAGAGCAGAAATACAGCCAGCAGAAACTGCTCCTGCGAAGCGGATATGGTTTTGAAGATGTCATGAATCACCCATACCAGTGCTGCATAAACCAGCCCCTGCGCGGCTGCCAGCGCAATCGAATAATTCCCTGTAATCATATATACCGGCGCCGCCAAAAAAGCGGCACAGTCAATCTCCATCGATGAAAAATAATTAAAATCCCGGAGAAAGATGCCGTTTCTCCACATCTCTGCTCCATGCCGCAGCGCCCCCGCAGAATCCATATCCAGAAAATCATATGCCTTTGTATAATTAAAAAAGATGATTGCCAAAAACTGCAGAATCACCATCGCTTTCAGCAACCATCTCAGGCACAGCTGTTTTCCGGATTTAACACTTAACTGCTTCATCCCACAGCCCCCTAAATTTATTCTTATATCTGCTTATTTTATCCCTGCGATATCCTAGATGTACTCATCCCGGTTACAGATTTTCAAGTTTTCCAGAACCTTCTTGATATCCGCCGTACTGTCTTTTGCACAGATCAGTGTGGCATCTTCCGTATCTACGATGACCAGATCCTCAAGTCCTACCGTAGCGATCAGTTTTTTCTCGCCCTGAATGATGCAGTTGTGTGTTCCCACCGTAATAATATTTCCGCTGACCACATTGCCCATTTCATTGCTTTTGCGGATTCGCTCCACGGCCAGCCAGGAGCCCACATCATCCCAGCCAAAAGTCCCGGGAACCGTATAGATATTTTCTGCCTTTTCCATAATTCCATAATCAATAGACTGGGACTGGAATTGAGCAAATTCCTTGCGCAAAACATCCTCTTCCTCCGGCGTCCCTATCGATGCCTGAATCCGCTTCAGCCCCGCAAAAGTCTCCGGCATAAACCGTTCCAGATTATATAAAATCGAAGACAGCTTCCACACAAACATTCCGCTGTTCCACAGATACTCTTCTGTTTCCAGATATTCCTTGGCCACTTCCAGGCTTGGCTTCTCGACAAACCTGTCTACCTTATAGGCGCGCCCTTCCATCACATGAGAATCAAATTTAATATACCCGTATCCGGTCTCTGCATACGTAGGCGTAATGCCAATCGTTACCAGATTCCTGTCCTTCTCAGCTACATCACAGGAATCCTTCAGCACAGAAAGGAACATTTTATTAAACTTGATCAAATGATCCGACGGCAGCACCAGCATAATGGCATCGTCATATTTTTTCGCCATATGCACGGCGCCCAGACCGATACACGGCGCCGTATTTCTTCCTACCGGTTCGCAGAGAATATTTTTCTCCGGAATTCCCGGGAGCTGACTCCGAACCAGTTCTTTATAATCTTTGTTTGTAGCAATATAGATATCTTCCATATCCACCACAGAAGAAATCCTCTCCACTGTCAGCTGAATCATGGTTTTCCCGTCATCAGTCAAAGACAGAAACTGCTTCGGCATGTTTTTCCTGCTCTTCGGCCAGAAGCGCTCTCCGCGTCCTCCCGCCATAATCAAGGCTGTAATCTTCATGTTCTTCCTCTCTTCCTGATCTTTTCCCGATTAGTCTCTGCCATACATGTCGCGGGTATACACTTTATCCTTCACATCCTCCAGAACATCATCCCAGCGGTTGGTAATGATCACATCCGAGATTCGCTTGAACTCATCCAGATCCGAAATCACACGGGAGCGGAAAAACTCGCTTTCCTTCATGGTGGGCTCATAAACCACCACTTCGATTCCCTTTGCCTTAATCCGCTTCATGACTCCCTGAATGGAGGAATGGCGGAAATTATCAGAATTCGACTTCATGGTCAGCCGATATACGCCCACAATATTCGGATTCCGCTCAATCACCCGCTCCGCAATAAAATCCTTTCTGGTCCGGTTGGAATCCACAATCGCTGCAACGATATTATTCGGTACATCCTTATAATTCGCCAGCAGCTGCTTCGTATCTTTGGGCAGACAATAGCCGCCATAACCGAAAGACGGATTATTATAAAAATCACCAATACGCGGATCCATGCACACGCCATCGATAATCTGTCTGGTGTCCAGGCCGCGAACCTCAGCATAGGTATCCAGCTCATTAAAAAAAGAAATCCGCAGTGCCAGATACGTATTAGCAAACAGCTTGATCGCTTCCGCTTCCGTGAGCCCCGTATATAACACAGGAATATCCTTCTTTATCGCGCCTTCGCGAAGCAGTCCCACAAACTCTCTGGCCCGATCGGAATCTTCACCAATAACAATGCGGGAAGGATACAGATTGTCATACAGCGCATGTCCTTCACGCAGAAATTCCGGTGAAAATACAATATTGTTTGAATGATATTTCTCCCGGATCATCTTCGTGTAGCCTACCGGGATCGTCGATTTAATAATGATCAGCGCATCCGGAGCATAGCGCGGTACCTTTTCCAGAATATCCTCCACCGAACTGGTATCGAAATAATTCTTCTTCGGATCGTAGTTAGTAGGTGTCGACACGATCACAAACTCCGCTCCGGTAAATGCCTCCTCCGGATCCAGCGTAGCCTTCAGATTCAACGGCTTATCCCGCAGATATTCTTCCAGTTCCTTATCTACGATCGGCGACTTTCTCTGATTGATCATTTCGACCTTTTCCGGGATCACATCCAGGGCATGTACTTCATTATGCTGCGCTAAAAGCACCGCATTAGACAGGCCCACGTACCCCGTTCCTGCAACTGCTATTTTTCTCATGGTTTTTCCTCTCTCTTTCGCAAGTTTACTCATGTTTCCTAGTATACTATTGCCCTGAAGTTTCTTCAAGTGCTTAATTTATGAGGATATTCTGAAGATTTTATTGCGGACAGAATTCCGCAAACTGACAGACAGCCGGCTATGATCCTCTCGATCATAGCCGGCTGTCCTTTCTCTTACACATTCAACTGTTTCCGTATAATTTCTCTCGCTTCTTCAAGCTTTTTCTCTGCCTCATTGCGGCAGCTTCCTTTTATGCTGTAATAAATCTTAATTTTCGGTTCTGTCCCGGAAGGCCGAACAGCGATCCACGAACCGTCATTCAAAACATATTTAAGCACATTAGCCTTAGGCAGAAGTCCAAAACCTGCTTCCGCCTGAACCTGGCCCTGATAATCCAGGACCTGCGCCGTGCCGGCAAAGGGAGAATCTCCTTCGCGCAGAGCGCTCATCATCCCGCGAATCCTGTCCAGCCCATCCTTTCCCTTTAACGTAAAGCTGTCCTGGGCATCCCGATAATATCCATACTCCTCGTACAGTTCATTCAGCCGGTTAATCAACGTTTTTCCCTGTTTCCGGCACTCAGCCGCCATCTCACAAAGCAGCAGCGCCGAAACCGCTCCATCCTTATCCCTGGCATGAGTCCCGGCCAGATATCCATACGATTCCTCATAGCCAAAAAGGAAGGTATAGCTGCGGATCTCATCTCCATCCCGGCGCGCCTGTTCAAACTGTGTGATCTTCTCCCCGATGTACTTAAAACCAGTAAGAGTAGAAAATACCGCCAGCCCATGCTTTCTGGCAATCTCTGCTCCCAGCTCCGAAGTTACGATCGTTTTCAGCACCGCAGGCTTTTCATACGCTTCCAGTTCCGTATGCCTCAAGATAAAATCCATGAGCAAAGCCCCTGTCTGATTGCCCGTCAAAAGCTGATAACCCTGTGCTGTTTTTACCGCTGCGCCAATCCGGTCACAGTCAGGATCCGTACCAAAGACCAGGTCTGCACCACTCTCTCTGGCCTGGGCAATCCCCATTTCCAGGGCCCGTTCATCCTCCGGATTCGGATACACTACCGTAGGGAAATCCCCGTCCGGCTGTGTCTGTGGCTCTACAAACGCAAGCCGCGTAAAGCCATCCCTCCGAAGGACTTCCTTTACCGGAACATATCCGGTTCCGTGAAGGGGTGTAAATACTACCTGAAGCTCCTCCTTTGCACCGGAATCCTGTAAAAGACTCTGCTTCAGCACCGCCTCCACAAAGTCATCCGTAGTGTCCACCAGCTGAATCAGTTCCGGATTCCCGCCAAACGGGATTTCATGGTAATCATTAATCCGGTCAATATAGCGGATCACCTGCCTGGCCTGCCCTGGAACCAACTGACAGCCATATTCGTCGTAAATCTTATAGCCGTTATATTCTTTCGGATTATGGCTGGCTGTAATGATTACGCCAGCCAGCGCCTTCTTCTCCGGAATGGAAAAACTCAGCTGCGGCGTCGGCCTGGGGCTGTCGAAAAGCCAGACACGAATCCCCTTGCCGCTTAAAATATCCGCAGTAACCCTCGAAAAATCCTCACTGTTATGCCGGGTATCGCAGCCGATCACCACGCCCCGCTCCCGGCAGGCTTCCGCCCCAAACATGTCCAGGAGATAATCCCCAAAGCCTGCCGTTACCCGGCCGATAGTATAGCGGTTCATCCGGTTTGTACCTGCCCCCATAATCCCGCGCAGCCCGCCGGTGCCAAACTCCAGGTTCTGGTAAAAGCGATCTTCGATTTCCTTCTCATCCGTAATCGCAGCCAGTTCTCTGCGTGTCTCTTCATCAAAAAAATCATCATTCAGCCAGAGCTGAAAGTTCTCTCTGTAATTCATTTTGTTCTGTCTCCTTATGGGTTTTCTGGTTGTTGACAGCACGAAAATTATACCCTGCAAAAACGGTTCCGTCAATATGTCTTGTTGCCAGTATCGGCGAAACATGTGGTAAGCAGACACTTTTCACATATCAAAAGCGGAGATGTCGAATCCATGACTGTGGCCAAACTTGACTGTCTGACAGCTTCATGGTAAAGTGAATCCATAATAGTTAATTTATACCCTGTTAATCAGTCTGTTTGTGCATCGGGCACTGTTGACACAGGAAAGGAATGTGGAAAAGGTGAAGAAAAAACTTCCCATCGGCATCGATGGCTTCGAAAAAATCAGGACAAATGATTTTTATTATATTGATAAGACCATGTTTATCGCAGAGCTTCTGGAGAATTGGGGAGAAGTAAATCTGTTCACCCGTCCCAGGCGCTTTGGCAAGACACTGAACATGAGTATGCTGCAGTGTTTTTTCGAAATCGGTACGGATAAGACATTGTTTGATGGTCTGAAGATCACGCGGGAGAAGAACCTTTGTGAAAAATATATGGGCCGTTTTCCCGTAATATCCATCAGCCTGAAAAGTGCAGACGGCCTGACCTTCGACATGGCAGGCGCTGCACTTCGAAACATCATCGGAAGAGAGGCTATGCGATTCCAGTTTCTGCTGAAAAGCGAACATCTTTCGGAAACGGAAATTGATTCCTATCGCAGGCTGATCAAAATCGGGACAACCAGTCAGGCTATTTATGACATGACCGATGCTGTACTGACAGACAGCCTGCAGATCCTTTCCCAGCTTTTATGCAAGCATTACGGGCGCAAAGTTATCCTGCTGATTGATGAATATGACGTCCCGCTGGATAAAGCTTTCCAGGCCGGCTATTATGACGAAATGGTATCTCTTCTCCGCAATATATTCGGCAATGCATTAAAGACAAACAGCGCTCTCTATTTCGCCGTGCTTACCGGATGTCTGCGAATTTCCAAAGAGAGCATCTTCACCGGCCTGAATAATTTAAAAGTGCACACGATCTCGGATACCCGTTATGACGAGTACTTCGGGTTTACCGATACAGATATAGAGGAAATACTGAATTTTTATGATTTAGCATCCTATAAAGAAGTGATTCGAGACTGGTATGACGGTTATCTTTTCGGCAAAGTCAGCGTATACTGCCCCTGGGATGTGGTCAATTACTGCGATGCCTTACTGTCTGATAAAGAAGCAGAACCTGAAAACTACTGGGCAAACACTAGCGAAAACGACCTTGTTCGCCGTCTTCTTAAAAAAGCGGATCAAACTACAAAAAATGAAATCGAACAACTGATCAACGGGGGAAGCATCGTAAAACCCATCCGCCAGGAACTGACCTATCGGGATATTGATGAATCCACAGACAACATATGGAGCGTCCTGTATTCGACCGGCTATCTGACACAAAAAGACCGCTTATCAGGGAAGCTGATGAGACTGGCCCTTCCCAACCGGGAGGTAAAAGAACTATTCATTGATCTGGTGAACGACTGGTTTCAGAAAATGACCATGGAGGACTCCGCAAGAATCAACCGATTCTGCGCAGCATTTCCTGCCGGCGACCCACTAACTGTCCAAAATATGCTGCACAACTATCTGTGGGATTCCATCAGCGTAAGGGACACCGCAGTTCGAATGAGTATGAAGGAGAACTTCTACCACGGCATGGTACTGGGCCTTTTGCGAAGTCAGGGAAGCTGGCTGATTCAATCCAATGCAGAAACCGGCGAAGGCTACAGCGACATCTCCATCTGCACTCCAGAGCGAACCGGCATCGTAATCGAACTGAAATACGCGAACGATGGCGACCTGGCAGCAGCCTGTGCAGAGGCCCTGAAGCAGATTGAAGACCGGAAGTATGCTGTCGGCCTGCAGCACCGGGGGATGAAGAAAATTATCAAATACGGTATGGCATTTTGTGAGAAAGAATGCATGGTGGTTATGGGGTAAAGCAGGGTGCATTCTGCGGAGCCCAGCGGACTCCGCAGAATGCATATCGAAAGCTGAACCGCCAGAGGAGCGTATTTCCAAGCGATACAGCCCTTTTAAAAGCGCTTTATCTGGCGACTTTTGAGGCCACCAAAAAATGGACCCTGCCGATCCGGAACTGGGGTCAGATGAATATTCCGCTTCAAAAGGTTCTTCCGCAATTATCCGTTTCCCCTGCTTCTCTGCTAACTTTGCAAAAAAGTTACACTAAAGGTCTTCTGACGCTCCTCACACATC
>CAMLYL010000050.1 GCA_946491665.1 uncultured Lachnospiraceae bacterium | reverse complement strand
GGATCAGCGGAAAAATTAAAAAAGGCGTATGCCATCATCTCGTAAATGACGGCAAATTGGTATGGGTAAAGAGGAGGCAAAAGAAATGAACACTCCTGCGCTCGGCTCCACCTTTGAAATTTCTCTCCGTATTCTTTTGCTGTTGAATGAGGCACACGGGGCAACTTTGGATGAGCAACAGATCGGAGCAGTTGATTTTATTTCTGTCTATGCGGCTGATTTTGGACTGTTAGACGAAAACCTTCATGGCTACAGCAACTATAGATTCAGCGAATATCCCGCAAGGAAACTTCTCGTTTCTTCTGCCCTAAAAGGGCTTTTACTGGATGGGAACATTCGGTTTCAGCCTGCTCCAACAGGGTACAAATATTTCATAACATGTGCCGGTAAGAGCATCTGTAAAAAGCTGACCAGCAACTATGCCAATGAATATAGAATTGCGGTTCAAACTGTAATAAAAAGTTTTGATAACGCAAACACCGAGTTGATGCTCCGGGAAATTAGTCGGCTTACCATACAATCATTAGAAGGAGGTCAGGCATGAATAGATTCTACATCGAAAAACTCGTCGTGTCTGGCGGAGGGCATAAATCGTCCGTTATTGATTTCCGGCCGGGATTGAACTTTGTTTTAGGACCTTCTAACACCGGAAAAAGTCTTGTGATGGACTGCATAGATTATGTATTTGGATTTACACCAAAGAAAAATCGTCCCTCCAAGATCGTCGATAACAGCTATGGCTATAACTGTATTTCTCTTCATTTGGCTACTGGTCGGGGAACCGTGATTTTAGAGCGTAAAATCGGTGGCTCTAAAATCAGCGTCAGCGGTACAGATCCTACCGTTGATCATGGTTCTTATAGCGTAAACCACAATGCGAAAAAGAACATCAATGCCGTATATCTTCATTTGCTGGGCATTGATGAACCTCACTCTGTGCGTTCAGCGGAAACAGGCTCAAAAACCCAGGAACTGACATGGAGAAGTATGCTTCACCTGTTTTTTATCCGCCAGGCTGACGTAGCAAGGGAAAGTTCTTCACTGTTAGCTCCCGGCAGCTTTGGACCTACAGCCTCCGCCGCCGTTTTACTTTATTTATTAACCGGCCAGGATGCAGATGATCTGGAGGCGGAGGAAGACCCCAAAATCAGTGCCGCGAAGAAAAAAGCCCTGATAGGCTACATTCAAGAGAAAGTGAATGAACTGTCTGTCAGACGCGAAAAACTGGAGCAGGCACTTTCTTCTGAAGAAATCACGAGTCCTCACGCAAGCGTTGAGCGGGTACAAAAAGAGATTTCTGAACTGCAAGCGCAGTTGGATGCCGCCTCGAAAGAGAGCCAGCAAATTATGTCGCAAATATATGAATGGAACGGAAAACTTTCCGAGTCCCAAACCGTAGGGCATAATTTTGCTATCCTGCGGCGGCAATATCAATCCGATATCAGGAGAATCGGTTTCATCGTTGAAGGCGCTGCAAGTGCTTCCCCTGTGCGGAAAAAAGTCAAGTGCCCGGTTTGCGGCGAAGAAACTGAGCGAACCTATGATACGACTTTTATCGATGCCTCTGCTGCTGAACTTGAAAAGATTAAACGGCATTTGACTGAACTGAACGATGCACAGCATAGTGTCGCACGCCAACAGGAAAAAATTATGGCAAATATCCGTGCATTAGAGGAACGGAAGGATGCTATCGATACTTTGATTTCAGAACAATTGCGACCAAAGCTCTCTGCATTTGAGGAGGAACTGGAAAAGCAGCTCAAGCTGATGCGCCTGTCAAACGAACTGGAAATTGTCCGGCAGGATGAAGTCCAGTATAGAAGTGATTTGTTCAGTAAAGAAACGGAAGAGACATCGAAACCTCAAAAGCACAGTATTTTTGACGATTATGGCTACGACATCATTCACGGCTTTGAGGAAAAATTACGGGAAATTTTAAAGGCATCTAAAGTTGGCGGCGCAGAAACAGCCAGGTTAAATATGGAGAACTTTGATATCGAGATTGGAGGACTCAAGAAATCTGTTTCGATGGGCGGCGGCTTCTGCGGTATATTGAACACAATCACCACCCTTGCAATGAGTGCTTATCTCATGGAACTGGGGCGGCCTGCGCCAGGATTCTACGCTGTTGACTCATCTTTGACACAGCTATCCGAGGCAGAACATAAAGAACAGAGTGATACCATTAAACAGAATTTTATCGAATACCTTATCACCCATGCCCATGACAGGCAGATAATTATTGTCGAACAGGCAAAGCGTATGCCCTTTATTCCCTCTGAGAATGAGGAAAAAGGAGTCCATGTGATTCGCTTTACCCGGAACAAGCAAGACGGTAGATACGGTCTTTTAAACGAGGTTTTTAATCCGGAAGATCAATGATCTTACATAATTTGCTTATTAATCAAGAGCAGGAGGCAGACGATGCGAATAAGTTATAACAAGTTATGGAAAATGCTGATTGACCAAAATATGAACAAACGCGACTTGGCAGAAAAAAGCGGCGTGAGTACAGCCTCTATTGCCAAACTGAGCAAAGGTGCAAACATTACCACGGATGTGCTTCTTAAGATTTGTAAGGCGATGAATTGTCATATCGAAGATATACTTGAGACAATTGATGAATGAAGGGAGGTCACTTGATGCCCAATATTATAAAACTCGATATGGACACCCCCTCTGTTCAATATTTATGTTCGAAAGACAAACGTTTAGAGAAGGTTATCCGCATGGTAGGTCCTATTACCTATACTCCTCACCATGAGAACCCGTACGCTTTTCTTATCCATGAAATTATTGAACAAATGCTATCTGTGAAAGCGGGTCAAAAAATTTATAACCGACTAGAAACTTTGTGCGATAACCATATATCGCCAGAAAGAATCAGTAAACTTAGTGATAGTGAAATCCGAGGGATAGGAACATCATCCTCAAAAGTCAAATGTATCCGAGCTATTACGGAGGCAGCTATTTCCGGCGACCTTGACTTTGATAAAATGAATTTACGCTCCGATAAAGAGGTGATAGCGACCCTTACCAAACTGCATGGTATTGGAACGTGGACAGCGAAGATGGTCCTTATATTTGTCTTAGATCGTCCCGATATTCTTCCTGTGGAAGATGGTGCTTTTTTACAAACTTATCGTTGGGTCTATAAAACAAACGATTGCAGCGAAAAAGCCGTCTGTACGAAATGTAAAAAATGGAAACCCTATTCATCTATTGCATCTCGTTTTTTCTATAAAGCATTGGATGCCGGAATGACGAAAAACGAGTTTCACCTTTTTAAGTAAGCGGAGGATAAAAGAATGGCAACTAAAGGAAATAAGAGGACAAATTTAGAAGCTAATGAAGCTTTTCTTCAATATGAAGAAGAAATAGCTAATCATCCTGCATACGCTGGGATGCCGGATTTGCGTCACGAAGATGGTACTATTCAATGGGAAACGCCATCAAACAGAGGGAGCGGCATCTTTCAGTTTTCCCATGACAAAAGATATCAGTGGTGGGTTAAAAAAGCATCAGAAATAGGAATTAGTACAGACGAAGACAAATGGATTAGCAAAGTTGCAAAAATCATTCATCCTACAAAATTGCATCCGTGTAAGGTCTGTGGTCGGATAATGGATATTCGATATTGCTATCTATCTTCAAATTTTATGAAAAGGGTGCAAAAGCTCTCTTTTTATGACGGCTCCGTAGAAATGGAAGAAACAACCCACATTTTGGACTTTATTACATCGTTTGTAGATACCTATGGAGATGACGCCTATAATGCATTGCCACAGTTATTGAAATGCACTCAGGTAAAAGAAATCCCTGATTTGCCTCATAACCTTTCATCTTGGACATCTTGGATTGAACATAGTTATATTCCGAAGGAACCAAGTATGCTCAGCCCTGGAACCATGTCAAATGCTCCTGACAGACTTGATGGGTTTCATACTTTTAATCGTTGTTGCCGCTCTAAAGCGGATAAGGGTCGATCAAAGGAGAATCTTGCTTCTTATTCAACTGATAGGCGAGCCTTTGAGAACTGGAGTGATGGTAATTGGATTACGGCGAACAAATTGATGGGATTCATTAGCTCTAATTCAAACATGAAAAAGGAACACTGTGCAAACGAAGGGAATGGTGGACGCCATCCTCGTCCTTGTAGTGCAGATCATATTGGACCTATTTCGCTCGGTTTCTGCCATAGGCCAGAGTTCCAACTTCTTTGTAAATCCTGTAATAGTGCCAAAAACAATCGAATGTATTATTCAGACGTCCGTCATTTAATTGAAGTCGAAAAAAATGGAGAAACCGTTGCCTCTTGGTATGCAATCCCTATTTGGCAAAAATGTAAAGAGAGAGTAACTGATAAGGAATCAGCTTTGAGACTAAGTCGAGTTATGCGCGATAATCGTAATATAGCTATGATGCTCTTGGCAGATTTTATTAATAGAGGTGAATATTTGTTCCTGCTCTCACTCCTCAATCTGGAATATGCAGACTATGACTATGATATTATCCCTGGATCTACAAAGATTGAAAACCAAATTGTAACTGTGGCTTTTTCGCAGAAGGCAAGCACTTTGCGATATGTAAACATCCAAAAAACAAGGAAAATTCGGGTTGCCTTTTCTTCTCTTGCTGAATATGCTCAGAAAGAAAACCGCAACGGTTACATCTATACGAATCCTCAGATAGAGAACTTAAAAAAGTTGGCGTTTAACATTCTTGATAACGGTAACAATGAATTAAAGAAACAAAATAAGGAACTGATTACCGCTCTGTCTGACGAAGATCACGCGGATTCTGAAATTGAAAAATTCCTATCTTCTATAGATTATGGTACAATTAAGCAGGCTAAAGAGTTCATTAATGTTAAAAATCTGATAACACAGATTATGGAATTAGTTGCTCAAGAACTGTCTGCCAATTGGGATGACCCACGTTACTCGCGAGAAATATTTGACGAATAAATAAATATAACACCGACCATCTACAAAGAGACGCAGATGGTCGGTATCATTTATCAGTAATAACTTTTGAGATATTCGTCTGCTGTGATTAGTCCACGCATAAACTTCTGGTATGGATTTGCGGCTGGGAATCTATAATTGTAACTGCTCCCATCTTCTCCTGGTTGCAGTGGGGGCAAATCACCGATTGCATCTTCCGCTCCAATAATAGGAGGGAGTAAAGAAAGTTGTCCATTCTTGGGAACACAAGATATTTCACACATATTAAAACGTTGCACAAAATCGGTATTTCCACCGATAATGATTACTCGATCTCTCCTTTGTGGTACTCCATAGCTTGCTGAACTAACTTGATTCACCTTGATATCCGCAACGCATCCTTTTAACTCAGATTTAATCATTTCAAAAAATTGTCCCTTATTCAAATTGAGAATTCCACGAACGTTCTCAAATACGAAACCGTCAGGCTTGATAGCATTAACTATACTAACATATGATTTAAACAACCAATTACGCATATCTTCCGTTCCTCTTCGCGTATTAGCAGTTGAGAAGCCTTGACAAGGTGGACCTCCCAATACAAATAATGGTAAATTGGGATTATTTTTCTTTGCATCTATCGCCTTTTTTACTATTATGTCGTGAACATCCTTACTATTAATGTCACCAACAATGGCTTCGCCCCCAAGATTTCTTTTATGCGTTTCGATGGCATACCTATCGATATCATTTCCGATAATCAGAGTCCATCCTGCCCATATAAATCCAAGAGCAAGACCACCGGCCCCACAAAACAAATCAACAAACTGCCCTTTAAATGGTATGTTTTTAGCTATTTGATACGCCAGTAGTGGTGGAACCGCATTTCCAATCTGATTATTTATTGCTCCAATCGATCCAATAAATTCAAATGAATCCGGGAAACTCTGAAAACGAGCTGCTTCTCTTTGAGAAATAGTTCTATCTTGCTCATAGTGTATATTGCATCCATTTCCCGGTCGATTGAAATATGTATTAATTGTATATGCAGGCATCTCTGGACGCAATCTACCGTAATATGTAGATCGGCTTCCTTTTCCAGCTTTGTAACTTTCTCGAATTTGTGCCAACCGCTGTGATGGTACGCTTTCTGGAATATTCTTCCAATTTCCTCCGGGTGGGACATATTTTATAACTTGCATATCCAGTTGGCTTAATGATGATGCATAGTGATTGAAAATCATAGTTCTTTTTTCTCCATCTTCATATTTTTCACAATATTGTCGAAGAATATGTGTTCTTTTTTTATCGTCCAAATCAAATGAATTTACGATTATTTTATATTCATTAGGCGAAAGATTATATAGCTGCGCAACAGCCAATTCAATAGCGTCTTCAACATCTTCACCGTGTAGCTGTTTATCCACTAATTCTACAATACCAGCTACCATATCCGTTTGGGGAACACGAATTTGTTTTACTATACCTGCAGACACATGATTAGACACTAACATACTTCTAGCTTGATATTCGTACACCATCGAATTCATGATAGCAAGAAGCATCTTAAGGCTTGGTAAGTCAGTCTCATTTCCGCAAATCACACCCAGAGAATTGCCGCAGATATATCCTGGTGGTAATAATGTAGCCTTTATTCGCCTTATCTGTGAATCGCGCGAAACATCACGCCACACAACCTTACTCATGTATGAACTCTGTGGCGGGATTACCATATCCTCATTGAGAAATAAACTGTCACCTGTAAAAGTATACCTGTCTACCATATATCCTTTTGCAAACTCAATATTACCTGCAGGAAGTAACTTTTCCCTTACTCTCGTTTCATCCAATTCACGTGTAAAATGCAGATTAGCTTTATCACAAAATTCTTTAGTTGAAGGTAGTTGCTCCAAATTCATCATTATCGGTATAGCTTCAATTCCAGTTTTTAACGGAATACAATAACCAGTACGTTTAATATACTCAAAAACAGCCTTGTCTATTTTCTTTTCCTTATATGTGTCTCTGTTACTGTATGTTCTGACATTAAGACTTTGATCAGTTTCTCCACCTTTAATAACTATTGTAACACTCGAAATATCTGCACTACCATATAACTTAAGTTCTGCCGGATAATAAGAAATATTGATCACTTTGAATTTTTCAAAAATCCAATCTCTAAGTTTATTGGAAACCTGATCATTAAACAAAGATGCCGGAGAAACAATGCCACATATCCCATCTCGCTTTATTAGTCTTAATGCTACTTCAGTTCCACAACGAGCAAGATTTGTTCCCCATTTTCCAAATTTAGAAGATGGCTGTGATAATGAAAACGCATCCTTCATAAACAAATCATACTGTTCAATGGCTTCCCGATATTTATTAAGGACGTCTTTTCCATTGCTCTTACTGAATAACTTTTGTGGTTTTAATAAGCCCCAAGGCGGATTAGTAACGCAAATATCATAAGTTCCCTGAATATTTTCACATTCAACAAAGGCATCTGTTTTACAAAAATCAATTTCATATTGCATTTTATTACTAATGCAGAAACCCTCAATTGCATGCTTGGCCTCTTTAACTGCTACGTCATCTATATCCCAAATCGATATAAATATCTTTTTGCATGAAAGCATAGGGTTTTTCAGCAATTCTGCCAACAACGAAATTATGAGTCTTCCATCTCCACAAAACGGATCAATTATACGAATATCTGAAGAAAACAGATTAAGAATATAGTTCTTGCACAATATCTGCATCATTTTATTTGCTATATCATAATCAGTATAAAATTTTCCAAGAAATTTTTCATCTTCAAAATCTGTTTGTATAAAATTCTCAGCAAACTGATAGTATTCTCTACTTATTTCTTGTGGAGTTTTAGTTAACATTTTTCAATCCCTCCCAAGCAATATTTTCATATCAGTCCATTGCACTTTTGCCACTGGATACCCAATTATCCAACTCTGAACATTTAAACTTCCATTGCTTCCCAATTTTATGTGCAGGTATATTCTTACCTTTTCTAATCCAATCTCGAATTGTTCCAGGCTTAATTCCTAAGTACTCTGCAGCCTCTTCAAGGCCTATCCATTTATCGCTACTGATATCTGTCATCTCTGCACCTCCGAATGAACTCATTTTAATAAGTCATTTTGGATTATACCAGGATCCCCAATAGTTATCAAGCGGTTTTACATTGTTTTATATTATTTAATACTATTTCCTGTCATTTGTATGTTCTACTCCAGATAAAGTAAATCAGTTAACGATAGTCATATGCTCCATAAAGTACTAATTAAAATTTGGAAATTCTGCAGTCAACAAGTTGTTTGTCTTATGCAACTCATGGTGTCTAAAATAACGGATCCGCCTATATACGACAAATTTTCAATATTCTTTACGATATGAAATGATATTAGTCCTGGTACATTTTAATCATTAAACTTATCAACTCCACATACCATTTATCCAACCTGTCAACTCAACACCCCTAATATCTAAATCAACCACTCAACTCTCAGCCATTTTTCACAGTAGACCAGTTCCCACTTACCCGTAAAATGAAAAAATCCGGAAATCGAAGCCTGTCCCCTGACAAGCCCCGACTCCCGGAAATCCCTTGTTTTCTACACTTTTTCACTATTCTATTCTTTGACTTTTGACATCAATACTACGCACTCCACATGAACTGTGCCCGGAAATAAATCAATACAGCAGATTCTCTCCACCCGGTATCCCCTCTCCTGCAGAATCTCCAGATCCCTCTGCAGGCTGGTTGGCTTACAGGATATATAAATCATCTTATCCACACCATAATCAATGATTTTATTCAGGGCTTTCGGGTGAATCCCCTCCCGCGGCGGATCCAGTACAATAAAATCAGGCTTTTCCTCTATGGTGTCCAGCGCCTTCAATACATCTCCGGCAATAAATTCGCAGTTTTCCAGATGATTCAGAGCCGCATTCTGTCTGGCGGCTTCCACAGCTTCCTCTACGATCTCCACACCTACCACTTTTCCCGAAACAGAAGCCAGAATCTGGGCGATGGTTCCGGTGCCGCTGTACAGATCATAAACCACTCTTCCTTCCAGGCTCTGCCCGTCTGCCTCCAGCGACTCTCTGATAAACGTTCTGGCTGTATCATAAAGTACCTCCGCGCCAAGAGAATTTGTCTGGAAGAAGGAGAAAGGAGAAATTTTAAACTTCAGTCCCAGAAGTTCTTCATAAAAATAATCCTGTCCGTGCAGAATTTCTGTGCCCTCATTTTTTACCGCATCGGCTACACTGTCATTTTTTGTGTGAAGAATTCCCGCGATGGTTCCATCCAGATCAAGATTCAGTAGTGTCTCTTTCCATCCGTTCAGAAGCATCTCCTCCTGAGGCTGCTCCTGTGTTGTAGTTACCAGATCCACCAGAATCTCATGAGTTTTTACAGCCTTCCTCACCAGAAGGTGCCGAAGATAACCCACATGCTTCATTCGATGATAGAAGGAAGTTTCCCTCTGCCTGAAATATTCCTGCGTTGCGGAAAGAATCTTTCGATAATCTCCATCCACAATTCTGCACTGATCCACAGTTACAATATCATAAAAACCGCCTCTCTTATGCATTCCCACAGTCAGAGGACCGTCCTTTTTCTCATCTCCGAAAGTATATTCCATTTTATTCCGGTATCCAAACTGACGGGGACTGGCCTTAATTCCCTCAAAAATCTCATCTGCATTGGGAACCGCCTCCCGCATCAGCGTCAGCACCTGAGCAGATTTCAGTTTAAGCTGCTCCTCATAGGAAAGCGTCTGATAATTACAGCCGCCGCAGATGCCAAAATGCGGACAATTGGCAGTTTCCAGTTCCAATGGCGATTTCTCAAGAAGCTGCAGCAAATGTCCCTCCGCCTTTCCTTTCCGCTTCTTCTTTACGGAAAAACAGATCTTCTGTCCGGGAATCGCATTTTTAACCGTCACAGGACAATCCGTTTCCGGCTGAGATGAAGCCGGAAAATAAGCGCCGTCCTCATTCATCCCGGCGGGATAACTGGCGGAAATAACGCCTTTATTTGGAAACTTTACGTTTTCAATGGTCCCTATATAAATCTGGTTTTTCTTCATACAAAAACTCCTTCATCATTTATGTAATATCCAGCGAGCTGGCTTGCTTTCCTCTCTTTACGCTTCGCATTGAGCAGTGCCAGCTCAAGGCTTCGCCTTTCGCTGCCGGGCTTTCGCCCTATAATTTCAGGAAAAGAGCCCTTGCAAGCTCAGCGAGCTGGCTTGCAAGGGCTCTTTTCCTGAAATTGCACTGCTCAATGCTATTCGTCATATTCGTCTTCGTCGTCATCGAAGAAGTCGTCCTCGAATTCATCTTCGAACTCATCCTCGAAGTCATCCATATAATCCGGGGCAAAGAACTTGTAGATCAGGTTTGCTATAACTACTATCGCTACAATAGCGCCTACGATAGCAATGATCCAAAGCAGTTTGGAGCGTCTGTCGCTCTCTTCCTTCTTAGAAAGCAGGTTTGAAAATTTTGCTGCGCCGATTAATTCATCCATTTTACTCACGCCTTTTTCTCCTTTCAAAATTCATTTTTATTCCTGTATGAATTTTTAAAAACCTATGGTGAATCCTTTCCTTCTGCCGGAACATTCCGCTTCCCTAAAAGTATTCCCCGGCTGGTGCCATATCATCCATAACATTTGACGCCTTCTCTGTCCGGACAGGTATTCAACCAAAACTCTTGCGCTCATTTTAACACAGTTTATGTAATTTTGCAAACGATGCAAACATTTTCTTTACTCCAAATTGATCGAAATCCACGGTCACCTCATAGTCCCGGCCGCCGGATACAATCTTTGTTACGGTTCCCTCCCCGAATTTCGCGTGGCTGACACGATCACCTTCTTCATAGTTCAGTGACGAAAGTTTTCCTCCATTTCCAAAAGATCTCGCAGCCTTTACATAAGGATTGGACTGCCCATAGGGCGATGTCTTTGTTCCTCCCGGCTTCTGCAGATCAAAAACATGGTCACGGTCATAACTGCTGCCGGATGAAGGCGCTGACACACTCTCCTGCTGTCCATAGGCTCCGCCGTAGGGCTTCCGGCCGAAGTTTCGTCTGGCGTACTCAAAGCTTTCCTGAAAAGGCTCTTCCGGAATCCGTTCCGACCGGACAGATCCCTGCAGAAGCCCGGAGGGGATTTCCTTCACAAACCGCGAAATTTTATGATACTGGGTTTCTCCCCGGACCATACGCATTTTGGCGCTGGTGAGGGTCAGGTGCTCCATCGCACGGGTAATTCCCACATAACAGAGACGCCGTTCTTCCTCGATTTCCATGGGGTCATCAGCAGTAATCGTCATAAAACTCGGAAACAGTCCATCTTCCATGCCGGACATATAAACATTGGGAAATTCCAGTCCCTTGGCGCTGTGCAATGTCATAAGAACCACATAGTCGCTTCCCTCTTCGAGATTATCTATATCCGCGATCAGCGCCACCTCCTCCAGAAAACCTCCCAGCGTCGGGAACTCCTCTGACTCGCTGTAGCTCACCATCTTGCTGATCAGTTCGTCAATGTTTTCAATTCTTGCCTGCGCTTCCTCTGTTTCCTCCTTTTCCAGTTCCTCCACATACCCTGTCTCCTCTATGATCTCCTGCATCAGATCCTCCAGTGACAGATAAGGAACCTTGCTTCGCATGGACTGGATAAAGGTTACAAATGGCCTCACTTTGGAAGCGGCTGCCCGTTTAATCGTTGGAATCTCCTCCACAACCTTCAGAGCGTCATAAAAACTCATGTCATGCTCTGCCGCATATTCCTGCACACGGGCAATTGTAGTAGCGCCGATCCCCCTTTTGGGTACGTTAATGATTCTCCGCACCGACAGATCATCTACCGCGTTGTCAATGGTTTTCAGATACGCCAGAAGATCCTTTATCTCCTTTCTGGCATAGAAATTTACGCCGCCCACAATCTTGTAGGGAATATTTTCATTGACAAACCGCTCCTCCAGCACACGGGACTGCGCATTGGTACGGTAAAGGACTACGCAGTCTCCATACCGGTACGTTCCTTTCCGCACAAATGAGCTGATGCTGTAGGCAATCGTCTCCGCCTCCTCAAAAGCCGTATCGAGCTGCCGGAAAATAATCTTTTCCCCTGCCTCCTGCCGGGTCCAGAGCGCTTTCGGCTTTCTGCCCACATTATTTTTGATCACGGCATTGGCCGCATCCAGAATATTCTGCGTGGAACGGTAATTCTCCTCCAGCTTAATCACTCCGGCATCGGGAAAATACTTCTCAAAATGCAGAATATTATTGATATTTGCGCCCCGGAACTTATAGATAGACTGATCATCATCGCCCACCACACAGAGATTCCGGTATTTTCCGGCCAGCAGCCGAATCAGGTGAAACTGAGCTGTATTGGTATCCTGATACTCATCCACCATAATATACTGAAATCTTTCCTGATAATATTCCAGCACCTGCTCATCATTCTGAAAAAGCTCCACACACTTCACAATCAGGTCGTCAAAATCCAGCGCATTGCTTTTTTTCAGCACCTGCTGATACTCTCTGTAGACCTGCGCCTGCTTCTGCAATTTATAATCCGTGCCGGCATTCAAAGTAAACTCTTCCGGAGAGATCAGATTATCCTTGGCGCTGGAAATCACATTCAGGAGCATTTTCTCTTTATACATTTTTGTATCAATCTGCAGACGTTTGCATACGTCCTTCATGACCGTTTTCTGATCATCGCTGTCATAGATGGTAAAATTATTATCAAATCCCAGACGGTCTATGTACCTGCGCAGAATACGCACACAGGTAGAATGAAAGGTGCTGACCCATATACTCTCTGATCCAAAACCTACCAGTTCATCAATCCGCTCTCTCATCTCGCCTGCCGCCTTATTTGTAAAGGTGATCGCCAGAATATGATAAGGATTCACTCCCATCTCTTCTATCAGATAGGCGGTTCGGTGGGTCAGAACGCGGGTTTTCCCCGAACCGGCTCCCGCCAGAATCAACAGCGGCCCCTCCGTATGAAAAACGGCCTCCTTCTGCTGTTCATTTAAACTATCGTACTTACTCAAATCTGCCTCCTGTACCTGTTTTCTGCCGCCTGCAGCAGCCGTTTCAATCAAAAAATTTCCAGTCTTTCAGTGTCTCCCCCTCATATACCACCTTCAGCGAAAAGAAATCTCTGCTTTCATTCAACCGCTCCAGAAAAATTCTGTCACCTTCCCACAGTTTCAGCTCCGTCACCTTCTCCTTCGGCACCCATTCCAGTACGCCTTCGCTGCACTCCCCGGGCTCTCCCTCATATTCTGCAGCAGTAAACAGATGCATATACTCTGTTTCCCAGCGGTCTGAAACAAAGGTGACAATCCCCCGAAAAGCATAGTCCTTCAATATCAGACCGGTTTCCTCGAAAACCTCCCGCAGCATACATTCCTCCGGGCTTTCTCCATCCTCAAACTTGCCGCCGACGCCCAGCCACTTATCATGACTCTGGTCATTTTCTTTTTTGGTGCGGTGCAGCATCAGATATGCACCGTCTCTTTCGATATAACACAACGTTGTCAGACGCATTCTTTCACCAGACCTTCTTTACTGTTTCCGGATATCACTTTCATCAAAAGGATCTCCGCATTCCGGGCAAAATCTGGGCGGATGCGCCGGATCCTCAGGCTCCCAGCCGCACTTGTCACATTTATACAGAGGCGCTCCCTCCGGCTTTTTCGCACCGCACTCCTGACAGAACTTTCCTTTATTTACTGTTCCGCAGGAAGGACAGATCCATCCTGCCTGCTGCGGCTCCGGCCGTTTTCTGCCGCACTCCGGACAGAAATTGCCGCTTGCCGCGGTTCCGCAGACACAGGTCCATACATCAGCGTCCGTCCGGGGAGCGGAAGGCTGCTGCCCACGCTTCTGTCCCATGGCATACAGATCTCCCGCATTCACTCCGCCGGCCGCACCTGCCATATTCATACCGGCAAAAGCCATCATTGGACCGGCATTCGGATTAGACGCCGCCGACTGCATGGCGGATGCCTGAGCTCCCACAAGATGCGCCGCAGCCATATTGGGGTCCCGGAAAGCAGCATTGCGCTGCAGTTCCTTGATCATTTTCTCATCTTCTTCGCTGGCTTTCACGGAAGAAACACCGAAAGAAACAATCTCAAGACCTCTTAAATCTCTCCATTTCGCTGAAAGGACTTCGTTCAGTGCGTCTGCCATCTCCACCGTATGCCCCGGCAAAGCAGAATAGCGGATCCCCATTTCCGAAATCTTCGCAAAAGCCGGCTGAAGCGCAGTCTGAAGCTCTGATTTTAACTGGCTGTCCAGCTCCATTCTCGTATACGCTTCCGACACATTTCCGCAGACATTTGTGTAAAACAGAATCGGATCTACAATCCGGTAACTGTACTCGCCGAAACAGCGGATCGCAATGTCCACATCCAGGCCGACATTTTTGTCCACCACCCGGAAAGGCACCGGATTGGCTGTTCCGTATTTATTTCCGACGATTTCCTTGATATTTATATAATAGACTCTCTGATCTTTGGGCGGCTCTCCCCCAAAGGTAAATCGTCTGCCCACATTCTCAAACGTATCCGCCAGTCCCTGCGCCAGATCTCCGCAGAAAACAGAAGGCTCCGTGGAAGAATCATATACAAACTCTCCCGGCTCGGCAGAAACCTCCGTAACCTTTCCCTGATCCACAATGATCATACACTGTCCGTCCGCCACAGCAATAACAGAACCGTTGGAAATAATATTGTCACTCCCCTTTTTATTTGCAGAACGTCTCCCGCTTCTCTTCTGACCTTTCACAACCAGCGTGTCCGCATCCAGCGCCTCACAGTAAAAATACTCCTTCCACTGATCCGCCAGCACACCTCCCGCTGATTTCAATGCCGCTCTGATAAGTCCCATATGTCCGTTCTCCTTTCCGGCCGTATGCCTGATAGATGTTTGAAGACCTCTTCCATTTTTCCCTTATTTTATCCTGTAGATCATGTTTGCGCAATCCCTCTGAAACAAAAATATTATTTCGGTCTGATAACAGGAAGAGCCGCCCTGGAAAACATTCTCCGGACAGCCCTTAATAACATATTTCATTTCCGTCTTAAGAATTCATCGTATCCTGAATCTGCCCCAGAACACCGTTTTTCTTCAAAATAACAAGAAGGATAAAAGCCAGTATACTCCCCACAACAGTGGAAATGAGAAACGGCACCATATACACGGCCATGCCTCCCGGCTCAAGCCCCAGCGCATATTTCGCTACCGGGTAAGCGGCAAGCCCGCCCAGAATACCTGTGCCGAGAGCTTCCGCAACACAGGTCGGCAGCAGCCGTTTCACCAGTCTGTACATAATTCCGCAGCACAAAGCGCCGATCATACTGCCCGGGAAAGCCATCAGACTTCCGATCCCCAGAAGATTCCTTAAAAGACTGGAACAAAATGCTATTCCCACGCCCCAGAACGGTCCCAGGATCACTGCAGACAAAATATTAATCATATGCTGCACCGGCGCGCATTTGCTGCCTGCCACCGGAACGCTGATCAGGCTTCCGACCACAGCAATGGCAACCAGAATTCCGGCCATTGCCAGTTTCCGGGTCGCAAAACGATTCTTCGTATGTCCTCCGACTGTAGTTGTCTTACTCATAAAAATAACTCACTTTCATCTTCCTCATATTCTGGCGGGGCTTCAGAAGTATCCCTCTCCTCGTGCACGCACGGGAGCCGCTTCTCTCTGCTTTCTTATATAATACACGGATTGCTCCGCGCCCTGCGCTCCCGCAATCCTACAGAATATTCGGAATCCGTGGGGTCCCTTCCCCACTCCTTCCTCATATTCTGGCGGGGCTTCAGAAGTATCCCTCTCCTCGTGCACGCACGGGAGAGGGATACTTCTGATCCCCTTGCATTATAAGATATCGATGTATTCTCCGGAGAGGGCTTTGTTCATGCTGCGAACGGCACAGAATTTTCCGCACATACTGCATGTATCGCTGTGATCATCCTCCGGGAGACGGTCGTCGCGGATCGCCTTGGCTGTCTTCGGATCCAGCGCGCAGGCAAACTGCTCATCCCAGTCCAGATTACGGCGGGCATCCGCCATCCGGTCATCAATGTCTCTGGCTCCGGGAATGCCCTTGGCAATATCCGCCGCGTGCGCCGCAATTCTGGAAGCAATAATTCCCTGTCTCACATCATCCACATTGGGAAGCGCCAGATGCTCCGCCGGCGTCACATAACATAGAAAAGCCGCTCCGCTCATAGCCGCCACCGCTCCGCCGATTGCCGCAGTGATATGGTCATATCCGGGAGCAATATCTGTCACCAGAGGGCCTAATACATAGAAAGGCGCTCCCATACAGATACTCTGCTGTACTTTCATATTTGCCGCCACCTGATCCAGCGGCACATGTCCGGGGCCTTCCACCATCACCTGAACATTGTGATCCCAGGCGCGTTTTGTCAGCTCGCCCAGGCGAACCAGCTCCTCAATCTGGCAGACATCCGTGGCATCCGCCAGACATCCCGGTCTGCAGGCATCTCCCAGAGAAACCGTTACATCATATTCCTCACAGATATCCAGAATCTGATCATAATACTCATAAAACGGATTCTCCTCTCCGGTCATGCTCATCCAGGCAAATACCAGACTTCCGCCCCGGCTGACAATATTCATTTTCCGTTTGTGCTTCCGGATCTGCTCGATGGTCTTTCTGGTAATTCCGCAGTGAAGTGTCACAAAATCCACACCATCCTCTGCGTGAAGCCGGATTACATCAATAAAATCCTGAGCAGTCAGCGTCGCCAGATCACGCTGATAATGGATTACGCTGTCGTAAACCGGAACAGTTCCGATCATGGCCGGACACTCACTGGTCAGCTTCTGACGGAAAGGCTGTGTATTTCCGTGGCTGGACAGATCCATAATCGCCTCCGCTCCCAGCTCCACAGCGCTCATTACCTTCTGCATCTCAATATCATAATCCTTGCAGTCTCTGGACACGCCGAGATTTACATTAATCTTTGTTCTCAGCATGCTGCCGATTCCCTCAGGATTCAGACAGGTATGCTTCTTATTGGCGGGAATTGCCACCTTTCCCTCCGCCACAAGCTTCATCAGCTTTTCTGTTTCCATGTGCTCCTTTTCCGCCACAATCTGAATCTCCGGCGTTACAATGCCTCTTCTCGCGGCATCCATCTGTGTTGTGTAGTTTCTCATTTTACATTCCCTCCATTCATCCATGCCGGCCTCCGGACGCAGATTCCCCCGCCAAACATGTCTGAATGTCTGTCCTGTCATCACGTTCCGGCGCCTTTGCAGATTCTGCAATCCATACCACACAGGTACGTTTTTTACCGCGGCAAAAAATGGTGCCCCTGATTTACCGCAAAAAAATGGATATATCGGTAAGGATATATCCGTTTACAGTCACAATCGTCATATCCCTACGTTGGCATTACCCAAATCAGGTTACGGGTCGAAACCAATCTCAGTTTCCTCTCAGCCGGCTCCCGGTCAGCTCCCCTTTTCAATATCCATATGAAATATGCTTCCATTTTAGTACAATCTCCGGCGTCTGTCCAGCCTTTCTGATAATCTTTTCTGATAATCTTTCCGGAAAAACAGCAGAAAACCCGCTTTCCGACAGCGCGGCATCCTCCTTTTCGCCATACAAAAAATTTACGCAGATTTCTAAGAGCGATGCTTTGTATTTTACAGCCCTGTAATATAATACTTTCGTAAGGAAGAAAAACTTCCCGGGGAGGTGAAAGAAATATGCGCAGAATATTGCAGCTTACAAAAAACAAATGTAAAAACAGAAAAAGAGCATATTATTCTTTCATCTTCATATCAACCTTATCATGGACAGTCCCGCCGTTTTTAGTGGTACTGGCGGGATGTGTTCTCCTCCGTATGTCAATGATACATGCTTTTTCCACCGCATTGACTGTTTCCGGCATCACAGGAACAGCGATCGGATTTTTCGGAAGTCTCCTCTATCTGATACGGACAGAACAATAGCTTTCCGTTTCAGATATTCTATATATCCTTATACTCAAACAAACAGCAGTCTGCCGGAGAATACAGAAGTATTTTCCGGCAGATTTGTTGTATTCCGCAGAATTCTCCCATACCCTCCATGGGAACGCCGGACCGGCTTTCGGTTCCTGCCTGCGGAATTACAGCTTTTCAATCTTCTTTCTCACCCGCAGGAACCGCTTATCAATATCTGCAATCTGAAGCGCATAGGATTTCAGTTTTTCCTGAATTTTTTCATATTCCTCCGCATGAATCCTGCTGTTTTTATAACTGAGCTGATGCTCCAGCATTGCCCAGTAATTCATGGCGGCGGAACAGATCTGAATTTCCAGGCGAACGGAGGATAACGCTTTTCCGCGGGATCCTGTTTTTTTGTCTCCGCCCGCCTTTACTCTCGTAATAATATGGATACTCCGGTATCCTGTATCTTTGGGATGAGCAATATAATCCTTCACCTTTTCCACGCGGATCACCGGAAGTTTTTCCACCGCTTTTTTCACCCGATACACATCGTCCTGGAAGGAGCAGACGACCCGGATTCCCGCCAGATCATTAAAGGTTTCCACCGCCTTCTCCACTGTCACCTTCCTGTTCTTCCGGATCAGCTTATTCATGATACTTTCCGGTGATTTGATCCGGCTGGTTATGTACTGTACTACCGGGCGTCCGTAACGTTCCGCCATATCTTCCCGGATACGGCAGAGTCCCGGAATCACCGCATCAATCATCTCGCTGCAGATCTCTGTCAGATACATCTCCTCATACTCTCTCTGTATCGCTTCCAGAAGTTCCCCTTTTTCCTGTTCCATTTACATTCCTCGCTGCATTCTCTTCTTTTTGACATAATTTCACAAAATAAATATAACTGCCAACTGTCATATTTACTATCATATTCCGGTAAAATCCTCGTAAAACCAAATAAAAAAAACCGCGCGCCTGCAGTCCCCTCCGGGGAACCGCCAGCGCACGGTCTCTCTTCTCAAACTTTCAATTATCTACTGGAACAGCTCGTCTCCGCTCTTAAATCCAAATGCCGGATGATAGTCAAACTTCACCGCTCCTACCGGAATCTCCTGTCCTACTGCCCTTCTGATCCGGGCAATTCCTTCATTGCCGAATCCTGCACAGAGTTCGATCGCTCCGATTCCCTCATTTACCAGACGTTTTGCCTCTTTCTCCGCCTGATCATAGGTGGAGCATCCCACCACATACAGAGTAAGATCATCAGAAGGGATCACTGCATTCTGCTTCTCCGGATCCTGCCCCGGGGCTACATAAATAAATGCCGCTTTAATCATAACAAATACTTCCTTTCCATTTTCATGCTGCCGGTCTTCTGTCCCGCAGCCAGCTCTGATTTCTGTTCCGTTATATTTTAATCCATTCGGCATGACATTGCAACCCATCCCGGATTTCCTCTCTGATCACAGCCTCCGCGAAATCCTGCGGCCGGTGAAAATCCGGGGTCTCACTCCGCACCGGCGCAAAAGAAGCGTAATGCCTTTTTACCCCTTCTGTTTCACACACTTTATAAAAATTACAGGAAAACCGGCTTCCCTCTTTCAGATCAGAAATGCCATAAATATCCGCCAGAACAAAAAGCGGCAGGCGCATGGAAATCGTCCATTCATTTTTCCCGATACAGCTGCAGCAGCAGAATGCTTTCCTCATTTCTCCAGAGAACTGCATCCTCCCGTTTCTCCCTGCAGATCAGCTTCAGGTAAAAACCATCGCCCGGAATGAATCCGATATACCCGGAAGTTCCGGGGATTGACTTTGTCCCCCACAGAAGATTGTCTATCTGAAACGGCTGTGTCTTTGTCAGTTCAGCCGGATCCTTTAAAATATTTACCTGCAGTTCCATAACTTCATTCCTCGTTCCTGTTCTTATCAGACAGCGTAACAAATCAGATCATAAAAAACAAGTCCCGGACAGAATGAAATACTGATTATCTTCTCTCTTTCATCACAAAAAAGGAACCGCTGTCCTGTCTTACATTTTACAGTCAGCGATTCCTTTTCTGTTTTATAAAGGCTGGTTTCCAAATTCCTTATATACATCCGGCAAAATACTGGCAAGATGGGAATACTCTTCCACATTATGCAGAGCCAGCCCCTTTGCCACAAAGTCCGGTACTCGCACACCAGGCGGCAGGATCTTTACCATTTTCCCCTGAATGATTCGATAACCCAGCCAGAATCGTGTTCTGGACTCAATGCCATCTCCGGTCTCTCTGTAGTAGTGGATCATAATGGCCGGAGTTTTTCCCTTTTCCCCTTCACGGTTCTCCACAAGACCATATCCTCCAACAGCATATGCGTGAGCTGCCGCCAGTTCCTCTTTCGTAAATCCAATCTCCTCCACCGGGCGGAAATGAATGACAATATCCTGTAATCCCGCCCCGATGTCCTCACAGACAAAGTGAACCACATCCGCAATTTTATCTTCAATGGGGATATCCGGATTCTGGATTTTTTCGCGGTCCACATCTGCAATGGCTGCATAAGGATGACAGTAAGGATTCCAGATTTTATAACGGATGCTCTCCAGTGGATGCCATGCAAACCACCATTTGATCATATCCAGGGTGACTCCCGGAAATTTGTTGTTGACCGCCAGATATCCCGCGCCATCCTCCATGGTACAGTATCCGTTTTCTCCCTCCATATACCCCGGCTGGAGCAGCATCTTTGTCATCTCATAAGGCGTTTTTGCCAGTTTCGGGTTCATGGGACCCGCCAGAAGCGCGGCCAGTGCGGCGGGATTCGTGGGCGCCGCCAGGGTTTCTGTATAATATTTTGCAATCGGACTTAATTTTTCTTCCGCTGTCAGGCCGATTGGTTTTCTGTCCTGTGGATTCATACTCTGTTCTCCTTCCTTTAATCTGTAATAGGCGCCGGTTTATAGACATATCTGTCTATGGGCACAATCTCTTCTCCGCTGACCATTTTTCCGTCAATATTCTGCATGGTATACCATTTGATCACAGAATCGTCTCTTTCCGGATAATCCTCTCTCTGGAACCATCCCCGGGTCTCTTTTCTGAGCAGCGATGAACGGAAGAACAATTCCGCGCAGATCAGCATGGAATGGATTTCATTGACCCCGAATAAGTTATGGGCGTCATCCGCTTTCACATTCACAACTGCTTTCTTCAACTCCTCAATCCGGTCAATTGCCCTTAAAATCCGGTCTTCTTTTCTGTACAGGCTGTTTCCGAGAGGCTGTATCACCTTATGGATTTCCGGAATAAAGTCCATAACCTTTACCGTTCCATTTCCGTTCTTCGGAGCCATAAAACGCTGATCTATTTCTCTGACGTCATTATTGCTGATCTGTCCCTGTGCAGCATTCTTTGCATATTCAGCCGCCTTTGCGCCTGCAATCCGCCCGGAATACTGAGCAAAAGCAAGTCCTGATCCTCTGACACGTCCCGGCGGAGGAGGTACTGCGCCTGCTGTGGCAGACCCTCCATAACAGATATCACCTGCCGCATATAATCCCGGAACCGTTGTGGCAAAATCAAGATCTACCTTCAGACCGGAAAATTCACCGATCAGACCGGGAATTACCACATCGCTGAGCTGCTGGGTATAAGCGTTAAAGAAAAGTCTTCCCCAGAAATCATCTGCATAGGGTCTGTTGAAATAGCTGTTGCTGGCCAGACAGGATGTCAGATAAGGCATTAACGGATTTTCATCCTGATGATAATGCATGGGGCCGTTGCCTGCCATCACCTGCTTGTAGCACTCCGCCAGAGATCTGGCGTCTACATCCGGGTGCTCTCCCTGGCATAAAGGCGCTCCCACATTGACGCCCTTATCATTATAGAGCGCAAATTCCACACCCATGCTGGACTCAAAATTATCCAGGGATGTCCAGTTGTAGAAAGATCCGAATTCACAGTTCCGGAACTGCGCGCCGGCGCGCCAGGCTGCCGCCAGCCCCTCTCCCCGTCCGGGAGACCACATGGGCATTACCCGGTAATTCTGGGATCCGGTGGCAAGCAGAACTGCTTTCGCGGAAAACACCACCTGTTCCTCTGTATCAATATTGTATCCAACAGCGCCGCTGATGCGATCCTGGTCTTTTAACAGATCTACCACACCTACACGATCCACAATCTTTATACCTGCTTTCTGGGCATATCTTCTCACATTAATCAGATAATCCAGTTCTACGCAAACCAGAGTCCAGGGAAAATGATCCGGCTCATCAAAAGTCCGCTTTCCGTTTTCATCTTCGCCTGTAATCTGGGCCAGCCATTTCAGAGTCTTAAAAGTCCCGTCTTCATTTTTATCAATCTTTCCGCCCGACCATTTATCCAGCAGAGCCACTCCCTCATCCAGTTTATTCGCGTACTGACGGAGCGCATCCTGGTCGTTGAGATATTCCCCAATATAATGAGTATGATATTTTACATAATCCTCCGGAGCAGAATTTCCGATCATATCCATGATTCCGGCGCCTCTGTTGGCTTTTCCAGCATATCCGGTCGTATATTTTTCCACCAAAAGAACTTCCAGATCTGGATTTTCTTCTTTTGCTGTAATTGCGGCCGCAAGTCCCGCCAGAGATCCGCCTACAACTAATAAATCTGTTATGTAATTCAGCATTTATGTATACTCCTTTCCTCTATTCCATTGTGAAAATATTTTCCCGGGGGAACATATAGCTTTCATAATCCGGCTCCATTTTTATGGCCCTCTTCGGACAGTTCATCTCGCAGAATCCACACTGCACGCACTCTTCCGGATATTTGATCACCGGCTTTCTGTTTACCGCATCCCACTTGATTACATCAATAAAACATGATTTGAAACAGATCTGACATCCTATGCACAGATCTTTACTCACAATAATTCTGTTCATATGTGCTCCTCTCCTTTAAAATTCAAATTCATTCATATGTACAAGAATCTCTTTCGCTTCCGCAATCGCATCATCAATAATCTGAAGAGACGTCCTCTCTTCCTTCACCAGAGCCACGACCTGTCCCGCCATAACGGCTCCTCTTTCCAGATCCCCCTCTGCCATCGCTTTTTTCAGCGAACTCTCCGCCACCGGCCGGAGCAGCTCTGCCGCCGCTTCTTTTGTATTTCCCGTCTCAATAGCAATCATCTCATCTGCAAGACTGTTGGAAATCTGACGGCAGGGTTCGTCCGTGCTGTATCCGGTAATCACCGTTGACATATCTCCGGCCTCCAACACCGCCTTCTTTACATTGGGATGTACCGTTGTCTCGGCCGCCGCCATAAATGCAGTTCCCATTTCAAATCCTTCCGCACCCATGGCTATAGCCGCTGCCACTCCACGCCCATCCGCAATTCCTCCGCTGGCCACTACCGGAACATCCAGCAGATCAACCGCCTGAGGGACTAACACAGTTGTTGCCTCAAAGGTAACATGTCCGCCGCCCTCCCAGCCCTTCACTATGATTACATCAGCTCCGGCGTCCGCCGCAATTTTTGCATCGTCAATAAAGGATGCTTTTACGACTATTTTGCAGCCCTTATCATGCCAGATGTCAAAATATTTCCGACAAAGCTCCGCATCCAGCCCTGCAATTGTATATGCATACATTACAGGCGGTTTCTCATCCGTTACGATTTTTGTTACATGCTCC